>JAVYVJ010000004.1 GCA_038727705.1 Zestosphaera sp. | reverse complement strand
CCCGTGTCTTTCCACCAGCCCCTGATCACGCCGTACTCGACCTTGAGTCCCCTATCGATGAGCCCCTGGAGCGCGTCTGTTATCTCTAGCTCGCCCCTCCAGCTCGGCCTTAGGGACTCGATGACCCCGAAGACCTTTGGGGACCTAAAGAAGTATATGCCGACGAGTGCTAGGGTGCTTGGCGGTATCTTTGGCTTCTCGATGAAGCCTACAAGCCTCCCGTCCTGGAACTTGGCTACGCCGAAGCGCTGGGGGTTCTCTACCTCTGTCAGGAGGACCATTGCCTCTGCATCGGTTTCCTCGAACTTTTTGGCGAAGTGTGTTATGCCCTCGAGTATCACGTTGTCCCCGAGGTAGACGACGAAAGGCTCGTCACCCACGAAGTCCCTTGCAAGGTATACTGCGTGTGCAAGGCCGTAGGGGTATCCCTGGTAGATGTAGGTGAGGTTCAAGCCTAGCCAGGAGCCGTCCCCATAGTACTCTACGACCCTCTCGGGAGCTAGGTTTCCAAGTATGATTGCGACGTCCCGTACTCCTGCTTCCCGTAGGTCTTCTAGGACCCACTGTGAGACAGGCTTTCCAGCAATACGGAGAAGCTGTTTGGGCCCTGTGTGCGTTAGGGGTCGGAGACGTGTGCCTAGGCCCCCGTGGAGAACGACGCCCTTCATAGGGGAAAATATCTAAGCCATAATAATAAATGTTTTGAGTTTTTCTATGATGCGAAGTTTTAATTCTTCGAATAGCCATACGATTATTGAATAGAAACTTTTATTGCTCTCTATAGTGCACCTTGTTCTTGCTCTGGGCAGAGCGTTGCATGCCTAGAGTTTTTTGTTATTTGGGGCTATTCACTGTTGGGAGGTCTGGGAAGGTTGCCTGGTTTCGTTGTTAGGCTTTACTGATGTGATTTGCAGGGATAAGTGTTAGCGGTGGTTAGGAGTGGAAGAGGATTCTCAGTATGAGTGGTACAAGTATTGTTGAGATTAGTGTAGCTATGATGGCGACCCGGGATGCCTTGACGACGACGTAGAGGTCGCTTATCCTCCTATTTACATCGTTGATCCTCGCGTCTACGTAGGATTTCAGCTCTTCTATGTCCTCCTTTGTGGCCATCTCTCTAGATAATGCTAGGAGCATTGCCTTTCTGAGGTCTCTGTGTCTTAGGGCCTCGGGCAGGAGCTCCTCAGCCAAATTCCTCCTAAGTTCCTCGTCTCTCCTAAGCTCCTCTAAGAGCTGCCTGCCTATAGACATGCCCAACAAGATGTTACAGTAAGTCAATATATAAGTATGACTGAGGTGGATGACTCTTCACATCCCATGCTTTTAGCACGCAACTCGATAGCCTAAGAGCTCACGAAAAGGAGAAAAAACCTGCTGGCAACTCCTCCTAGCACTAGCCACGGCACTGTCCCTGGGAATAGTGCGCGCCTAGGCTCTAGGCACTGTGTGCACGGTTTCAGGTTTTTTACTCAGCATTCTCTAGCGCCTTTTTGACCGCTTCTCTGTGTATTGTTGTTTGCTGGGCTATGTGCTTGCCGATGCCGAGGTCTAGGTTCCTTTCGGGTGGTGGCTCGTCGACCCAGAGGCACGTTCTGCCTGATTTGTTGCATGTGGCTGAGTTTTCTTGGAAGGGATGTTATCATGTAAGCCTCTTCTGATGGTAATTATGGTCCTCTGAGGTGTATGTGTATTCATGGAGGTGTGAGGGGTCTCCGATTTGTTGGGGCTTTTTCTTTGTTTTCAGTATTGGATGTTTGAGGCGGTGTGATAGGCGAGTGGAACTTTCGGAAGGGTTTAAGGTTGCTATCAGTGGTGTGTTTTTGTATCTCTCGATCCTATTTTTTCGTGTGAACCTGAGGGGGGAGTTTCTAAGGCTTCTAGACGAGGATAGGGAGTTCAGGCTGATGGTAGCCGGGAAGCTTGGGTACGGCGATGTCCTGAGGAGGCTGGAGAGGCATGACAGGAAATTCAACAAGGTAGTCAACGAAATAAAGAAGTTTAGGGAAGACTTCAACACCGAGATGAGTAAGCTGAGAGGAGACTTTAACGCTGAGATGAAGAAGCTTAGGGAGGACTTCAACAAGTTAAGTATGAGGGTTGAGGTTACCATTGGGAGCATGGGAAGGGGGTGGGGGGAGGATCTTGAGAGGATGGTGCTTGAGATATTCAGGGAGGAGCTAGAAAAAAGGGGGATCGAGCCTGGCAAGGTGGAAAAGCTGAGGTTTACGGATAGGGATGGGAGCATTACTGGGGTGAGGGGGAGGATTGTTGACATAGATGTCTCTGTTAGGGATGGGAAGCTCTACTTGGTGGAGGTGAAGTCTAGGGCTGAGCTGGACCATGTCGAGGCTCTTTACGAGAAGGTGAGGGCTGTCGAGAAATACTTGGCGAAGAGCGTGAGCGGGGTGTTTTTGGTCGCCGTGAACGTTGATAAGGAGGCTTATGATAGGGCTAGACAGCTGGGTATAGAGGTTATATGCGGAAGCATAATAGAGTAGGCGACGTGTTTGTGTTATCAGCGTATTTTCGCATGGGAGGACTATTCTTGAAGCGCTTTCACGTGTGTTTTACGTAAGAGCGTGCGCTAATAAGGAAGGCTTAAGCGTGTGTTGACTCGCTGTACTGGAGGGCCGTTTTGTTTGCGTGTAGCTCTACGTCTCCCCGGTGTTGGCTCGTGGTTGTGGAGAGTGAGCGCTGTGCTTTGGCTGTTGGTTTTTTCGCTGGGATGAGTCTGTTTGCCTCTAGCTCTTTAATGCTCCGTGCTTCTAGACCTTTTTGGCGCGCGCTACTTCTTTTCGGCGATCCTCTGGGCTTCTGTAACCATTCTATCGATGCTCGGCAACCTCCTCCTGACATCTTCGGCGTCGAATTTTGCCTCGTGGAAGCCCCAGACGTGGAGCGCCCACGCAGTGTCCCATGAGGATCTGAACCAGTCGCCCACCTTGTCGGATATGCTTAGAACGGCCTTCTCGAGCTTCCCGAGGCTCCAGGTTCCACTCTTCTCTACATCTTCAAGGATATCCTTTAAGTTGAAGTGTGTTGTGAGCGCCTTGACGGCCTCCTCCGCGACCTTGTAGAGTTTTTCACTGGCCTGGACGGGGTCCGTGTCGATGAGATTCTTTCCCTCTTCTAGGTATCTCACAGCTAGTTCTAGGTGGGACTCTGCGGCTGCGTGGGGGTCGGGTTCCAGCATACTGACTAGAAAATCGACTACAAGGGGCTCTGGGTCCAGGTTTCTCCTCTTGGGATCCTCAGCTAGTCTTCTAGGAATCGTCAGGCTCATAATCCTTTATCACTATCTAGTGAATCATATATTTTGAATTAAAGGCTACCGACAATGCTTGATTCTTCAGCTTTCAGTATATTTGTTTATAGATTTTTGGTAGAAAGTAGACAGGGGCCTTCCAATTTAAAGATATTGGCCCCTTCCCTTAACGCGATTCGTTGTTTTCGGCAAGGACCTTTCCTAGTTAAGATTGCGGGTCGTCTCATTTACGATACTTTTGCTAGGGTATGGCCAAAATTTGCCTACAGCTTTGCGGGCCTCCTGTGTGAAATCCTTATAAGCCTTGGAGCCATAATTTAAGGGGGCGTGGCGTGGACGATGTAATCAACATGGCTGTTATCCTACTCTCGATAGCTTCTTCGTCAGCCAGCCTAGGATACTGGCTTGCAAAACAGTTTGGAAAAATTGACGCTAGGTTCAAAGAGGTAGAAGCGAGGCTGGATGCCCATGATACTAGGCTGGCGGGCCTCGAGACAACTGTGAAGAGCATGGATTCCAGGCTTAAAGGCGTGGAGACAAGGCTGGAAGCCCACGAAGCTAGGTTGGAAAACATGGAGAAGAGGCTTACAGATGTTGAGAATACTGTAAGGGAGATAAATACTAGATTAGGGAGCGTGGAAAACAAGCTTACAGGAGTTGAGACAACGGTGAAAAATATGGACGCCAGGTTAAGGAACGTGGAAAGCAGGCTGGCAGGTATCGAGGAGGATGTAAAGGATATATACGCTAGACTGGGGATTCTCGAGACCACAACAAAGAGCCTGCAAGCCAAGCTTGGTGAAGTCGACAGTAAAATTGATGGCGTAAGTACCAGGCTGGACAAGCTCGAGAAGGGAATCTTCGGCTTCAACGAGCTCCTATTGAAGGTCCTGGAGGAAAAAGGCGTAGTAAGCAGGACTGAGGCGTTAACGCTTCTAGTCGCTCTCAGGGGAATGATCCCCGGCTCAAGGTCGAAGTACTACACTAAAGAGGTAGAGAACAGGCTCAGAGAGCTACTAAACAAGGACCCAGACACATTCACCATGGACGACATAAGGGAGCTCGAGGACATAGCCGAAATAATGGAAAAAGAATACACAGTGTCCGGCAGAAAAGAGCTCCTCGACTACGCCGCCAAGCTAAGAATCGGGGCCCTAGTCTTCAAGATAGTCTTCGTCGAGCCAAAAATGAGAAAACTCCAGGAATGGCCACTAAGCCCCTAGAGCGTTTTCTCCGGACATACTCGAAGAAGCATGTGAAGGAATAATTCGTTTCGCGGGTTAGAATAGAGGGGCGAAGGGGATACTCTAGAAAGTCTCGTCTTTTGTGGACCAGTTATCTTTGGCTCGAGGCGAGGTATAATATTAGCGATAGTGCGGCTATGACCTCCTTGTCATCAAGCGTCTATGGGGGCGCTGTGCTATCCATTCTTTAACGCTTCTGCGAAGGCAATTCAGCCAAATCTTTCACGGGGTTCTCCAAAGCCTACCTGCCTATAGACATGCCCCTGCAACTATTGCACAAGCTCCTATGTAATTCAGCCATTGTCTACTGCCTCGTAGTTGCTTCAAGAGATTTTCTAATCTTTGCGGAGAACACTTTCACGATTGGTTCTAGGAGATTTTTCTAGGCATTCCATATCTCTATTCCAGCCACGTTTCCGTCCTCTGCAATCTCAATTAACACGTCGTCGTCCGCCTCTACAGTGTCCTTTATTGGACCCTCCCTGATTATTATGTATAGTATGTCTGCTTCTGGGTCGTAGTTTACCCTCATCTTGCCTCCACCTACCTACCTCTTTCCACGCGTTTACTTATAATCGCGCGTGCGCGCGCTTAAAGCCGCGGTTATGTCCTCCTTTTTGAGCTGGGGGTAGTTATCGAGGATTTCCTCGGTTGTCCAGCCGTTTGCGAGTAGGTCTAGGATGAGCTCTACAGGTATTCTTGTGCCCTTGATTATTGGTTTTCTGACCAGTATTTCAGGGTCTACCGTTATTCTACTCTTTCAGTCCTCCACTTGACCCCTATACTGTAAAGTATTACAACATTTTAAAAAACCTGTTGCATCTGATGATGCTATATGTCTAGTGTCCAGAGAATGACTCAGCTTTCTATGCAATGGGGTTTCCCTCTTGCATCAACTTTCATTTTCCGACTTCATGTCTATTTCCCCATTTAATTAGGGGTCAGCATGGCTATTTGGAAACATATCCTGTTTTCACCGTGCAAATTCTTCTAGTGCTTTTTTGACTGCTTCCCTGTGTAGGGGCGTCTGCCAGGCAATGTGTCTGCCTATGCCTAGCTGTGGGTCTTTCTCTGGTGGGGGCTGGTCGACCCAGAGTTGTGGGTCTCTAGATGCCAGGGTGTCTACGATGAGGTTGAGGTCAACAAGTTTGTCGAGGAGTGGTAGCTTTTCTCTTGTGAAGAGTTTGTCTGGGTCCTCTGTTGCCTCGGCTAGCCATTCCCGCTCTTGCGGGTTTAGCGAGAGTATAAAGGCTGTTAGCCGCTTTTTTGAGGCGAGCTCGCCTACAGTTGTGTTGGAGTCCCATTTTTTCTCGTAGAGGATTGAGAGTATCCTGGGGTTGCCGCCTGTCAGGCTCCATGCTTTCTCGTAGTCTGGCTTGGGGTGGGGTAGTTTCTCGTAGAGTTCTTGGAAGCCGTTTTTAGGCATGTTCCAGATAGGCATTAGATTTGCCCAGAGATGCTTGGCTATCTCTCTCCTGGAAACGCCTTCGCTTGTCGCCACAATTGCTACGATGTTTTCGTAGTCATAGAGTGGGTGCTCTATCATGTTTAGTAGCCCCTTGACGTATGCCGCGGCGTTTTGAACCCCAATGACCTGGAAGACGTCGTCCGCCAGGACAGCGATCTTTCTCTTTTTTCTCTTGAGGGCTTCACGTATAAAGTCGAACACTGCCCAGGCTACCCTACCAAGGGAGTCTTCTGAGAGAGCTCTCTGGGCTAGGTCTAGGAAGGCTTTCCTTATGTCTGGCTCCTCGATGTCTGCCTCGAATATTCGGTCAAGTGGGTAGAGGTGGAAGACTGTGTAGCCGGCATCTTTAAGTACGTGGGAGGCCTGGCGTAGGAGCGCTGTTTTGCCGCATCCCTCGGGGCCAAAAATGACTATAGGCTGGATTGTGCCTCTTTCAGCCCACTCTTGGACTTGGGCTAGCGCTTTTTCTCTGTCTGTGAACTCGACGAGTAGACCAGCGAGTCGGAGCTTGACTCTTCGCATATATGGGAACCCGTTGGCATGCGACTTTTATGTATGTCTTGAGATGGCCTTTCTTAGGCCTTTCGCTATGTGTTTGCTTGCTGGGACGCGTCAGGGCTCTTTGATTGTTTTGTTTTGGCTGGGTTGTTTATGTGGTTTCTGTGTATAGTAGTTCTAGTGCGCGGCAGATGTGTGTAAAAGATCTGCATATTGTTTGTGGATCTGTTTTGTCTATTTTGTCTAGACACAGTGCTATGTCGTTGACTATTTGTTTGGCGTTTGTTGCTCCTTTTGGGACGGATAGTTCCATGAGGTTAATGCAGTGGTCTTCAAGAGTGTGCTTGGTTAAGCGTAGTCCTGGGTCGCCGTTTACGGCGATTATGAGTCTTATTTTTCTCCCGTTTACATGTATGTTGGACATGAAGACTTGGCTAGACGTGTTGTCTCTTTTGGTGCCTGATAGCTGGAGCTGGAGGTCTCCTTTGCGCGAGAGTATGCTGTCGACTAGGCTTCTTGTTCTTTTTTCAGCTGTGTCCTCGTCCGCGTCAATTATTACAACGATTGCCTTGAGTTTTCTCGAGAGTTTTGAGAGCAAGAGCAGGGCACTGGCTAGGAGTGGGATGTTTTCTTTTCCCTCCGCGTCTGTGAAGGCGATAACTGGCTGCTTGTCGGTTTTCGGTAGTTTTTTCTCTATTTTTCGGAGGATCTTTTTTGCTACTTCTGTGTCGCTTGCGCCCTCGCATAGGACGATTGCGTCTAGGCCTTTAATCTTGTCATGTATCACTTTGTAGAAGGATTCCTGGTGGGGCTTTAGCTGGAGTATATGCATAGCTTATAGTATGTGGAGCATTCTTGGGTCTAGTCCTATTTTCTGGAGGGTTTCAAGGTCCGGCTCCTCTATGGCTCGTACGTCTACGTAGCCGTCTTTGCCTCTCTCCATGTAATAGATTCTCAGGCCTAGGCCCAGCTCTTTTGAGATTTCTTTTGCGATGTTTAAGAGCTCGATACTATGTGTCGTGATGAACAGCTGTAGGCGTTGCTTTTTCGCCGTTTTGAATGCGAACCTCGTGAATGTAGCTAGGCCTCCGGGGTGCTGGTGTGCCTCGGGGTCTTCTATTAGGACGGCTGTGTCGCTTGCTAGGAGTAGGGGGGACGCGTATAGTATCGCCATTCTTGCGCCGTCTCCCAGAGAGTCTATTTCTACTGTTGTTTGTGGCAGGGCGAACGCGAGTACAAAGCCTTCACCACTTGGCTTATAGAGGATACTTTCAGCTGTGGGCTCGTATTCCTCTCGTATAAATTCTAGTATTTCTTTGTCAAGCCTCTTGTCGAATATCTTTCCCCACACCTTTTGCTCGAGCTGGCTCACCGTGAACCTGTTATCGAGTAGAACTGCGTTTTCAAGGTACGTTATCTCTTCCGCGGCAAATGAAAGAACTTTTTCCTTGAGGCTGGTTTTGTAGCTAGTTTTTGTTTTAGGGTTCCATGCATCGCCGGTGCTAGAGAGATATAGCTTTCGGGCGTGGTGGTATTCAGCAATTTCAGGGATTCTCTGCCGTGAAACTTCAATTAATACAGGAGAGTCAACTTTTGAAGGATTATACATGTATGGAAGCTTAAATATCAACTCGTTTGGTTTGTTTTGGGATTTGAAGTTGAAGTTTATCTCGATCTCTTCATCGGTTTTTTTGTTGAACCAGAGTGTATGTTTGTAAGTTGTCCATTTTCCTCTGCCACCTCTCCTTGATATGACATATTCGTGTTTTGGCATGTCTCTTATTTGGTCTTCTGGCTCTGCCCAGGACGAGGCGAGGTAGATTGCTTCTAGTATTGTGGATTTGCCTGCGCCGTTTTTACCTATAAAGATATTTATGTCTGTTAGGTTGTTTACTGTGCATTGCTTGATTCCTCTTAGGTTTTTGATTGTGATTGACTCTATCAATTTGGACACTTTGTGTTTAGTTTGTTTGGCTGGTTTTTAAGAATTCTGCGTTTGGACGTGCCAAAGCTGATTCTACTGGTGTCGATCTTGATGAAGACAGCGCGTAGAAATTGGGAATCCAAAGGGCGTTATGGTTCTTCAGATGTGATGGTCTCGTTCTAAGTTATTTCTACAATTTCTCTTTTTGGGGCTTTGATGATTTCCTCGAGAATATCTTTGAGTACCCCGATTGCTAAGGACTTTTAGTATTTTCTCCTTTGTAACTCCTAGGTTCTTTAATCGTTTGAGCTTTTCTTCGGCATGTGCAGTGAACTTTATCTCTTTACCCCCATGCTTAACCTCTGTAGAATAGGGGTGTGTTTTGATAGGAGTAACCTAGCGCCAGGACTATGCCATGGGTCGCCCTCCTAAGGGCTTCAGCTACTTGTACAGCTCCAATAGCGAGCGCCAGCTGGATCTTTTTGGCTAATAGTTTTAGGCCCTCCTCATAGGCCTTTATCATTGTTGCCTTGGAGGGCCAGACTTTCTCGAGGATCCTGAGTATAGCCTCGCGTAGGGCCGGGCTTTTAATAGCTTTAAGCCTCCTAGCCAAAAGGAGGATTGCCCTCTCCTCCGGCCTGAGCCTCCAGAAGGCTCCGAACCTCAGCGAACGCTTGTAGGCGGCGGAAACGAGGCTAGGCGTGATTTGGATCTGAGAAAGCGTTGGAGGCACAGGCGCAGAGGTAGAGGACGGCATACAAGCTGAAACTATTTAGGAAATTATAAATTTTTTCTAGGTGGCTTCATTCATAGGTTTAGTCTTACCCTGTTTTTTGTCCTCTGAGACATATATGTATCGATGGAGCGCGCGCACCCTGGAAGCTTTTGGAGAAGTGGCTAAGGTGTAGCTTATCCTTGGGTAAGTTGTGAGAGGCGAAGTGTGAATTCTTTTGTGAAAAGCCAAGCTTTAGGAGGAAAAGTGGAGAAAAGAACTATTTTGTAACTAAGTTTTCGATAGTTTTCATGTCTTCTTCGAGGTCTAGTAGCTGGATCATGACCCTGTGCTTTAACTCGAATAGTTGGGCAGGGCTTTCCACGATTATTGGCTTCCCGTCTAGAGCCTCTAAGGCGTGTTCTGGGGACAGGGAATCGAGGCAGACGATGTCTACCTTTTCTTCGGGGACTCCGAGTGCCTCGGCTATGTCTACGGCTAGCTCTCCGAGCTTGTAGAGATCGCATCGTGGCTCCATGAGGACTGCTATGTCGTAGTCTCCTTTTAGTATGTAGCCCTTTGTCCTGCCGCCGTAGAGGAGGGCAATGGCAACTCTGCCCTTCAACACTTGCCTCAGCTTTTCCACTAGCGAGTCCGTGTCTTCGCTTAGGGGGTCTATGGGCTTGGTTTCGAGGCGTCTCATTATTATGGAAGCTATTCTTGGAGCATCTGTTTTGAGCCTCTCTGCAAAGGTAGATACCTTTTCCCTGCCAACGTCTGCATAGGCACGTACAAGGATGTTTCTTAGACCAGCCATAGACCTCAGCTTGGAGGCGTCCTCTTCATCTAGGATCCCGAGATCCCTCAAAATGTAGCCTATCTCGGAATATGCTCTAGGCCTCTGGCGTCCCAGAGCAGAAATTACCATTAGACCAAGATCGAGAGGGGCCTGTATGGTTAGCTGGATTAGCCTCTCTAGTCCCCTATAACTGTTTTCTGTTTCCATCTCTTCTACGAGTTCCTCCACTAGGCTGAACTGCTTCTTGATTCTCTCGAAAACATCCACGGAATGAAACCTATGGTTCAAGTGGTTCGCACAGTTATTAAAATCTACCTAAAAGAACAAAACCCAAATTTGTGTATTTAGATTTTGAAAGTGTCTTTGTGTGGTCTTTTCGTGTGGTGGCATGTTGGAGTGCGCTATCTATGTGATTTAGTTATTTTAGACTCTTTACTGGTTTCTGCGCATTGGTTTCGTAGTTTGCTTGTCACCCTCGATTATTTTTTGTGCCTCCAGAACTATGCTCTCGATGTCAAGGAGTCTCATTCTTACGTCTTCTGTGTCAAGTTTTGCCTCGTGGAAGCCCCAGACGTGTAATGCCCATGCGGTGTCCCACCATGACCTGAACTGGGATCCTAGTTTCTGTGAGATTTTTACTACGGCTTTTTCGAGTCTAGCAATGCTCCATCTTCCATTTTTCTCGACGTCTTCGAGGATTTCTTTGAGGTTAAGGTATGTTGCAAGGGCTTTGACGGACTCTTCTGCCGCTTTGTAGAGTTTTTCGCTTGACTGGGCGGGATCTTTCTCTATGAGCCTTTTTCCCTCTTCTAGATATCTTAATGCTAGTTCGAGGTGGGACTGGGCCGTTGCTTCGGGGTCTAGTTGTAGTAGCCTTGCAAGATAGTCAATTATGAGTGACTCTGCGTCGATGCCTCTCTTCTGGAGCTCCTCAGCGATCCTCCTGGGGACCACAACTGCCATATTCTAACATTATAAATTGCTTTCAGACTTAAAAAGCTGGCTAGGGATTAGGCTTTTTGATTTTCCAAATTAAGGCTTTCTCTAAATGCCTTTTAAAGGTGATTGCATCTATATAGACGCTGACTTTTCTCGGGATGTATTAAATGATTATAAACATCCACTAGTTATTTTTCTCAATTGAATTTCTCTAGGTCTTACTTAACCTTAATCAAGGGTCGCAGTGGTTTTTACGAAAATTAGTTGCAGAGAGGTGTGAGATGGGTTTATGGGGAGAATAGTAGGATTAGGAGTAGTGCCAGGGGGACTGTGAGCTCGTCTAGTACAGAGGTTCTGGTAGAGGCTTCAATGGCTGTAGCTGTCAGTGACGCTAGGAGTGAGGTTGGGAGCTGTAGGCCAACTATGAGGCAGGAAGATATGCTTGTAGCTAGCATTGCTAGGGATCCGGAAAGTGTCTTTCTCTTGTTGAATGGCCATCTTGGTCCATCTATTGCTTTTCCTGTTATCGCGGCGGCCGCGTCTCCGAGGCTTGATATCATTATTGCCGCTACTGCGCGACGGGGTTCTAGGAGGATTATTGTGATGAGGGTTAGGAGCCAGAAGTAGATTGTGCCTGTGAAGTATCTGCCTTGTCTTTCTTCTGGGCGGGCCATTATCTTGTAGGTGTCGTATGCTATTGGGACTTTAATGTTGAGGCCTTTCCTTAGGGATATCTCGTTGAGGGTGTAGAGTAGGAGGAAGAATGCAGAGATGATGACCCCCGCTAGCCTGCCTATCCAGATGATTACTGGGTATGCTAGGAAGCCTGGTATTACATGTATGCTTTTCCTCTTGAGCTCTGCTGAGACTTCGCTTTTCATGGTTTCACCCGAGGAGGAATGCGAGTAGACCCATAAATAGGGGGATTTTCAGTATCCTGGTGGCTCTCCATGCATTGGCTACTGGGTTCCTCCATAGCAGTCGTAGTGAGTAGAGTATCGGCAGGTCTACGCCTAGAAGGGCGAGGGCGAGGTATCTCGTGCTGTAGCCGAGGAAGAGTGCCGGGAGGGGGCTTATTGCTACAAGGGCTAGAAGGACAGCTCCGCTCGCCTGTATGGCCGTCCTGGGACCATGTTGGACGGCTATTGTCTTTATGCCGGCCTCGGCGTCGCCCTTTATGTCTTCTAGGCTTTTCGCGAGTTCTCGTCCAAGAATAATCGTGAATGCGTAGATGCTTGGGAGAATTGATAGCTGTGGTTTTGGAGATGCAACTCCTCCATAAATGATGTTTAGGGCAGAAAGGAGAGATACTAGGATATTTCCTGGGAGACCACTACTCTTGGCTCTCCACGAGTAAATGAAAAGTAAGAGGAAACTAGCTACTGCTAGGGCCCCGCACACCAGTGACACGGATATGCTTGAGGCGATCCCAAGGGAGGCGAGAAGAAGCCCTAATGTTAGACCTTGCCGTGGAGTGATTATGCCTCTGGCCAACGGTCTCCAAGGCTTATTTACCTTGTCGACCTCCAAGTCGAAAAAGTCGTTTATAATGTTCCCCCAGGCTCCAAGCATGGCGGCGCCCAGAAACAGTAGAGACGCTTTTAAGGGGTCGCTTCCTCCTCCAATCGTGTAGCCCACTAGGGCGGCGAAACCGATTATTAGGCAGTTTCCAGGACGAAGAAGGTCGATCGCCCCAAGTATGGTACGAGTTGATCTGTCCATGAATCCCTTTTATTACTTCAGCATATAGTCAAAAAGCTTTCTTTCCATTGGATTAAGGGTAAGAATACAGTGGTTCTGTCAGCGAAAGAAGTTCATTAGGGGACTTAAAAGATAAAAGTTTTAGAGATTTTCTCAGGGCTTTTTAGATTTTGATATGTCGTCGTGTTGAGGGAGCTTAGGGCTTTTGGGGCTAGTCTATTATTCTTCCTATTATTAGTTCTATGTTTTTCTCTTTTGCTTTTCTCTGTATTTCTTGGGCTACGTCTCTTTTGGCTGTGAGGATTACTAGTATTTTTTTGGGCTCCTTTGCGTACCTTGTTTTTGCTAGTTCTGCTTTTTTGAGGAGCTTGTCGGCTTCCTGGGGTGTATCTGCGTGTGCTGTTACTTCGCCAACTATGAGGGGGTCTTCTAGGAAGATGTCTATTTCTTCGCTGTCTATGACTTTTCTTGTGAGCTCTAATCCCTGGGGTATCTGGCCTGACTTTTGGAGGCTTGCTGTTAGGAATTTTCTTACGAATTCTTCAAAGGTTATGCCTGCGAACTTGCTTAGCTCGGCGAAGCCTGCTATCATCGCGCTTGCCAATGAATCGACGCGTTCCTCTAAGGAGCCTACACGTTTATCTAAAGAGTCGACTTTTTTCTCTAAGGAGTTTACACTTTTCTCCAAAGAGTCTATCCGTTTCTCTAGAGAATCCACACGTTTATCTAAGGAGTTTACGCCTTTTTCTAGAGAGTCTACACGGTTGTCTAAAGAGTTAACGCGGTTTTCTAGCCTGCTTTGGGATTCCCGGATTTCTTTGAGCTGTGCCAGTATTTCTTTGAATTTCTCTTCGTGTCTTGCAAGTATCTCCTCGTGCCTATTAAGTATAGAGACTATTTCTTCAAACTTCTCGTCGTGTTTCTGGAGTCTTTTTAGTATCTCGTCGTAGCCAATCATGCCTGCTACTGCGTAGCGGAATTCTTCGTCTGTTTTGAGCAGGGCTAGTATCTTTGTTTTGAGCTCGCTTAGCTCCATCATTTGACCACTCTCTATTTTCTATAATCATCACTCTGATATATATTTAAGGTGGTCAGTTCCAGATCTATTCCTTGGGAGCTTGCCACATTTTTTCCCGAGAAGTAAAACAACATCATCTTTTGTATATCTTCTACTATTTAATAGCGTGTGCTAATTGTTTCTTTAGAGACCAACCTAAAGTGCTCTTTATAAGGCCGAGCGGGTGCTTGTTAATATTTTTCTCTCTCGTTGTTTAGGGTTTCTAGTGCTATTTGGTGGAGTTTTTGTTGGTCTATTGTTGTGGCTTGGCTTGACTGTCCCTTGAATGATTTTGCGACGAGTATGTATTCTTCTTTCCTTGTGTCTTTTTTCCAGCCGAATAGTGTTGTCTTCTTTTTGAGCTTGTCTAGCTCGGTTTCTGGGTCTACGTCGGAGCTGTATTTGAATTCTATGAAGTAGGCTTTGGCTGTTTCCTCGTCTATTGCTATGAGGTCTATCTCTGTGTCTCCCTTCCACCACCGGCCTGCCCTCGTGTGTTTGATTTTTTGGAGGACTAGTTCTCCTGCGACTTGTTCGAAGACTTGGCCTAGGTACGTGTTGAAGTTTTTCCGGAAATATGTTTCGGCGTGTGTCTTTAGTCCCGACTCTATCTCCTCGTAGAACGGGTATATGAACCTGAGCCAGAAGGCGAAATAAGGCTCCTTGACCCTGTATGTGCCGCGTTTGCCCTCGAGCAGGGGCTTTTCGTAGTAGACGTAGCCGAGGTCCCTGAGGACGCCTAGGTAGTATGGTAGCTTGTGTGGCTCTATGCCTGTAACGTGTGAGATCTCGCTTAGCCTTGTCCTGCCGCCTGCAATGGCCTCGAGTATCTGGAAATAGCGGTGCGGCTCGGGCAGTTCCTCCTCTATTATGAGCTTCGCGTCGCGGAAGGGCAATATGTCGGGGTTAAGCATTACTTTTTCGACTTCGTCTCCTGTACACTTCGAGAAGAATTCAAGGTAGCGTGGAACCCCGCCCGTGGCCCCGTAGACAGCTATTGCCCCGTCAAAGGTTGCGCCGGGGAACCATTCGAACAAGTGGTGGAAGCGGAGTGGCTGGATCTTTTTTACGAGGTCTAGGCGTCCATAGAGTGGGCTCCTGTATCCCAGGAGTTTAGACTCAATAGCTGAGATTGTTGAGCCAGTCAATACTAGTTTCTTTGTGTCAAGGATGATGTCCACGATGCGTTGGAACTGTGGAAGAGCCCCCGCCTTTACTAGGTACCCGAACTCGTCTATGACTACTATGTCTACGTCGCTTCTGCCCTCGATGAAGCGGAAAAGCTCCTCGAAGTCTCTGAACCTCAAGCCTGGAACGCTGAATCTCTCTGACAATTCCTCGGAAAACTTTGCAAGGTTGTATTCGAGGGTCGAATCCGCGGCTAGGAGATAGACAGCTCTCTTATTCTTTATGAACTCTAGGACGAGCCTGGTTTTTCCGACTCGCCTCCTTCCAAATATAAGGGCTACTCTTCCCTTGTTATACCACTCATCAAGGGCCTTAAGCTCTTCCCTCCTGTCAATTAGATGTTTCATAATATAGTTAAAACTATTATAGTCTAGACTATAAATTTTTTCATTTCATTTTGGATGTCCCATAACATGAGACCGATGGTTTTTGAGGGAATATACCTGGGTTAAATGTGAGCTCCGGGGAAAAAGGAAATATGGCAGGGTAGGCACCCAAAAAGTAAGGTTTTAGGTTAGTATTTTGTAGTATCTTGAAAACCTCGTGTGCTGACTCTGAGGAGAAAAAAGCTATGCCATTGCTAGCTCTTCTAGTAGGTCGCTTAATCCTACTATTTCGAGGGCGGTTATTTCGCCTGTTTTCTCTTCGATAAATATCGTTGCTATGGTCCTTGTTGGGAGGGGTTCGCCGGCCTCTATTCCTTGGGGCTCTTTGAACCTTACAAATAGCAGGTCATGGGTGTCGTCTAGGTAGACCTCTATAACCTTCTTTGGCAATTTAATGTTGTACTTCCTCTCAATGAGGTCTAGTATTTTTTTCAAATCAAGCTCTAAGAGAGAAGCTATTCCCATTTTCTATTCACCTCTCCACCCATCTATTTTTCCTATATTTATCATATTTTTCTTGGCTTATAAGGTATGCTGTTACAGCAATTTTTCCAACAACAACTACGCAAAGAAAGTATGAATCTAGCCTTTTAAGAAGATATGTGACGTCGTCTCTGATTTTATCTTTATAAATTTTGTCAGGGTTCTTAAGGACTTGCCTTATAAAATTAGTAATTTCCTCCCCTGTCTCTAGCCCTAACATTTCTATCCAATCCTTGTGTCTTTTTATAACATGGCTTACAAATCTCCTAGAAACTCTTAGATCATGCATATTCTCTCCTGGTTATATCTTCCCAATATATAACGAAACTAACTATTTAATCCTGTTAAATCCAAGGATTCATACCTTTGAAGCTGGTTTTATGTCGAGCTATCCTTGTATATCGATTTCTAGCCCTGCTCCCCCGTCGCCGTATTTGTCCTTGTAGCTGTTTGCGAGGTAGTTCCTGATTGTGTCGCCGCTACAGTGTATAGGGTAGATCTACTCGGCCCCAATTTCCACTAGTCGTGAAGCGACTTCTTTAATATCCTGGAGAGGTGCCCCGAACATGTGGAATCCCCCGAGCACGAGGTATGGCTTCATGCCTAGGTCTCTAACTGCCTGGTTAACGAGGTTCACAACCCCGGGGTGGCTGCAGCCGACCAGTATGGCTAGTCCCTTGCTGGTCTTGACGGCGAGCGCCTCCTCGACGGGTGGTCCATAAAGGGGCTCGACGACGAATACCCCCTTCGCCACCTCGACAGTGCTGTTTACCTGTATGGGCTCTAGGCCGAGGCTTTGGACATAGTTTTTGAGGCTTCGGTCTGGCGGTATATATACTCGGAGCCCGGGCTTAATAGAAGAAAGGAGCTTCAGGCCCCCTGTATGGTCCCCGTGCGGGTGGCTGATAACTATGAAGTCTATCTTGCTTAGGTCTATTCCTAGCTTCTCGGCGTTTCTCTCGAGTACGCCGGGGTCCGGCCCCGTGTCGAAGAGCAGCTTGGTCTGACCGGTCTCGAGATAGACTGCGAGGCCCCACGCCGTCTCTAGGCCTTCCTTGTAGGGATTGTTATCTACGAGGACAACTAGGCGCACATACCCGGCATACTCCCGAGACTCGTTGCCAGCATGTTTTTCGGGAACATTGGAGGCTCTTCCCAGCATGTAGAGTAGGGCTCCAAAGACACCTATGCATACAATAAGAATTGCAATGGGAAAAATCCATTTATACACATAGTAAAGTAACTTTGTCATGTATAAATAGTTTTGGACGATGTCTCAAGAGATGTTGGCATGTATATTTTTATAGGTTTAGGTTTCCTAAAATAATTTGAGCAACTCTTCCCTTGTTAGACCTGCTTCTTTAATAATCCGAGTGAGTAAGCCTCTACCGATCTCCTCGCCTTTATGGACAAGTATTACGGTTACTCTTCCGTCCTCATGTTTAAGAATAATGTGGCCCCCTTTTTGCCTTACTGGTTTAAAGCCTACTTTCATAAGAACCTTTATGACCTTATCGGCTGGAACGGGTCTTAAGCTCACTAACACCGACCTCAATGAACTGTATGCTGACGAGTTCTCTTCCCATTTCCACAGATGACCCCTCAACTTCAAGATAAAGTTCGATGGCTTCCTTGACCCTTTCCAGGAGCTCGTCTAGGGTTTTAGCCTGCGTGTGACAGCCGGGTAGCTCTGGGACGTAGGCGACATAGTAACCATCCTCGTCTTTTTCAATAACTACGCTGAACCTCAAACTTCTCAATTACTTTTAACAAAAAGTAGTATTTTAAACTTAGCAAGGCGAATGGGCTACCTTTTCTCTGAGACGTGGAAACATATCAAAATAAAGCTTCTGGGGGATTTGCTCTGGAGATTTAAGTTAATACCGTGCATCTTCAGAAGTTGTCTCGAAGGGCATTTTTGGTATGTAAAGGGGTCTGGTTTTATTTTTCTCTCTCTTGTAGCTTAAAGATGGCTGTGTAGCCGCTGTGGATCCTGTGCAGCGATTGTTTCCATTGGTTGTGGAGGGCTATTTCTCCTCTGAGCCCTGTGCAGTGGCCTGCGTGGACTTCGGTGGTATTGAGCGAGGCGAGTTCCCTTGTTATTGTCTCTAGTTCTTGGTCTGTGGCTTGGCCCGTGTGCAGTCCGCCTATTATGGCTATTTGCTGTGCTCCTGTTAGTTGTTTTGCTTGTCGGGCTATGTTCGCTATTCCTGAGTGGCTGCATCCAGCTATTACTATTGCCGTGTCTTGGAGCTTTATGGCTATGCCCGTGTCGTCCAGTAGCTTGTCTGGGACTACTTCCCCGGCTTCCTGTGTATAGAACCCCCTGGTTGCGTAGGAGTTGTCGCTGGTCCTGGGTATTTCTCCTAGGAACCATATGTCTGGAGCTAGCTCGAGGGGCTTCCTGGTTAGGACTGGCTCTAGGCTGGTGATTATTTTTTCCCACTGGGTGCTAGTGAGGGCCAGGTTGAAGCGCATGAAGCCTTCTCGCGAGGAGTAGCTGGGCTTTACGACGTCTGGGTGTGCGACTAGAGGCTTGGCTTTGATCTTGTCTAGTATTTGGGGCAAGCCGCCGGCGTGGTCGTAGTGCCTATGAGAGAGGACAACTGCATCGATGTCTTCGAGCAGTATTTTTAGCCCCTGTGCATTCCTGAGCAATACTTCTCCTGTCTGGCCAGTGTCAAAGAGGAGCCTATATGTTTCCCCATTGTCGTAGACTGCTTTGACATGGATGCTTAGGCCGTGCTCTGCAAGTAGCCTTGTCATGCCGGAATAATCGTCCACGAGAACCGTCAGGTGGAGCTCGAGCAATCGTGGTCTAGGCACATAAACTCACTCATAAAGGTTCTATATATTTGTTGCACAGCAAGACAATTACTTTTAAACACTTCTATAGGCTGTGGGAAAACCTTCCCGGGACCTACTCGATTACTGCACCAGCGACTACGTCTATGCCTAGGGCTTGGGCCCTCTCATATGCGTCCTTGTCTATGTTTACAGCGACGATGATGAGCTTGTCTGCTTTTCTGCCGATGATCTTCTCCACTATTCCTGCCTTGTCGAGGAACCATTCGACGTCTTCTAGCTCCGCCCTCGATTTGACCTCTATGAGTATGGTTGTGTCGTTGTGCATATAGATGTCTACCTCTATTTTTGCGCCTCTCCGGTAATATTTGCCCTCGACGTCTTCATAGGTAAATTTGGCTACGTTTTCAGGCTTGATTCCCTTTGTCTCGAGTGCTTGCCTATAGATCTCTAGCACTGTGCGTTCTAGGTCTGAACCCCACCTTCTCCCCATGGAGCCTATAACAACTTTGAGCTCTGCTAGTGATTTACCTTGCTCTTGGATTTGCCGAGAGTGCTCCTCCAGCATTTTGCTGTGTTGCTGTAGAATCTTTGTGTGTTCCTCCAGGACTTTCCTATGCTCTTCTAAGAGCTTTCTTTGCTCTTCAAGTATTTTGCTATGTTGCTCTAGGATTTCGCTGTGTTGCTCTAGTATCTTGCTGTGTTCTTCGAGTTTTTTGAAAACTTGCTCCCATTTCTTGTCGTTCTCTTCCCATCTTTTATTGTTCTCCTCCCATCGTTTTCTGTTTTCTTCCCATCTTTTTTCTTCTAGTTCTAAGTGGGCTTGGAAGTCTTGCCGGAGCTTTTTCAGCTCTTCGAGTATAGTGTTTAAGCCGAGGAGCCCAGCTACCGCTAGTCTAAATTCTTCGTCTTCTCGCAGTGTGTTGAGAAATCTGAGTTTTTCTTCTTTTGACAGCATCTCACTCCTAATTTTTGTGGGTGAACTATCCTTTTAAAGTTGATGTAAGCATGTGTGTCCTATGTGCCAAGTTTTGCGGCTTTTGAACTGTAGATTTTTTGTTATAACAATGTTATTATTGATAATAAGTTTGTTATTCTTATATTTTAAAAAGAGATTTCATGTAATAACTTTGTTTTTATTAATGATAACATTGTTATTATTCCTACCCATATGTCTAGCTTATCTCTATCTCTTCTATAAATTCAGTGATTGGTGGAGGATTTTTCTTCTTGTTTCTTTTCCTTTCTCTATACAAGATAAATCCCGTGGCAAGAGCAATTATGGCAACCAGTGCTAAGGTTGCTATTCCGGGGATTATTGTTTCTGGCTGGTCCTGGACAGCGTAGAAGGTTGTCTGGGAGCCGTCAAGCGTTATTTCTGTTGCTTGTATTGGTATTGGGGTCAGTATTGGCCAGAAGGCTTCTGGGAGTATTAGGGTGGCTTTTCCCATTGTGAGCCTTGTTTGTCTCGTTGTTTCTCCTATTATGAGTGTGAGGGTCCCGTTGATTGGTTCTGGCGTGGTTAGTGTGAGGATGTATGGTATAATGTAGGGTTTACGTATAGATAATATCTTGCCGGCCTCTGTTGTTGTTTGTTTCACTGTTATTGTTCTGTTTCCCACCTTTAGTTGCATGCTTATCGTAGCTATCGGTGAGTCTTGTTTCTGGACTTTTAGTTGGGCTTGGACATTGATTGTCTGTGGTAGCCTGCCTGCGCCAGTTATTTTGAGGCAGTTGCCGTCTTGTGTCAGGGAAAAGTCCTTGCTTGCAGGATTAGTGGCTACAAGTATGTCTGCTCCTGTTATGCAGAGGGCTAGGGGGTTTTCTGTTGTAGCTCTGAGTATGAGAGAATTGTTTCCGGTTAGCGTGACATTTGTATAGATGTTTATTTGTGTTCCCTGGCCTTTGGCCACCGTCTTTAGAGACGCGTTTGTCCACAGGTTAATGGTGTTTGTTAGCTTGTAGCCGTCGAGTAGGAGTGTACATGTCATGTTGGCTGTTTTGCTTGTGAGTACTGATGCATCGACTTCGGGGATGTATGCTATCTTTATTTCGATTTGTTTTCTGGCTGGAACCGTTAGGTTTATCCCGCTAGCCATCAGGATGATGGTGTGATTTCTCTCTGAGAAAACAGCTGGGAGCACCAGTCGGGTGCCATTAATTCCCAGAATAAGGGAGATGTTTTCCACTTTGATGCCCTGCGGAGAAGAGAGGAGGACTGTGACGTTTTGGAGGCTCATTGGTTCAGTAGCTGTGCTCTCGAAGGTGAAGCTGAAGCTTGACATGTTTGCCTGGGTTTGTCTAAGCTTTAGCCACTGGGGGTAAACCGTGATGTTTAGTGCCTCAAGCCTTGGGATCTGTGACTCGGGCTTCTTGGCTTCTGAGAGACCTGCAAGGATTGTTAGGGATATAACAAGGATTGTAGCGATGGCTATCTTGACTGGCTTCTTCATTTGGCTCTCTGGGCTTGGTATAGGGGCTGTTATTAAAACTTAACATATCCAGTTGAGTCCAACTGCTCCAGGCAAGAATCTATAATTTTAGACAGCTCAGGAACACGCTTGTGGGGACTGCAAGTGGCTCGTCTGAGAATTCTTCTTTTGTGAGGTAGACTATGTTTTTGATTTTTCCTATGCTCTTGGGGTATAATTTTGTTTTTTCGGCCCATTTAATCTCGAATCCCAGTGAAAGGTCGGGGAGGATCACATCAATCTCTGTTCTGTTTCTCCAGTAGCCTACCCTGAACCTTCTGGCTAGATGTGTTGCTACCACGCTTTCCACTATTTTTGACTCGTCGGGCTTTTGGACGTGGCACCACTCCGAGAAGACCTCGTAGAGGAATGGGTCCGTGAGATGTACTTTTCTCTCCTTGTAGAATACCTCAACAGCCTTGTCGGGGTCCACGAAGTAGAGGTTCTTGGCGATGAATAGTTTCTCGAAGAGGTCTAAGTATTGGAAAACTGTTTTGTGTGACCTTATTTCGAACTCTTTTGCTATGCTGTTGAGACTCACCGGAGAGGGTAGCTTCTCGATTATGGCTTTTATGACTCTTTTGGCTATTGCCTCGTTTCTCCTTAGTTTTGCCAGGTCGTAGAGAAATGCTGAAAGATAAGTCTCCTTCACCTCTCTGCTTATGCTTCTATTCTCTAGGTAGGTCTTCACTGCCAGTGGGAAGCCTCCAGTTACTAGGTATGTTTCAAACAGTTTGTTTAGTTCTTCCCTCCAAGGGATGAGCTTCAAGCACTTCTCGCGTATTTCTTTCGGGCTAAAGTCTCTGATTTCCTCGAGTTTTCCGTATAGGTCTGGCCTTGAAACCTTTATGTATTCCCTGAAGCTTAACGGGTATAAAACGTAGTCCCTGCCTCGACCCCTCCTACCTGGGAATGTTTCTACTTCTCTTTTCGCATACATGCTTAGAGAGCCCGTGAGAACCACTATATCGTTTTGAAGATAGCCCCTGTCAACCATGTATTTGATTGCTCTATACCACTCCCTCGGGAAGGTAACCTCGTCTAGAAAAATAAACGAGACCCGGAGAACCTCGTTCCTTTTTATTTTCAAGTATTCCATGAGCACACTATTGAGTTCCTTGTAGTCGGCGAGCAAGTCACATCTGTAGTAGAAAATTGCCCTGGGATTATCAACTACTTGAAGAAGTTTTCCAATAAGAAGCTTCAAAAGTGTCGTCTTGCCGACTTGTCGTGGACCAAAAAGGAAATGAAGAGCAGGAGCCTCTAGCTCAATTTCTTCTAATAGCTGGGGCACCCATCTTACACTGCTTTGCCTCCACTTTTTGTAGTCCTCGTCTTCTTCGAAAGCCTCTTTGCCCTTCCACCATGGATTCAGTGATTCCATCTTGGTATTTAGAATCCCAAGAAATATTTAAAGTCTTGGTATTGAAAATCCCAAGCTTCCTTTTTATTTCTTCCCTAACGTAGCAAGGTTCGTGACTATTAACCGAGCACAATAGCTTTTCAGGAAGTTCCCATTAGCTGTAGGGCATTTTTAAATAGTATTTTTTCTTTTTCCTCTTGGCTTAGGGGGAGTCTATTGATAAGCTCGATCTGCTTTTTAGGCCCTAAATCTTCGGGGGTTAGGCCTGGAACCAAGTCGCTTCCAAACAGGATCTTCTCTGCTCCAAGCAACTTGATGTAATGAGCTAGCCTTTCGAGACCCACCTCACGAGCAATAGTGATAATGCTGTACGACGTATCTAGGTATACGTTCCTGTGCGTAGCAATGTTGAAGACTTCTTTAAAGTGGAGGAGGCCTCCCATGTGTGCGTAGATCAATCTTGTCTCAGGTGCAATGTAAGGTAGGAGGGCGTAGTCTTCTAGGGGGTTTTCCCAAGGCTTGTATGGACTCTTGAAGTAAAGGCTTGATTCATCCATCCATAGGGCGTGCAAGATTACCGGTATTCCTAGCTCGCCCGCTCTCCTCAGAACCTTCCAGACGTGCGTGCTCCTTAGGCAGAAGCCCTGCATGCCTGGATGAAGCTTAAGCCCCCTCAAGCCCAAGTCCGAGACAGCCCTCTCTAGCTCCTTCACCGCCTTATCCGCGGGGTTGGGAACAACCGATGCAAAGCCTACTAGCCTTCTCGGCTCCACTTCGACTATCTTGTATATGTAGTTGTTGGAAATCTATGGGGCTATTGGCAGTATGACTGCCTTCGAGACCCCACTCTTGTCCATTAAGTCAAGTAGCTCCTCAGCGATGCTCTTTGCACTGACGCCCTTATCTTCAGCATCAAGAGGTGGGTGAACATGAAAATCAATTACTCTTGAAAATTCCTGCATAATACATTAATTCATACATGCTTTTATGGTTTACTTTACTTTTCTAGTTTGACTTTTCTGTTTAACTTTTAGCGGTAATTTATGACTAGTTTTTGTCCCGAGTAATGGATTAAGGTTAAGTATATATTCTGGGGCAGAAGTTATGTTCTGGGGTAGAAGTTGCTGTTTGATGAGAGGCCGAAGGAGAGAAGAGAAGACCTATACGATAGGGAAAAAGAGATAGAAGAATTAAAGAGAAGTATAGGGAGACCCTTAATCTTGCTTACAGGTATAAGGCGTATAGGAAAGACTTCTGTGCTCAGAGTTGCACTCAGCGAGCTGGATATTCCCTATGTACTCATAGATGCGAGGTCGCTGAGGAGGAACTACAGCAGGAGCGATTTGTTTCGGCTTATAGCTCAAGGGCTCAGCGGCTCCCTTGACAAAATCAAAGACTTGCTCATGGGTATCCGTGGGTTAAGAGTTATGGGGGTCGAGGTCGAGGTTTCTTGGAGGGGGAGCGACTCTCTGAGCCTAGTAGAGCTGTTTGACCGGCTAAACAAGAAAAAGATTGTCATTGCTATTGATGAGGCACAGAGGCTGAGGGGACCGAGGTCATCAGAGCTTAAGGATGCTATTGCACACGCCTATGACTATGACAAGAATATTTCCTTTATTCTTACTGGCTCAGAAGTGGGGTTGCTATACGATTTTATTGGTATAGAGGACTCAAGGTCTCCGCTTTATGGAAGATACTATGTCGAGGTAAAGCTTGAGAGGCTCAGCAGGGAGCAGTCTATAGACTTTCTGAGAAAAGGTTTTGCCCAGCTAAACCTAAGGGTAAGTGAGGAAGTCCTCGAAGTGGCCTATGAACACTTCGACGGGATACCAGGCTGGCTAACATTCTTCGGCAACGCCTACGCGAGGGGCGAAGCAGACATCGAAAAGATAAAGTCCATTGCCGTAAGAACTGCGCTAGAAGAGCTGAGAAACATGACCCGGGACAACCCCAGAAGATATGGGCTAGTCCTCAGGGCAATAGCAGAGGGCAGAAAGACATGGAGCCAGGTTAAAGAATACCTAGAAGAAAAAGAGGGCACAACGATTTCAAGCAGCGTTTTAAGCAACATATTGAGAAGCCTCGAAGACATGAGCATAATAAAGAACTATGAATTCCTAGACCCAATCTACCGTGAAGCATGCAAGCTCCTACAATGAGGACATAATTAAAGACCGCCTAGCTATAAGACCCAAGAAAAAATATTTTATGCTGGGAGAATGTTTATTCTGGTTTCTTCTTCACTAAATATATGTAGCTTTGTTTTATCTACATATAGAGTTACCTCCTCCTTTGCTGGTTTATTCTTTGACAAAACTCTTAGGACAACATCTCCGATAGCAACGTGTAGAATAAATTCGCTACCTAGATTTTCTGCAACAACTAGTTTTCCCTTCACAGGTATGCTTTGTTCAATGGGAGAGATCGAGATATCATTGGGTCTTATACCTATTGTTACCTTTTTTCCAACAAGCCCTGGGGGTATATTTTTGAATGGTATAACTAGGAAACCCGCATTGATATAGCCTTCCTCTACTGTTCCAGCAAAGAAGTTTATAGGAGGCGTGCCTATAAAGTGTGCCACAAATCTATTCACTGGTCTATTGTAGATTTCGTCAGGCGTTCCTATCTGCATTATTCTGCCTTTATTCATTACTGCAACACGGTCTGCTAATACCATGGCTTCAGTTTGGTCGTGGGTAACATAGATAGTTGTTATCTTGAGCTCTTTCTGTAGTTTAACTAGTTCAGCCCTAGCCTGGACTCTCAATAATGCATCGAGGTTGCTTAAAGGCTCATCCATTAACAAAATATTTGGCTCGAAGGCCAAAGCTCTAGCTACAGCGACTCTCTGCTTCTCACCTCCAGAGAGCTGGAAGGGATACCTATCAAGTAAATGCGCAATATTAACCATTTGTGCGGCAGCCTTTACTCTTTTTTCTATTTCTTCTCTTGACAGTTTCTTTATCTGAAGCGGGAGAGCAATATTATCGTAGACCTTCATATGAGGCCAAACTGCATAGCTTTGAAAGACCATTCCAATGTTCCTGTTTTTAGCTGGCACATTGGTGACGTCTCTCCCGTCAAATAAGACTCTGCCGCTATCAGGAGTTTCGAGACCAGCTATTATTCTCAGCGTAGTTGTCTTGCCGCATCCAGATGGACCTAACAGGACAAAAAATTCACCGTGATCTACTTTAAAGGATACATTGTCTACAGCTGTAACATTTCTATACTTTTTGACAATATTCTGTAGTTCGACACTTACCATGTCTATCTCACCCCTGCAGAACCCCACATAGCTGTCAAATATTTCCTAATATATGCCATGAATAAAAATGCAGGGATTATCATAATGGTTGCCGCAGCAAACCTGTAGGGGTCTGGCAACTGACCTGCAGCACCCATACCCATAACGTAGGGAGCTAAAACAGCTGCTGGAAGAGTTCTGTTTAGATATGTAAGGATCGTTGAAGCTACAACCTCGTTCCAGGAAATGAGGAACGCAAACATTCCGGCAGCTGCTAGTCCGGGAGCAACTAATGGAAGAGTTATCTTTGTGAATATTTGTAAAGAACTAAGACCAAACACTGTGCCTGCTTCTTCTAGATCCCTGGGAACACTTGCAAAGATGCTTGAGGTTATGAGAACGACAAATGGAAGTGCAATTGCTGTATGTGCGAGCGTTACCCCAAATATTGTATCATACAACCCGATTTTCAAGAAAACCACTGCCAGGGGGACTGCCATTACAACAATTGGTAAAACTCTAAAGAAGAGGATAGTTAGCTGAATAGAGTTCCTTCCTCTAAATTTTAGTCTTCCTATAGCGTAGCCAGCTGGTATTCCTATGAGGAAGCTTAACAGAACCGTTAAGACACCTATCTCTATGCTTCTGACAAGCGCGTCGCCAACGCCAAGTCTCCAGTACTCTTCATAATACTTTAGCGTGTATTTCTGGGGAATCAAATGCTGGTAATAGTCTAATATATCAGCGAATGATGCCAAGACTGTGTAGATTATTGGGGTTAAAATCCAGAGAGAAATGAGAAACGCGATAAGATATACCAAAACTTTCCTCATATTATGCCCCCTCACCTGCCCTAAACATCCTTATATAGAGAATGCTAAGTACAAAAGTTACAACGCCAACGAGAACAGCCCATGCACTAGCGATGTATGGATCCATTCTTTGAGAATACCAGTACACGACCTCTGTAGCCATCACTCTTATATACTCTCCTCCAAGGATGAGAATAGGCCCCACAATTTGAAATGCAAAGAGCGTCCTGATGATAAGTGCTGTTTGAATTGATGGTTTGAGCAAAGGCACCGTTATGTATCTAAGTTTCTGCCAAAAGTTAAAGCCGAATACATCTGCTGCCTCAAAGTATTCCCTATTAATCATTTGTATGCCAGCATATATAATAGTAAAGACAATTGCTGTTGCCCTCCACACCTCTTCTAAAACTATAACTAAGAGTGTCCTGTCCCTAAATTCGTATCCAAAGAAGTATACTGGATTATGCATCACACCTAGCCATATTAAGAGTTTGTTTAGTAAACCGCTAGAGGAAAACATTGTATACCAGAAAAGCGCCCCAGCTACTTCGCTGATAGCCACAGGAAGAATAAAAAAGTAAAGCACGAGTTCCCTGCCCCTAAAACGGTTCAAGAAAAATATCGATGCAAATATTGCGATTATGAGTTGTAAGGGAATAACAGTAACTATAATCAGAATAGTGTAAAAAATTACTTCCTTGAATCTCTCAAAGTCTTGGAATAATTGGACTAAAGCGGGAGGATTGCCTGAAAATGCCATTCCAATAGCATAAGCTATGGGATATGCGCTAATGAAGACTTCATAGATAAGTGTTGGTAAAATTAGGAAATAAGGAAAAAAAATACGTATTTTTTGTTCCATGCTTTCAACCCTAGAGAGATTATAGTCTAGGGAGCTTGAATGTTTAGATCGCGGAAGATTGCCTGAAGTTGAGGATCAAGTTGTGAAAGTACAGTCGACGCATCCTCCCCTTTCAGCACTATTCTTTCAAATGCTGTGCGGTACATTGCCACAAAATCACCTGCTTTAGCTCCAAGACTAGGTATGGCTACGGGTATGCCGTCGGCTACAGACATCTGAGTACTGACACCTTCTGCTACTTTTTTCACTCCGGGATCCACTATTGTGGGAGTAGCTTCTTTAACTACTGGGAAGAAGCCAACATTTTCGGCTATCCTTGCTTGATTCTCTGGTCTAGTCAAGAATTCTATAACCTCCCATGCCGCTTCTGGATTTGGTGCACCTTTTGGTATAGCTAGTCCAGCCAACACAAGGATATAGCCTCTACCAGCGGGTCCCCTTGGAACGGGGACAACAGTAAAATCATCTGGCTTTGTTTTAATGGCAGAGATTATTCTTGCTGTATGATCCCATGCAATCCACACGTCGCCCTTTAAAAGTGGGTCTGCCATGGCAGACCATGTTGTGCTTTCTGGGTGACAGTAGTTCCAAAGTTCCTTTAACTTGTTCCACATAGCTACAGCTTCAGGTGAGTTAAATTTTCTGGCTTGATAACCTGTGTATGATACGTAAAGATATCCATGGATAAGCCTGTGTAACAAGCCGCCAGAACCAGCGGGTAATCCTACCCTTTTTTCACCTGTTTTCTCGTATATGTTTTTTGCCCAAGCTACTAACGCGTCCCACGTCCATTTATCGGTTCCCTTAATTACGTCTTCCTTAGTAAGCCCTGCAGGCAAGTAGTCAAAGGCCTTGTTGTTGACTACAATAACAAAGGTTGCTGTCATCCATGGTACAAATGTTTGTATGCCATACTGTTTCTTCTGTTGCTCTACAACGTTCATGACAGAACTGGTAAAGGTTCTTCCAGGCAAGGTTCCATATCTAGAAAGATCTTCCAGCCAGCCTTGGCTTGCAAAATAATCTATTTCTGTTGACAATCCTCCTATAAGGCTTACTGAAACAGAGCCTGATGAGACTTCTGCCTTTAATTTGGAAACCATGTCTGAATAACCAAGGGGTACAAATACAGCCTGTATGTTTTTCTCGTTAAGTAGTGCTGAGAGAAGACCTATTGTAAAGGACTGTTCTTGTGGTTGTGAAAGCTGTGTTGATGCGAAGATAATTTTTGTAAATGGACGTTTTTCCGGAACCGGCTGAGAAGCTGGAGGTCTAAGAAGATAGTATGCGAGTGCTCCAATAATGACAGCAACGAGAAGTATCGCTACAACCATTATCGCCGAATTGTTTTTCATAATTTCGTTCATGTATTTTTCGCCAAGTTAATCATTGAAAAAAGATATTTATATTTTTTTCGGGTTGACTTATATTGTCGATTCATCTATTTTCTTTAAACTGCATTATTTTAGAAATATTTCATAAAAAAATTTATAAATAATTTCAGAGCTAAAATATTTGAGCGGTTGCCATGACTGAAAGCATAGGGGAAATAAAATGTGAAGAAGAGGTTGCCGAAGTATTTTCGTTGCTAGGCATAAGTAAATTCGGATGTGAAGTCTACCTTAAGCTCTTGCAAGAAGGACCTCTCACACTAAGCGAACTGACAGAAAAAATGGAGGCAAAAACTTCACAGCTTTACTATTATATCAAGGAACTTGTCTCTAAAGGGCTTATAGAGGCAAGTAGTAGTCGACCTGTCGTCTATAGGGCGGTTTCGCCCAGTGTACTTGAAAAACTTTACATAGAAAAAACGGAGTCACTTCGGGCTAGAATACTTGAAAGACTTAAGGCCACAGCGCCAAGAAAACAAAAACTTGCATCCGAGGAACCAAATGTATATACTTTGAAAAATTGGAGAACATTCCTTGCAAGAGCTGAAGAAGCAGCACACAATGCAACAGTTGATCTTATTGTATGTGGTGACTTTGAATTTGTAAAGTATTTAAATGAGACTATTGAATTAAAGGAAAAAGAGGGCGTAAATACATATGTTCTGTTGTACGAGGTTCCCGGGATCAACATAGACTATTCAAAACTGCCGAAACTTAGAAAAATTAGGAAATATGTGTCTGGAGATTTAGTAGTTATTTCTGATTCACGTGTAGCTGTGCTGTCCCAGAGACGAAGAAGTCTCTTAGAAAAGCCTAACTATGGGCTTATCATAGAGGACCCTGTTATAATCGATTATCTGGAACAAGACTTCTTTTTTAGATGGATCAGAAGCGAAATAATCCGTGATGAAAATATAAAGCTACCGACGAGTTTTACAATATTTAGGCTTGCGCTTTACGAGGCGCAAAAACTTTTACAGAAGAAGTGTAGGTTGCGTGTCCTTGTTTATGGGAGATATGTGCGAACAGGTGAGGACTGCATGGTTGAGGGTGAGCTTGTGAATACGTTGTTTGAGGATAGTAGAGGAATTGCACAGCTCACGATAAAGGTAAATGGCAATACCGTAACAATAGGCGCTCAAGACGCAATAATTGAGGATATTGCCGCTAGCAGGGTTGAGGTAAGAGGTGCATGTTAATGGCTCGTATCCTACAATTCAATTTTGAAGACAAAGATCTCATTTATCTTGATAAAATTACCGGTTCTGATGTAGTGAATTTAGCAAGAGAGCTACACAGTGACACTATTGTTCTCTTTGCGAGGGATGCTTGGGGGAGAGCATATTTTGACAGTGACGTCCTGAGAAAAACATCAAAACTGGAAAAAAGAGATTTCTTGAGGGAGGTTATACAAGAAGCAAAAAAAGATGGAATCAAAGTTATTGTAATGATTGGTCACACAACAAATCCCGAGTTGTATAGTCAGAACCCTGAGTGGGTTCAGAGAAACCTTAAAGGGGAAGTTATTCACATGGATACCAACCCTAGCTTAGAGAAAAATCCTCCTCTAAGATGGCCCCTAATGTGCCTAAATAGCCCATTTCTCGACTATGTTGTAAGAGAGGCAGTGGAAGTTTTAAAGTACGATGTTGATGGAGTTTTTCTTGATTCATTTAGGTATATGCCTGACCTAGAGAAAGCATGTTTCTGCAACTATTGTCAGACAAAGTTTAAAGAAGAGATGGGTAGAGAACTTCCACAGAGAGATGACTGGGATAGCCTGGCTTACCGTGAAAGTTTCCTGTGGAGATACAAAGTCAATGTGGACGCCCTCAAAAAAATATGGGAAAACGTAAAGACGCATTATCCCGGAACTCTTCTTGCCTATAATAGTCATCCCGCTGGTTGGAAAGGCAGGGCTAACACTATTGTTGAGATGGCAAGGAATTATTTGGACGTCGTCTTCGCGGAGGCCTCCGAGGCAGACTATCAGCCTGTAGGGTTTCTGGATGAAATCGTAAAGCTTACCAAGGCCCTTAGCGGTGGGAAAAGAGTCTGGTCTACGCGTAATAGTTTTCATATGGCTTTAACGACGACTTCTACATCACCTGTGGTTCTTAGACAGGGAATCAGGGAGATTTTTGCCGCAGGCGGCGAGCCAATGGTTTTAGTTTTCAGCTCTACGTATATCCAATCACCATCTTTTAAGGAGCCTGTTAAAGAAACTTTTGGAGAAGTAGAGAAGCTGGAAGAATTTATGAAAGATGTAACGAGAGTTAAGTATGCTGGAGTGGTTTATTCTAACAGGAGTAGGGACTGGTGGGGACGTAATGATCCAAGGCATGTAACGGATGATGCTAGAGGATTTTACTATGCTTTACTTTATAATGGCTACCCTGTTGACTTCATAGCTGACAATCAGCTGGACACAGGCTCTTTCTCTGAATATAAAGTTCTTTTACTTGGGAGCGTCGCCTCCCTTTCTAAGGCGGGTTCAAAAAACCTTGTGAGCTACGTTAGAGAGGGGAATGGTCTTGTAGCAACGTACTCAACATCACTCATGGATGAGAAGGGTAGCCTACTGGAAGAGTTCCAGCTCAAAGATATTCTGGGAGTGTCATTTAAGGGGTTGCTAAAGTATCCCTGGAGCTATGTAATTCTAGAGCGCGAACATGCGATTACTACCGGGATAAATGAGAAAAACATTTTGTGGGGCGACTATGATAGAGTTTTCCAGACTAGAAGAACATCGCCCTTTAGTGGCTGGCATATTCTAGTAGAGCCAATTGACGACATCGTTATAGGCTATGTTGCAGAGCCTCAGAGTGAGTTTGGATATGAGTATGAGAATGGTAGATCTCCGCCTTTAATTGGAAACTTCACTAGAGCCCCGGCTATCGTTGCCAATCCGAGTCGGCGTGTTGTATATTATTCGGGACAGCTGGGCAGGCTTTACTGGAGACTTGGACTCCCAAGCTATGAAAAAATGATATTAAACTCGACTTTATGGAGTGGCGGCATGCCACCAATCAAGCTAAATTCTAGGGGGATTGTCCTTATGGAGCCATATCAGAGGAGTGGACAACTAATTGTACACCTGGTTAACCTGACATTTGATAAAAGGGTCATTGTGCGGGGTAACATAGATGACCCATTGATGTGGCACTCAACAGCTGAAAGTGTTTGGCCTCCCTCTTCAATAGTACCCCAAGAAGTTTCTATAGAGCTTAGAGGTTATGAAGTAGCAAAGGTTTGGAGCCCCCTTAGCGGAAAGAGCTATGAGATAAGAAGAGAGAATGATGCCTCAAAGATTTTAGTTAGCTTAGACGAGTACGAATTGCTTGTTCTGGACTTAAAATAAAAAGCTATATAACTTCGAATGTGTATACCTGTAAGGTTTTTCTTGAGCCGTCCAATGTTGCACGATTTTTCAGGCATTACATTTGTGTTTTCCCTAGACCTTGCTACGCGAGAAGGATTTCACGTTAAGTGTCGATTTTTATGGCTTCTTGTTTTAGCTGGTTTATCCAGGTGTTTTCGGTGGATTCCCATTCTTCGGCGTCGTAGATCCTGAGGTCTATGGAGGGTTCAAGTGTATCAGTGAAGAGCTGGAGCCTTTCGAGAAAATTAAGATTCTTTAGACCTTTAACGACAAGGATTATGTCTATGTCGCTGTCTCTGAGGTAGTCTCCTCTAGCCCTACTACCGACAAGGTAGGCCCCTAGAAGGGTCAGCCCCAAACAGGAAGCTCTGGCCTTTGCTTTTTCGACAAAGCTTTTTGCTCTTTCTAGGGCTTCGTGCTGGGAGGCTAGTGCAGATTTTGCTTTACCCATTCTACCACCTTTTTTGCCCTCTCAACTAGGTCTCTCGCTTTTTCCTCGTCATATAGCTCATATGGCAGGGCATTCGCAGCGTCCGGATATCTTGCTACCGTATAGTGTATAGTCAGCTCTCTGAGATCTTTGTCGATAACAGATGTGTCTATACCGACCTCGCTTCTAATTACATGCGCTATTTCGAGGAGCTCGTGTCCCCGGTACACTATGCCCGAGTTCATTAATAATGCCTTGAGAGCCTTCCCGGCAGACTGCTGGGACCAAAAAGCCGCAGAATCCCAGTCCTGTGTTTGTAAATCATTTATGGCTTTTCTCAGGTCTCTTTCGGCCTGTCTAAGCCATGCTTCAGCCCCTCTTCTAACCACATATAATCCACTAAAAAGAGTGACTGAAATTGTTTTCTGCAAAGAAATGCAAACAAGAAATTTTCTATTTGGCTCTTTCAAGTATGTATATCTTCGAACCTATCAGCATGTTGTTCGGTATAAGGGCAAGGCTGTTGTCGTCCTTCCTGATAACAGTGAATAGGGTGGAGATGTCCTCTACGATGCCTGCCTCCCCTGCGACGTTAACCTTGTCGCCTATCCTTATTGGCCTCACGAGTAGAACGAAGAGACCGGCTATGGCCTGGCCGAGCACTTGTTGTGTAGCGAATCCAATGACCATTCCTATGAAGCCTCCTAGTGCAACGCCAGCCGCACCGCCAGCTGTGCCTCCAGCTATGCCGGCCGCTAGTGCGCCTATGCCCAATATGGTGAAGAGGCTCCTGACGGCTGCGGCTGTTGAGTGTGGGTGCTTTACGCGGAGCATCCAGTAGACGAGATCCGAGAAGGCCTTAATTATCATGTAGCCGAAGAACAATGAGAGACCGATAGAGATGTAGGTCGCATAGGCGTCTATTACAGGCTTGACTTGGGGTATAAGTGACGGGATGGTTGTCAATATGAGGGCAGTTATAACGATGTAAAGGAGTATCCATAGTACTAGTCTTTGTATTGTTTTCCTAATGTTTAGGGGTATGTTTTCGCTGCTCATAGTAAAATGCTCGTTTAAAGACATTTTTAAATTTTTTAGTTCAATTAAGCCTGTGTATCAACCATTTGCGAAAACCTGAAGGTGACCGTGTTTTATTGTAGTTTTGAGCGCTGCGCCCTTCGATCTATACTCCAAGTTCTGGGAGCAAAATGCTCGTATCAATTAGCACCTTAAACATACTTATCCTGCTCCTCAATGCTTGTAGCTTCAAGATCCTCTAATGTAACCTTTGCAACCTTTTTCCCGTAGAGCGAGAGCCAAACAGCGTCCCGGATAGGCTGTAACACCAATTTGTCTCCAACGACCGTGATTTTTATTTTGTCCCCTTCCTTTATGCCAGGTTTTTCTGCTACATTCCTGGGTATAACAAGAGTCAGCCTTTTACCGATCCGAACCTCAGTACTTACACTACCTATTTATCTGATTATTTATGAGAATCTGAAATAAATAAACATTCTGATAGACGAAAAACTGTGAACGGTGCTAGGCTTGAGAGCGTAGATGCTGTCGCAGACCTTTTTAATCCCAGTGTTAAATAATGTTCATGATGAGATATAAAGAAGTGTATGTATCGATCTCTATATTACTCATTCTCCTGCCAATTGTTAGTGCATCGTGTGTAACCCTGGAGGATCTTGCGGCTATAGAAATAGTGTTTAACAAGCCGGGCGCCGTCCTGGACTATTCGAGGCTCGTAGAGGCTGGATACGCGGTGAGGCTTTCCGGTCAGGAGGTTGCATATAGGAGTGGCTACGACGCGAGGATCGTTGTTATCCTTGGTGATACGTATCTGGGGGGCAAGTATGGCTATATGAGGATTCAGGTGCCCTTTGTAAATGGAAAAGCTCTATACAACGTTACGGAAGCGGAGGTTAGACGTGTTCTACAGAAAGAGGCTGAGAGGCTCCTCGAAATGGGTGTTCTGAGGGGCGTTAGCCGTGAAGACATTGAGGCTATTGTCTCGTGTGCCCGGCTTGGATACGCGGGCTGGGACACGCGTATTGTCTACGAGGACGGGTACTGGAAGCCGTTCAACCAGACCAGGCTCTATAGGCCGCTTTCGGCGTGCACTGTGCCGCTCACATTTAACCTTGAGGATGTCCCAGTGTTTCCGGCAGAGGGAGAGTCTTTTCCCAGCACGGTCTTAGTGGTTGCTGTGGCATTGGCGGGCTTGCTTCTGGCTGGTTTTCTTCTCTATAGGCAGAGACGCGCCTCAAAGACAGCCTAAACATTATTTAATAGACTTGTTTGGGCATAGTACGCTGAAGGGGCAGTACTTGCATTCCCACGGATAGCGGGGTGAAACAGGCTCTAGGAGCCGTTTCACTATTTCTTCTTGGCTCGCCTTCTCGATTACCTCGTACTGTGTAACCCTGTCGGGCGAGACATAGACCAGCAAAGTTTTCTCGAGCCCGAACATGTAGTTGTAGAATTTGACCTGGTCCACGTGGTGCTCGAGAGGTGTAGGCATGTCTCCCCTCATCGACTTTATTTCTACCCCTATTCTTGCTCCCTGTGGAGAAGTGAGAACAATGTCTGCCCTACCCTTCAAAACCACTTTGCCAGAAGGTAGCTCCAGCTCCATGCTCGTCTCTGGCTCTATTTCAACCTTGAACTGTTTTGTCTCGAAAATGTTCTTGAGAAGCTCCTCTAGGCCCCTATGGATGAGTGTCCCCACAATAGTAGGCGGGTTGAAGACGTCTGAGGCAACCAAATCCGGATACAGGGACGTGTACTTTGACTTTAGGCTACAGGACACGAGGTCTGTAACCCATACGGTTCCAGGCTCTTTCTGGTGCTTCTCCCTCTCCTCCCTGAGAAAATTATACAGCTCGTAGACGACGTCTACTCCTTCCATGATTAACAAAGACACAAAAACTGTGTAAAAAAGTTTCTAGCTGAGTATCTCATGAGAATTACAACTATTATTGCCAGAATTATTGAGGTAAAAAAGAAGATCACGGCATACGCAACTGAAAATCCAGAAATCACTTGTCATGACTTTCACTACCACTTTTATCGTAAATAGCGCGCTGAGAATTCTGTGATGAAAAAAGATTTACCTCATGCTTTTTTGATATGTAGAAGTAAGCGATTAGAACGATAAGTGCAATTATTGCCGCTGAATCTATTAGGGTCGAGTATTGTAGGATTAGGTGCCAGTTTTGGCCTAGAACTATTCCTATGTATGTGAGGGCCATGTTCCACGGTATGCTTCCTAGAATGGTGTAGATTGTGAATGTTTTGAAGTCCATCTTGGCTATGCCGGCTGGGAGACTTATGACGGTTCTCACTGCTGGGAGCATTCTTCCCGTGAAGACCGCTAGTTTGCCGTTTTTCTGGAAAAATTTCTCGGCCTCTTCTATGTGTTTCTTGGAAATGAAGATGTACTTTCCATATCTGAGGAGCATTGGGGCGCCATATTTCTTGCCTAGGAAATATAGGATAGCCGAGCCTGCATAGTTTCCCATGGTGCCTGCTAGAACTGCGTCTAGGAAGTTTATCTCTCCTTTGGATACGAGGAAGCCCGCGAAGACCATGATGGCTTCACTTGGTATTGGTATGAGTGCGGACTCTAGCGTCATTAGGAAGAATATTCCGGGCAGTCCTAGTTTCGAAATTATTGTTGTTGCTAGCTCTGCCAAGTATATCGTTAGTGACATATAGGATGACACCCAACTTACTCCTTGCTTGTTAACATCGATATAATCCTGTTTTTAAGCTTGCTGAGTGTTCTTTCTTTTATGAGTACCTCGGCGAATGGTGTTGCTTGGAAAAGATCCTTCATGTGTGCTTCGACAATGTAGCCTTTCTGCTCCAAGAAGAGTTTGAGAGAGAGAATTATTGGAGAAAGCTCCGCGATTGAAAGCTTATGTCTCAGTTTTTTCCTGAAGCTTCCGTCTATCGACAATCCGAAGCCTGCTATTTTTGACCACTCTACTAGTTCTTTTTGGAGCTTCGTAGCGGGTCTAGGCAGAACGATGAGATACTGCCTGTAAGGGTCGAAAGTAAAAAGTATCTTTTGGGTTTTTCTTCGACTGCCAGCTAGAAGGTTTTCCTCTATCAGGGCAAAAATTTGGAAAACGAGATAGGCTACTGCCAAGAGGACAAAGAGTGAGGCTGTGCTTAGTTCTTGAAGCTTCATCCTGTATACGAAAGATTAGCTATGATAAATAAAGTTTTTGAAGTTTAACTTGTTTAATAGAGTGATGAGCTATCGGAGGGTTCTACAGATAGGTGGAAGCTACTACGTATCCTTGCCGAAGGAATGGGTAAAAATAAATGAGCTTGAAAACTCTTATGTTAAACTGGACTTCCTCGAAAACGGGGCGCTTATAATTGAGCTCCCTACGAGAAGCCAGACAGGGATAAGCCACGCAAAAATAATTTGTAGCAGTGATAGGGAAGTCTTTAGACAGGTTTTGTCAGCTTATCTAAGGGGCTACGAAGTTATAGAGGTGGAGCTCGACGCTAAATGTGACAGAAAAACTGCACTGGAGAGAATAGAAGATGCTCGAAGAATTCTTCTTGGACTTGAACTAGTAGAAGAAAGCGATAGAAAGCTCTTGCTCCAGTGTTTTGTTAAGCCAGACTACAATTTGCACTCCATTATTGCGAGAATGGACTCTGTGACAAGGGAAATGCTTTCCATGGCTGTAGACATACTGCTAGGTAAGAGAGGCAATGCAGAAGAATTGTCACAGCTGGACGACAGGGTGGACCGCCTGTATTTTCTAAGTGTGAGGCTTATAAGGGGCAAACTCAGGGAGCCGACACTTATGCCAGAAGAAAGACTCTCACTTCTAGACATGAGGCTTGTCGCTAAGAACCTCGAAAACCTGGGCGACACGTATGAATCTCTAGGCATGCTCAAGGAGATCATCAAAAATCAAGGACTAAGCGAAATTGCCGAAAGGCTGGGTAGGTTGCAGGCTGGGGCTGTCAGGCTCTTTTTAGAGGGTAAAGCAAATCGAGACGAACTCCTAGATGATTTTGCACACACCCAGAAATACATACAGGAAATGGCCGAGTTGCCTGGGTATCTAAGAGAAAAACTATCATTTGCATTGCTCCTCGTTAAGGACATCATTGACCTTTCATGAATTACAGACATAGCTGAGAAAGAAACCCCAAAGCTACACAAGATAGAAACAAACAATTTTATAAAATAGACCTTTAGTAGCCTCTTCTCGGTTCTCCCCTCCGTACAAGCTGAAGTGTTACAGCCGATAGGACTAGGAAAGTAATAGAGTATGGTAAGAGGACAGAGTATCCAGAAAGATCGATGAAGAGACCCGCCATGGGTGGAGCTATTATTGATGCCAGCTGAGACGCAAAATAGTAGAGACCTGTATATGTGCCCAGTTTTTCTCGTGTTGTCATGTCAACTACTGTTGGCAAGCTGTTAACATTGACTAGTGCCCAAGCCATCCCTATAACGAAGAAGACCGCTTCAAAGGCCAAGATTAGCTGGTTTCCCACTAGCCTGGATGGAAAACTCATAGCCACAAAAAGTAGAGCTACGACTATTAGAAGCCCCAGTGTCATTGTTCTCTTCCTCCCAAGTCTTGCGCCGATAAAGCCTGCTGGGAGTGAGAATATCAGGAAGCCCAGTGCAACGAAGCCAAGTATAAAGGATCCAGTAGCTTCGCCGATTCCGAGGTAGTACTTTGCATAGCTAGTGAAAAAGGTTTCAATAGCGTTGTATCCTACAAACCATAGGAAGATAGAGGTAAGCATAAAGAGGAGGCTTTTCTCCCTAGAAGTAAAGGCCTCGCGGAGGTTGCTTGCTAGCTCGCTGAAGCTTTCCCGGAAAGATTTTCGCAACAGCTCGCTGAAGCTTATTGTCTCTGTTTTGACCTTGAATTGTTCAGGCTCGTCTACCAGCAGAACTACGAGGAGGCACGCCACAAGCATCACTACA
>JAVYVJ010000003.1:78034-238677 GCA_038727705.1 Zestosphaera sp. | reverse complement strand
TGCTCTATCCTGAAACCTCTTGGGAAGCTTCTCCAGAACAACAACAGCTCTCTCCTCCCTAGCTACCTTAATAACGAAAGACGCAACCTTGTTCCTCAAGTCTCTTTTAACGTGCTTCTCCCGTAGCTTCCTAAAAGCTATCCTGAGAGACCTCGTGTTATTTCCATGCTTTTTCTGGAGAATTCTCCTCCTGTAGGCGTAGCCCAGGACAATCCTGCTGTGGTTGGTTACGATCGTGATAGCCCTGCGATCGGGTAGTATGAGTAGAGTTACGTTGTTCTCGTTTACATCCACACCGACAACCTTGCCGTAGTTTTCCTCTTGCTTAGCACTCCTGGAGAACACCACGTAGAGCTTGAGCCTCTTGCTCTCAAGCTTCCACCTACAGGAGCTTCTGAGAACCCATCCAGTATTGTGGTATCTGTAGAACTGCTTGTGGAGTAGCAACGGTACTTTTACCCATCCCATGTGGGTAGCTACTGAAACTCCTTGTAGAGTGTGCTTCCACATCTGGTTATCACAGCCAACACTCCACGTTCTCACCTCTGGCTTGTCCGTGTAAGCAAGACCTTTCTTCTCCAGCTTGAGGAAAGACTTCAGCCTAGTAGATGCGTCGCGTACTGCTTCATGAATGTAGTGTGATGGTAGCTCTGGGTACTTCTCCCTAAAGTACTTGTAGGGTTCTTTCTTCGCTTTCACCCATGAGGTTGTGCCTTTGGTGTACATGTAGTCTAGTGCTTCTCTCAGCATCTCTCCATAGGCTTTGTAAACGTAGCTGAGGACTGTGAGCTTCTTGCTCGTAAGCTCTGGTGATACCAGTACCACTGTTCTCTCAAGAATCTCTGGTCGATTCTTCAACGCACTTCACCAGCTTCTCATACCCATGGCTTCTCTTACCGTATATCTTTGCCGCAAAAGACGTGACTATCTCGATCATGTCTTCAACAAGCTCCTGCATGTAGTCCTTCGGCTCCTCCTGGAAAGCAACAACTACGTCAACGCCGTAGGCTTTGAACACCTCGTGGAGGTAGGTGAAGCCAAACCTTGTTAACCTATCCCTGTAGGCAACAACGAGAACGTCGAACTCGTGCTTCTTAGCCATGTCCAGAACCTTCCTCAGTCCTCTCCTATCCTCATTCAACCCACTAGCGATATCTGATACTACTGCTACGAGCCTCCAACCCTATTTACGACAAAATATAAAAACTTTGTTTAGACAAATGCTTTGGTGATTAAGCTGAGGAACAGGGATAAAGTGATAGGTACTTTAAAGTTTGTTAGGAGGTTCTACGATAGGATTGGTTGGGGAGATAAGGTTGAGGAGGTTGACGAGATATTCATGAATTCGCTGGAGGAGCTTTTCTACTAGATCTACCGTTAAACCTCCACACCTATCATTCTCAGCGTCTTCCTCAATGTTGGAATGCATGCATCAGGAATCCAGATGTCGAGTATTCTCTCTATAGTGTTTTTAGTGTTAGCGACTATCTCTGCGACGTTACCGTACCCTGTTTTGAGATATCTGAGCCCCTGGAGGTATGTTGCTACCGCGTCTGAGAGCTTAACCAGCCTGGCTTCCGGACTGCCACCCCTATTAAGATCTTCAAGGAGTTCAGCGTAATCTCTCAGACCTAGCTCACTCATCGCCTCTAACTCAACTCCGTTAAATAGTTCCGGCGCTCGGGACTTAACCAACTTCACTATATCGCCGATCACCACCTCTGGTACGTCATGGAGTAGACTCATTCTCAGAACCTTCTCGACGCTAACTGTATCGCATTCGCTGTTAAGCACGTCAGCTAAATACATGCCTATTAAAGTGACTTCAAAAGTGTGTCCTGCAACGGTCTCAGCTATCGAATTAGGAACCCCCCTGATGACCCAGCCACTCCTAACAACGTATTTCAGATTCGAGATTCTCTCTAACCGCACACTAACACCCAGTAAGAACCATGGTTGAGACTCAATAAATCTACTGCCTCAGAGAATAATTGAGCGTGGTAGGATCTATATTAGTGATTTATGCATATAACCGGCATGACGGCGCTCCCAACGTCAACCTTATTAGTATGTTTTTCAAAAATATAGTTTTGGAGGGTTCGTGGTTGGGTTTTGATGAGGGTTTGTTAACGTGGTTAATCGATGAAGGCACTGCCTCAGGCGCTTCCTACGTCGAGACACGTTACCAGAGAGACCACGGCATCACGGTCGCCTTAAGGAATGGAAGGGTTCTCGGGCTTGCCTCGTTCAGCGAGGAGGGGGTTGGGATCAGGGTTCTGGTTAATGGGTCTCTAGGTTTTGCCGCTACCAACGACTTAAGTAGGGAAGGTCTGAGGGAAGCCCTTACCAAGGCGGTCGGTAGAGCCAGATCTATGGCATCGTTAAGGAGGGTGCCCATACAGTTTACTGATGAGAGAGTGGGCAGGGCATCATATGAGGTTTTAACCAGAATTAGGTTAGAGGAAGTTACTGCGGAAAGTCTAATAGACCTGGGTAAAGAAGTGCATGGGACGCTGCTTAAACTAGTTAATGAGGTCAAACTACCCGTATGCACGTTCGAGGCAGGAACACGCATGCAGGAGAAGGTGGTAGTGACTTCAGAGGGTGCCTACGTAAGGTCCAGAGTTCCGAGGATGTCAATAGGCGTTAACCTGGTTCTCACGCATCCGCAGAAGGGGACATTACAGAGGGTGAAGGACTTCGCGGGCTCTGGAGGTGGTGAATTACTTAAGGAATGGAGTCCTGCGGAAGTTCTTGCTGAGGAGGTTAAGAACCTTGAGATGGTGTTGGTTAAAGGAGTCGAGCCTCCTAAGGAGCCAGTCGATGTCGTTGTAGGATCTGAGATAGTGGGTCTCCTAGTTCATGAGTCAGCAGGCCATCCAATGGAGGCTGATAGGATATTAGGACGTGAGGCTGCTCAAGCAGGGGAGTCTTACGTCAAGCCTGATATGATAGGCAAGTTTAAAGTAGGCAGTGAATTAGCTACAGTTATTGAAGACCCAACGATCCCTGGTAGTAATGGATTCTACCTATATGACGACGAGGGAGTGCCCGCCAGAGCTAGGTACCTCTATAAGGAAGGGATAATTAACGAAGCATTGCACAATCGACACACTGCAAGCATTTTCGGGACTAGGAGCAACGCAGCCGCCAGAGCTATGAACTATGCTTCAGAACCGATAGTGAGGATGAGCAATACGTACTTCAAGCCAAGCAACATGAGTTTCGAGGAGCTTATAGAGGATATAAGTATGGGTATCTTCATGAAGTCCTATATGGAATGGAACATAGATGACATTAGGTGGAATCAGAGGTACGTTGGATTGGAGGCTTACATAATCAGAAGCGGTGAGCTGGCCGGGCCTGTTAGAAACCCCATCCTTGAGGTGACTACCCAGGGATTCTACAGCAACGTGGTGGCAGTGGACAAGGAACTCAGGTTCTATCCTGGGACGTGCGGTAAGGGTGAACCACCGCAAGGAGTCCCCGTGTGGTTCGGTGGACCTAACGTCAGGTTATCTAAGATTAGATTAGGGGTGAGCGCATGACAACGGACTCTATAGAAATAGGTAGAAGGGTAGTTGAGAAGTTAAGGAGTAGATTCGACGATGTTGCAGCACTTCTTAGAACCCGCGATAGAGTAATGGTTAAACTGTGGAATACAGAACCTTCCGTAACTCAGAATTGGCTGACAACAGAGGTAGCTCTCCTCCTAACTAAATCCAGGAGAGTGGTGATTCTAGAATTCTCTGTGGGCAGTCCTCATGAAGTGCTTGAAGCCGTTGAGAACGTCTCAGGAGTTGTGGAGAGGATTGAGGAGTCAGAACTGTATGCGCCTTTACCAGAGCCGCCGGAGGTTAAGCCCATTGAGGGCATGTTTGACCCGAATTTAGTGCATGTCATGAGCGATCCAGCGCCTTTAGCTCAAAAGATGATTGATGCAGCCCTCTCTGAAGGGGTCGATAGAGTCGCAGGCACTCTAACGTTGAGCAGGGAGCTTAGAGCCTTAGTGACTAGCAAGGGCTTCGAAGGCAGTGAAGAGAGAACATATGTTGAGACTTACTTAAGAGCGTTCAAAGGCGAGTTCAGCGGCCACTGGGCTCACGGATCATCACACATCAATGAGCTCGAGATTAAGAAAGTCGGCATGAGGGCAGGCATGTACGCAACTATAACCAAGAACAGGGTGGATTTGCAGCCTGGCAGATATGACGTCGTGTTATCCCCCCTAGTTGTAGGAAACTTAATGAATTACGTGTCACACATGTCTTCAGCGTTGGCCGTCCTAATGGGTTACTCCATATTTGTCAAGTACAAACCGGGGGAGAGAGTTGCTTCAGAAAAACTCACGTTGGTGGACGCCCCGAGGGATCCTGCGTTGCCTAACGCAACATCATTCGATGATGAGGGGATCCCAACATTCAATAAACCGATAATAGAGAAAGGAGTCTTCCGCAATCTACTCCACAACTCAGGCACCGCATCTAAGCTAAGAGCACGATCAACAGGCAATTCAGGGTGGTTAATGCCCACAGCCTGGAACCTGCATCTGGAACCGGGCGACCTGAACGAAGATGAACTACCTAACGAACTGAGAAACGGCGTGATAATAACTAATAACTGGTACACCAGATTACAGAATTACGTTGAGGGTCTCTTCTCAACAGTCGCCCGTGATGCAGCGCTCTTAGTTAAGAATGGTGAGATAGTAGGCGATGTTGGCAGGATAAGAATGGCAACAAGCTTCCCCATGTTATTGAGCAATGTGGATGAATTAACGAGACAGGTGTATGACATTATGTGGTGGGAGGTTCGGACGCCGACTAAATCACCCTACGTCCTAGTAAGGAACGTCGAACTAACTAAACCATTCATATGATTTTAGGATAATCGAAGTGTAAACTGATTCAAGGCCAGACCCTTCTTAAACTGCTTCCTCACCCTACAACTCGGCGGCTCCGTACTCCCCTGAGAACTCATCGCCTATCTCCTTGCTACACCAGGCTTCAGGACATCCTTTACCGTACCTTATAGCTGGTTTTGAGAGTTTCGTTAAGAGGGCTACCCTGGAAGGTGTTGAGTGTGACACTAACCTGTAGCCGGATTCCTCAGCCAGTTTGCTGGCAAAGTCAAGTACCTCATTCATTGAAGGCATGTTATCCCTGCTTAACCTGTCGGTAGAGCCGCCCACATGCATGTAGGCCTTAGGTTCGACATATGTTGGGGAAGCTATGTCAATCAATTTAGCGAACCCCTTAACATCCTTCTCACCCATGTTGAATCCCTTAACTAGGGTTATCCTTATGACTGTTGGAGAGGAGAACGAGGGCAATATCTCTAAGGTTTTTAATGTCTTTTCCCACCCCCTACTTACGAGAGGTCTGTTGAAATAGGAATACATCTCCTTGCTCCATGCCTCCAACGACACATACAGCTGAGTCGGCTCATCCTCCAAGGACGCCAGAACTTCTGGTCTTATACCTCTGGTCACTAGGAATGTTGTTAACCCTCTCCTATGATATGCCTGGATTAACTCTCCTAACCTAGAATACAACGTAGGTTCGCCAGTCAACGATATAGCAACATGTTTGGGATTCATAGCCTCACTCCACATTTCTTTAGAGGTCATGTGCTTGTACCCGCTCACGATCCTCCTGTGTTCCTCTATAGCTAGATCCGCTATGATGTCAGGATCGTCTAAACCATGTATCTTTATTAGATCCTCCTCTTTCAAACCTAGATCCTGAGGTCTCACTCTCCAGCAATGGAGGCAGGCGTTCCAACACCACAGCGTCGAGGGGGTGAATTGGACGCACCTATGTGACTCTATTCCATAAAACTTGCATTTATAGCAAAACCTCCCTTGGGTGAGGGCGTTATGAACCCAGAGACATTTCTTGACGGCTGAGTGTGAACCTATCAAATGATACTTCTGATTCTTCAGTCTATTCATAACCATGGTGTAAGGGTCTGCTTCCCCCGTCTGCACCGGAAGTCTTAATGCTCTCCTTATACTTGCCACCATGTCTCAAATAGTTAAAGCTGTAATAAACCTAGGTTTGACCATGACCCACGTCCGATGTTCCGGAGGAACCACTAGCACCCCATTTTCTAATGTACCTTCCCAGCGAATCGCTTATCCTTTGAGGGTCTAGGTAGAGCTCGCTAGCGTTTAACTCCCTAAGCATGTCGAACGCGCCGGCAATTACTGCATCCCCATCCTTTTGCCTCGCCAATTCAAACAGCGTCTCACTGAACGACCATGGATAGTAAATCCAAACCCACTTCTCAACTAGCTCGACATAATAGTCAGGTTTTAGAGAGCTTGAGGTCTTATAATGCAGGACTGCAGTCTTAACCTTCGATGCCCCCAGGTCATTCACAAGCCTAACGATTCTCGACATAGTAGACCCTGTATCTACAACCTCATCAACTATCAGAACCTTCTTCCCACCAAGGTTAAGCCCTCCATAATAGCTGATCTCAGGTTCTTTGAATATTATACCGCCAACCCCCCAGAACCTTGACCTAACCACGTGAAGATCGTCAACCCCGATCACATCGCTGACTATGCGAGCCGGCACCAGTCCTCCTCTTGATATGGTGACGACCGTTGAGAAGTCCTCACTCGAATCGAGTATGGACTCAGCCAACCTGTAGCACATGCTAAGAGCCTTACTCCAGGGTACGTAGAGAACCTCCATGAAAGCTCGCCTCAGCAAGGCTCTATAGTACTCGGTGGTTTGGATGTGATGGCGTACGTAACCATCGTCACCCTATTTAAACTCGACGTTATCCTTCTTGACATTAGATCTAAGATTTCGGGAGGAATTCTAACCCAATCAGCCGTCATACCGTCTGAGCTCTCAACTATTCTAATGGTTATCACGTAACCTTGATCCCTTTTATCCCCCTTAACTCCAACCCACGTATCGTCGCCCACTACTGCGAACGCTTGCCAAACACTATCATAAATACCGTGCTCCTTCAATGTATCCTCCACGATCTTAGAGGCCTTCCGGGCCAACTCAAGCTTTTCCCTATTAAAAGTTCCTATGATCCTCACGGCAAGGCCGGGTCCTGGAAAGGGATGCCTACGTAGCATGGTCTCCGGGAGCCCTAAGCGTCTGCTCAGCTTCCTCACTTCATCTTTATAAAGGTGTCTGAGTGGCTCGAGTATCTCCACGTCAAACCACTCAGGTATTCCACCTACATTGTGGTGAGTTTTAATTCTGCTTGATTCCTTAGTGGCGCCGCTTTCTATCACATCCGGGTAAGTCGTTCCTTGGACAAAATACTTTATCTCGGGGTCTCTCTCCATCAACTCCTTAAAGATCTTAACAAATTCCTCACCAATTAGTCTTCTGCGTTCCTCACAATCAGAGACGCCCTCAAGTACCTTTAGGAACCTCTCTTCAGCGTTAATGTAGACTGGATCAAGCCCTGCGTTCCTCAAGTTATTAAGGACTTCCTCATTTTCACCCTCTCTCAGAAGTCCGTGATTAACAAAGACACCTATTAACCTCTCACCGAATACCTTCTTAGCTATGAGGGCTGCTACCGCTGAATCGATGCCGCCGCTGACGGCAACCAAAGCCTTAGCTTTTAAGTCCACACGAACTGATAACTCCCTGACCGCTTCCTCAACGTAATCATCAAGAACCCAGCTCCGGTTAACCTTAACTATATTCAAGAAGTTCTCAAGAAGCACTGTTCCCTTCTCGGTGTGCTTAACCTCAGGATGGAACTGAACTCCATACACTACCTTACCGTTGAGGAAGGTCTTTAACGCTGCGATGCATTCACTATTTGAGATCGCTACTACCTCAGTGTTTGAGGGCAACGACGTAACACAGTCGTTGTGACTCATCCACACATATTCAGACTCATTCCACCCATCGAAGAGGGGATCGCATTTCAACAACCTAATGGCAGTTCGTCCGAACTCTCTTTTCTTCTCTACAAGACCTCCGATTAACTTAGCTATTAACTGATGCCCGAAGCATATACCGAGAACAGGTTTACTTCCGTTGATCACCACTTTAGATAATCGGTAAAGCTTCTCATCGTCTAACTCACCAACACTAAGCGGACTCCCCGAGAGAACTACGGCACTATACCGTGGTAAATCTACATCGTTTAAATCACTCAAAGGAACTACCGCGGTGTAGGCTCCTAATTCCCTGAAGCGCCTGGATATCAAATGAGTGTACTGACCACCTAAGTCAACGATTAGTACCCCGCCTTGCGACATTGACTCGATCAACCAGGATCCCTCTAAGTAATAGATTCAATTAAATAAAATTAAGCTTATGTTAACTCTCGGATGTTCAGCACTTAGTTTTTAACACAAATAAGCAATATATCCATTAGAGATTCTTGAATCCCTTATACTTGTTCATGATTTAACGCCTCTTCTGCCCTTCAGGATTAGAGGTTTCAGTTGCAAAATTGATTAAATATCTTGAAGGATAGCCCTTCCCGCGATCACTCCTGTGGCGGCAGCTACGTTCAGCCCTCTAGAAAGACCTGCACCGTCGCCAGCTACGTACAGACCTTCAATGTTCGTTTGGAGGTCTTTCCCCGTCTTAACTTTGATGCTGTAGTACTTGACTTCCGGTGCATACAGGATGGTCTGTGTTGCGTAAAGTCCCGGATAGATCACGTTTAATCTCCTGATAGCTTCAAGTATATTAATGACTATTCTGTAGGGAAGTATCACGCCCACATCCCCTGGTGTAACGTTCTTCAAGGTAGGCGTCACTACACTCTTCTCTATCCTGTCCCAAGTACTCCTTCTACCTTTCTCCAGATCTCCAAGTCTCTGGATTATGGGTTTACCTACGCCGACTCGGGTGGCTATTCTGGCTATGGATTTACCGAGTTCCGTAGCGTCTGAGTACGGATCCGTGAGTTTCAAAGTGACTAGCAGGGCAAAGTTAGTGTTCCTAGTCTTTATATTCCTGTAGCTGACCCCGTTGACTCCAACAGTCCCATCATCATATCTCTCCTGGACCACGAATCCATTAGGGTTCGTGCAGAAAGTTCTGACTCTATCATCATAGAACTTGGTGTAGAGTATTATCTTAGGGTCTGGATTGACCTTAGTGACATCCTCGGTTATGTACGAAGGCACCTCAATCCTAACTCCGACGTCTAGAGGACCTGGTTCATGCTCTATGTTTAAACTACTGAGAGTCTTCTGAAACCACGTGATGCCCCCTCTTCCTGGCGCTAGTAGAACCTTCCGTGAGGTGAACTCGCCCTTGTCCGTCAGTGACTTAAAGAGCGCGCCGTCCTTACGGATATCGTACACCGCAGTTTCAGAGAATACCTTGACGCCCTTCGTCTCTAAGTATGTGGTCATATTGTCTACTACCTTAATCATGATGTCGGTTCCTATTATCCTCTGAGGTGTTGGTATGTACTTAGCACCCGCTTTAGCCGCAAGCCTTTCAAGCGTGGCTATCTTTTCCCTATCTGGAACGTATAGTGTGTCCTCCGGAACTCCGAATGACGTAAAGATTTTGTCAATATAGAGAATTAATTCGTCAGCAACATTCCAGTCGCCGAGAAACTTGTCCAGGTCACCGCCCACGTCAGGCCGTAAGTTTATTGTCCCGCTACTTAAGGCGCCTGCGCCGCCTATGCCGTAGATGACGTTACACACCTTGCATCCAAGGCACTCAACACTGCTGTTCATCACATATGAGTTACCATTACCTCCTGACTTAATAGCTAACGGGCACCTCCTCTCACTAGCCCGTTTCCCCTTGTCGAAGAGGGCTACCTTAACATCGTTCTTGGCAAGGCTTACAATCTCGAAGGCCGCCATGAGGCCTGCTGGCCCGCCTCCAACTATTACTACATCGAAGTCCCTCAAGCCTCAACCCCCATCTCTTTCCTTCTGTCCACAATATGATTGACATCATCTCCAGTTCCAATTAGAGTGACGGGAACCCTAACTTTCCCCTCTAGTTCCTCTATCCATCTCCTAGCATCTGGAGGTAATCTGCTCCACTCTCTTACCCTTGCGGCCGCCGGGAATAGCTTATCCAGGCATGTCAGAGCTACTTGTGTAGCTGAGTTAATCAATACCGCCTTCCTCGCTAGCTCGTAGTTAAATGGCGCAGCCCTTCTTAATCTACCCGTGACTGAAGCCCTTTCAACCCAGCCTAATTTAACGACCTCATCTACGGGGAGTTCGCCTGGTAGGGGCCCGCTTCCGACGCGTGTTACGTAGGACTTAAACACCACTATCACCTCGTCGACGGACTTAGGACCCAGTCCCACCTCCGACAGAACACCTGAAGCCGTAGTGTCCCTGCTTGTCACATAGGGGTATGTTCCGTGATACAATGATAGGTAGGTTCCCTGAGTACCTTCAAGAAGAACCCCACCCCCTCTATCAAGCACTTTACCTACTTCCTCAGACACGTCGACTAAGTAATTCCCTAGCTCCGGAAAATCACGCGCAAGTCTCAACCTCCTCATCACTCTATCGACCATAGCCGCTCCTACCCCCTGCAGAGTCGACCCTATAGAGTTCCTGAGGTACTCGTCATTAACCTCGGTCTCGACGTGCTTCTCTTCAATAATTCCTGCATTTCTATCTACAAAGACCCTGCCAGCAACACCGAGAGCGCTAACTTCTCTGTTGAATACGTCTAGTCTAATCAGGGAACCGGCTGCTATGAATAGCTTAGAGCTCCCATTAACGAATGCTGAGGGTACTATCCTTAGCTTGAACTCCCTACCACTCCAGAACACCGTGTGTCCAGCATTGACGGAACCAACACGTACAGCAGCCTCAACACCGTCGTTGAGGGCTAGGTAAGCCACTATCTTACCCTTACCCTCATCACCGAAGAATCCACCGACCACCACGCTTAGCATATCATGTCCTAGATCTAACTTTTACTAGATAATATAAACATTAACGTTCTTCATGGAGTATAAGTCAGAACGGTTTTGTTATAGATGATGTCATAAAAATTAAGCAAGCAATACGAAAGTTATCCCAAATGAATTAAGTGGGAGGTGTTCCACAGGAGATGTGTTAGTGAAAGCATTAAAAACTCGTCACTGGTTATGTCTCTAGGATAGCTGGAGATGAGTATAGAGTGGATAACTAGAAAGTATTACGGACGTCTCAACATATTGCCACGGAGAAGGTTTCTGCTACTGATATACATCGGGCTGATAGTAGCGACAGGTCTTCTAAACACTGCAGAATACACGTTAGACAATGTCTTCAGGTCGATAGCCACTTACTTCGTCCTGGGTTCGGTGTTAACTCTAATCTACTTACCCTTAATGTTCACTAGACTCTTCAACACGAAAAGGGTTCTCGGTCTCTCGCTAGTCACTTTCGCCACGTCGCTAGTGGCTGAACTTCTTTTCTACAGGCTCATCGGGTTAAGAGGTTTAGGCCCGGTCGTAGCATCCGGCTTTGTAATGATAATATTATCGGTGTTTACATCCATGTACCAGGCTATAGCCGTGTCAACACTAACGCCCATACTTACGTTCACCTTAGTTAACACATTCTTGCTTAATCAGCAACTCAACTACACGCACCTGATTAGTGCAACCCTTATAGAGCTTGCTTCAATATCTTTAGGCATTCTCTTCATATATTATATAGACAGCAGGGGCAGAAGGTTAAGCGGGATATCACCCATAGTAGCTTTAAGAGCTTTTCTAAACACGTGGTTTACAGGAGACTCAGGAAGTCTTGAACTACTGTTCGATGGCATTGGAACTGCAGAAAGCGTTGAGATCAAAAGCATAGTGTTTAAACGCGTTAAAGAGCCCCACGTAGTCATGGTGTTCCCAAGAATTCACTTCGGACCTTTCGATGAGGTAGGCTCCTCCAGTTTCATACATTATCTAGACAGGGAGTTAGAACCTGAATTCAAGGTGCTCACCTTCCACACTCCAGGCTCACATGAACATAACCTGGCAAGTAGTAAAGATGCTGTAAGGGTCGCTCATGACGTAGCTGAAAATATAAGAAACTCCATCAATGATGAGGGAGGGAAGTTTCTGTGTCCACCCTATAGAGTGAAATTAAGTGACGGCTGGGAAGCATTTACACTCAGCAGTAAGGACTTTCTAGCGACAATAGTCGTTAACAAGACGCATGGAAATGACGACATACCATATCAGGTATGGGATTTATTGAACACTGATGACAGATCACCGACTACAACCATGGTCGTAGATGCCCACTCCTGCAAAGGGAACAAAGTACTAGACCCAGGTATCTTAAAGCCACTGTTGGATAAAGTTCTCAATTCATATGAATGTGGTGGACTCAGCGACTTTCACGTTGGTTACGGAGAGAGCAGAGCATCAACTACATGTGTAGAGCTATGTGACACTCGAGTCAAGACGCTCACCATAAACGTGGGGGGAAGGAGATACGGACTTATCTACATATACGGAAACAATGTGGATAAAGAGTTCAGGACTAGACTGGACAAGATATTAGGTAGTTTGACCTATTTAAACGACTTCGAGGTAATCACACCAGATGATCACTCGTGCGCTGCATCCATGAGCGAATCACCATATGAAGTGGTTAAAGAATGTCACGGTCTAGTTGAAGCAATAGTTGATTCCGTCAGGAAAGCGTCAATCAGTGAGGTACCAGCTACATACAGAGTTGTAAACTTCAGGTCTGAGAGTATCAAGATTGTGGGGAACAGGGTCTTCACACTCATGGAGAGTCTGAACGTGCTCGCCGGGACCACTGAAAGAGGACTAATAGTCCTCGCATTATTGTTTAACCTACTCCTACCGTTGCTGTACACCGCACTAACACTCTAGCTCTCAAGCATGCCTTTCTCTGGGCTTTAGCAACGACCCATTATAAGTCGACACAGCTTGGCGTTATAGTCAGCTTGGACATGCTGAAGTTACCCCACGCCACCTGACAACCCTATCCAAGTACACCACCACACCTCTATCAGTTATCTCGAAGAGGTGCCTCCTCATATCATGTCTGGTTCCCCTCATCTTCCATATCACTATGGATCTGACCAGCTCACCGTCCATCTCGTCTAGATCCAATCTTATTATGCCATCAGCAACGTGCTCCACTCCTGGGCCTCCGAAACCCCTGTCAGTAACGCTTACCTGTGACACTAGGAAGGACGTAACCCCAAGTCCTGAAAGAACTTTCTTCAACTGCATCAGTACACCCCTGGCTATAGACGGTTTAGTCAGGTAGAGAGTTGACACAGAATCTACGGCTGCCCTCTGAGCCTTGATTTCCCTCAGAGCCTGTCTGACGACTTCGACGAATTCCCCTATGTCGTCAATACTCTTAACTACGTACCTCTCCCTTTTAGCTGACTCCCCGACGCCTCCCGTGAAAGCGTCCACTATTGCGAAGAGTCCAGAATCCTCGTACTTCCTTACGTCCCAACCGAACTCATTCATCTCTCTCCTGACTTGAGCAGGATGCTCCTCCAACGCGATCAACACACCAGGCTCCCCGCAAGTCAGACCGTGATAGAGGAACTGATGGCTAAAGATGGTCTTTCCAGTTCCTGGACCACCTGATATCAAAACAATGTTCCTCTTTGGGATCCCGCCAAAGAGTAGCCCGTCTAAACCGGGAACACCGGTCTCCACTCTATCGATCAAGTTAACCTCCTACTACTAAAACTATGATGCACCTTAAAACTGAAGGCCTTCAGCACAATCAGTGCGAAGATTTATATGTTTCAGCTCCGAGTAGTGTATACCGGAGAAGCCTCAGGTGGGTTGGAGGACTGGAGTACAGCGCACGGCTTCCCCGGATTAGTTAAGGTGATAATGAATGGGGTTGACTAAGGTAGCTGACAACGTCTACGTCCTCATAGGACGCACTAACGTCGGCGTAGTTGTATTAGACCATGGTGAGTGTATAGTGATTGATACTGGGATAGACCGGGACTCTGGCAGGAAAGTACTAAACGTTCTTAAGGAGACGAATCTGCGCGTTGGAGCTGTGGTTAACACGCACTCCCACGCAGATCACATAGGAGGTAACAGGATAGTGTTTGAGAGAACTAATGCAGAAGTCTACGCACCGAACCTTGAGAGACCGTTCATAGAGATGCCTGCTTTAGAAGTATTATATCTCTACGGAGCGTATCCACCCGAAGTTGTTAGAACGCACCTAGTCGAGGCTGCTGGAGTCCCGGTTAGGGAGTTAAGCATCCTAGTTAAGGAGGTCAGCACCCTTAAAGTGGAGGAACTTCCCGGCCACAGCTTAGGCATGGTGGGTTTCGGTGTTGAAGATGTTTTCTTCTCCGCTGACTCATTCTTCCCAACAGAGATCCTAGCTAAGTACAAGATCCCCTACCATCTTAATGTCCAGGATGCTTATAAGACCCTAAAGAAACTCGTTGAGGAGATCCTGAAGAATTACAGGACGGTAGTTCCCTCGCACGGAAGCATACTAACTGTCGACCAAGCTATCGAGTTGATCCGTACGAATGCCGACACAGTAATGAGTGTGCGAGAGTCAGTTCTAAGGAACCTCAAAAGCAATGTAGCCCTAGAGGATCTAGTCAAGTACGTACTGAGAGATCTCTCGCTGACTCTACAGACCCCTATAAACTATCTCCTAAACAGATCCGCTATAATGTCGTACGTTTCGTGGTTACTTAATGACGGTCTCGTCGAAATGAGGATTATTGAGAATAAACCTGTATTGATTAGTTTAATTGAAACAAAAAACGGATGCTAACACTTCACGCTATTTAACTCCTTAGCTATCTGGTTATATAGATCGTTTAACCGAACTCTATGCGGCTCATAAGCCCCTGACTGCGGTAGCTCACCCCTCAATTCCTCGATAAACTGCCTCATAGCGTTCAGCAGCGTTAAATATGTACTACACGATATCTTATTGGACGCACGTAACCTCACTAGAGAGGCAAAGGAATTGATCAGTTGATTCACTTTACCGTTTAACTTGTTAGCGACCTCTACGTGTAACTTGATCAACTTTCCTACTTTCTCCCTCACTCTCTCCCTAACTCTTACGATTAACTCCTTCACTTCCTCCAGTTCTCCAAATCTCCACTTTGCCAAGGCTTTCAGCTGATCGAAGGATGGCTGTACTTTCTCTAGAGCATTCGAGAGTACCGTGAGCGCTGTCCCGATATCAGGTTCATCGCCGTCCAGGGCTACCGTAGCGTTTTCAACAGCCTCTTTAAGTGTGACGACTATATCCTCACTGAGCTCCAGTATCTCAGCGTACTTGTCTCCATTGCCTACATAGGGTTTCAGACTGCCAATTAGGTTGAGCACTCTCTCCGCTTTCTCGGATGCTGCGTTGAGATGCCTTACAGCAGATTCTAAGTCGCCTGCCTCGAGAGATTCAGCAGAGTCATTCACTATATGTATTAACGCATTGACTTGAGCAACGAGGGATGTCAGCACTTTCTCACTGCACACAACGTTAACCCACTTAACCCTTAAATCCACCTTAAGCGACTGCATCACGGTCTTAACTATCTCGTCGACCTCCTTCAGTATCTCCTTCACTCTGGTAATATTACCTTCCTGGAGAGCTAATCTGCCCTCATTTATCAGGTTAAACCCTTTAGTTATATTGTTGCGAACCCATTCAGGGACGTTAACGCCTCTCTCAACCAGCCAACTCACTGTCCTGTTTAAAGAGATTAGACTCCTCTCCCTGACCTGGAATTGAGCCTCAGTCCTTCTAACAGCGAAGTCGTCTTTAACGGTTGGGGGAAGGTTCTGAATCACGTATACGTAGACAGGGGTCACAAGTCTTGTTGCCCGCAGAACTGTCCTGAGCGCCTCACTGACGTTAATCTCCTTAAGCTCCTTAGCTTCATTGAGGAGGTTTTCAGCCTCTATGAGTAATGAGGTCATGTTCTCATCTAGCGATATGTTATATCTCTGACTGAATTCATTAATCCTCCCTATAAGTAACTCGACCCTGGACACTAAAACTTCCACCGCGTGTTCAGGACCTCTCGCTACGCTTTCTTGAACGGTAGCAGTAGGAATAGTCCTAGCCGCAACCCCTGTTGCAGCCACTACGGTCAGCGTTGGGATCATGGATATTACCATAGCTACCAGCAAGGCAAGTCCGGCCAACTTTACCTTAAACTCGTTCACTTACTTCACCTCACTCTGAGTCTCTACAGTATTTAATATTAGCAATACGGTGAAATGCACACGTAAAACCGTTTCACTATCGTTGCATCTAAAGCAGTACCTTATAATTTAAAGACCTGAGCCCTTATTTAGTGGGGGCTTGTTTGAGGTTTCTGGTTTCGAACGATGATGGGTATTTAAGCCCAGGGCTCTATCTGCTGGCGGAATCTGTGAGGGAGTTAGGCGAGGTCGTGATAGCTTCTACTGAAGTCCCTCGATCAGCCACCGGCAGGGAAATAACCTTCAACAGACCCCTCCGTTTGGCTAGAAAGAAATGGTTTGGCTGGCATGTGTACGTCACGGACGGAACTCCGATTGACTCCGTACATCTCGTGATCGAAGTTCTCGGATTCAAGCCGGATTTAGTCCTTTCAGGGATTAACGTTGGCGACAATCTATCGCTTCAACACATATTCTACAGCGGCACCGTAGCGATAGCTATTGAGGCCGCTCTAATGAAGATTCCGGCCATAGCGTTTTCATCTGATGTAGAGAGCTTCGAGGATTTCGAGGGCGAGGAGTTTAGGAAGTTGAGTAACCATGTAGTCAGGGGAGTTACGGAGTACGTCCTTAATAAAGGACTGCCCCAGGGGGTTGACATACTCTCCGTTAACATACCAGTCAGGTTTAAGGGATGCGTTGACGTCGTTAAGGCTACTAAGGTCAGATGGGAAGCCTCATATAGGAAGAGCGTTGACCCCAGGGGAAGAGAGTACTACTGGCTTGCAGGGATAAGAAGCGTCGCTGAACCCGGAAGCGATGTAAGCAGGTTTGAGGAAGGCTGTGTGACTGTGACGCCGCTTAAGATAGATTTAAACTCTGATGCAAGTGTCCTTAAGGATCTCCACGCTCTGGAGGAGGTACTGTCGACTCGGGTCGACTGGCAGAGGGTTTGATGGGGTACTTAAGTCTAGGCCCCTTTAGTCACGAACTACTTTATATATCTACGCTCATACTGATAGTTAGAGAGTGTGTTTGATGCTCAGAGGAGTTGTCGTACCAATGATAACTCCCTTCAGAGAGGATTTCGAAATAGATCTCGATGCTCTCGAATGGCTCGTCAACCACCTGATTAGAGGAGGGGTCGATTTCATATTCCCTAACTCGTCGACTGGGGAGTCAACAAGCCTCTCCCCCGATGAGAGGAAGAAGCTGATTCAGAAGGTTATGGAGCTGGTTAGCGGGAGAACTAAAGTCTTACCAGGCATAGGAGGTATCAGTACTTTGGAGGTGATCGAGCTAGGCAGGTTCGTTAAGGACGTGGGCGCTGACGGAGGGATAGCGATAACTCCTTACTTCTTTAAGCTCTCCCCTAAGGAGCTTAAGGCCCACTACAGTAGAGTGGCGACGGCCATAGACATTCCTATAGTTATCTACCATTACCCAGCACTGACAGGCATAACGTTACCTGTTGAAACCGTAGTTGAGTTGGCTCTTGAACACAGCAACATGGCGGGTATTAAAGTAACGTATGACAGTGTCGCGTATCTAAAGCGTCTTATAAACGAGGTGAAAGGGGTTAGAAAGGACTTCTCCGTATTCTCAGGCCTTGACTACCTCATGCTGTTCAACCTCATGCTCGGAGGAGACGGTAGTGTTGGCTCGCTTTCGAACCTGACTCCTAAGCTTCATAGCGGGATATACCGTGCGTGGATTTCAGGTGATCTGGTTAAGGCCTACAGTCTCTACATGAAGCTCCACAAACTCACTAGATTACTAGAGATCAGCCCAACAACCGTAGCGGCTGTTAAAGCGGCTCTCACCCTTGCCGGGACACCAGTGAAGCCCGTACTCAGACCTCCTCTAAGTAGTGTGGGTGAGGACTTCAAGAAAGTTGCGGGGGAGTTAATCAAGGAACTATCAGACTTTATCTTCTAATAAAGCTGTGAGTTAAGGGGCAGAAGTTTGCGTTTAGCGCTTCCTGCATTAATTTGCGTCATGCTTAACTTAGAAGTCGGCAGGGAGTTTAGGGGGTATGAGTAGATGGATTGGAGGGGTCACTTGGGCTTCAACATGCTTATCACGTCGGCGTTGCTCTACATGTTAAGCCTCTCTGGGGTTGAGGCTAACAGGCTCATACTACTATCCTCAGTGCTCTCGTCAATACCGGACATCGACCTAAGGTTTGAATTACCCCACAGGAAAGTAACACACAACGTCTTCTTCGGTATTACGATCTCCCTGCTTGCTGGTTACATAGCAAGTTCTCTGAACCACTACAGCTTCGAATTTACGTTTGTTGTGTTCCTGACGGCCTTCACGACGCACATATTAGGTGATTTAATGACTAAATTACCGTTCAGGCCTCTATACCCGCTCATCAGAACTCCGGTCTCGTTGAGACTGTTTAGATCCAGCAACAACTTAGTCAACACTGCTTTCCTCATTGCTGGAGTAGCTACTTACTACGTGTACATCAGCAAGTTCGGATTTGCAATATAGTTCGCAGCCCCTACTGAGTTTCATGAGGTGGACGACAAACCCGTGAACGAGCATCGAATCCAGTTAACATGAAACTGTCTAGGTTTTCTTAAGTGGTAAACATTAAAATGGTACTAAAGTAATCTCATCAAGGGTAGTTGTGGTGACCGTTAGCGTTGCCTGGGCTGCAGGTGGCGTTAATGAGTGCTTTAAGACTGACGGATAAGTATGGAAGGGTTGTGGATAGGTTCAGACTAAGCGTTACTCAGAGATGTAATCAAGCATGCGTTTTCTGTCACAGGGAGGGCATACTTAAATTTGAAGAGGAATCCTTAACTCCAGAGGATTACGGCTTCTTAGCTAAAGTTGCAAGTAGATTCTCCATAAAGAAACACAAGCTAACTGGTGGTGAACCGTTATTGAGGGATGATGTGGTGGATATAGTTAGGGAATTGAGGAGATTTTCAGATGAAGTGACTTTATCGACGAACGGGTCGCTTCTCAAGCATAAGGTACGTGCATTGCTTGATGCTGGACTCAGTAGGGTCAACATCAGCCTCCACTCTCTAAGGGAGGATGTATTCGCCTATATAGCTAAAGCCCCTCTAAAACCTGTGTTAGAGGGTTTTGAGGAGGCCCTCGACGCCGGCCTTAAAGTCAAGGTGAACTTCGTAGTGATGAATGTTAACGCCGGCGAGGTTAATAGTCTCCTCGACTTTGCCGTGTCTAGAGGAGTTTCAGTCAATCTCATCGAGTTAGTGCCTCTTGGAGTCCCCGCACCTCTCTACGCTAGAGAGCATGTAGATATCAGCGAGATAGAGAAGGTTGTCGAAGGCAGGGCCTGCAGGAAATACGTGAGCAGCTTCCAAAACAGGCCTACCTACGTTTTAGACAATGGCACAGAGGTTACGTTGATTAGAGGGTATGATAATCCCCACCTATGCGCTGGATGCACGCGGCTTAGGCTAACACCTAGCGGTAAGTTTAAAGTATGTATCTTCAGGGAGGATACATACATCGACGCTAGCAGAGCGATAAAGAACCGTGATGAGCACTCGCTAAGCAAGGTGCTAAGGAAAGTCACTTTATTAAGAGAGCCGTACTTCCACTATAGGGTGGGTTAAATGGGTGTGCGGATGGCTGATGTGACGTCTAAACCGGAGACCTTCAGAGAGGCAATTGCTGAAGGATTCATTAAACTCAGGAGAGAGACCCTGAAGATGATTAAAGAGGGATTAGTGGAGAAGGGCGACGTCTTAGCAGTCTCTACAGTGGCTGCAGTGCAGGCAGCCAAGAAAACCTTCGAGCTACTCCCTCTAACTCACAATATACCGATAACGCATGTTTCAGTAACGTATGAAATCCTTGACGACGGCATCAAAGCGATCGTCACTGTAAAGACCACCGCTAAAACGGGCGTGGAGATGGAGGCACTTACTGGAGTCGCCTTAGCCCTCCTTAACATATGGGATATGGTTAAGAAGTACGAGAAAGACGAGCTAGGACAGTATCCAGAGACTGTGATAAGCGGGATTCGAATTGTAAGGAAGGTTAAGGGGCCATGAAGGCTGATGTTAGCGTTAATGACGCCAGCTATTGCCTACGACCCATGACCTGGGTATCCTGCGCCCGTCCCCCAGAACCCAGAACTCACCATCCTCTCTTACCTCCAACTTTGAAATTGGTACTTCGTGTTTAACTCTCTCGAGGACGTGCTCCGCTGCCTTGAAGGCGTTGTCGCGCTCCTTTGCTGTAATGAATATATATATGGTGGGGTCTCCTGGCTTTAAAGTACCGACCCTATGTATGATCACCACATCCCTGACACCGAAATCTCTGATGGTTTCCTCACCTATCTCACGCATTTTCGCTAAAGCAAAGCTAGTGTAGGCATCGTAAATCAGTTTCTGTACAGTCCCCCCTCTAACCACTCCTTTAACATATCCCATGAACATCACTAAAGCGCCACATCCCTCCCTAGCGGATTCTGCAGAGAGTCTAGACAGGTATTTCTCTACGTTCACGCTCTCCTCAGTTACAAGAACTTCGAGAGCCACTACTTAACCACCAGCCGCAGGCGGCAATAGCACTACTTCATCGCAATCTCTAATTATGGAGTTGCTGGTAGCTATCCGGTCATTCACCAATATAATGACCTCCACGTCTGATTCTTTAACCTTTCTCATAAACTCGCTGAACCATTCAACCTCCTTAGCTAGGGTTTCAAGTAGATTACCAGCGCTGACAGGCTCCCTCAACCCGACGTTTATCGACTCGACCCCAGCAAGATCTTTAAGCAGGCCGAAAAACCTCACCTTCATCCCCCAACACCAGTAGAAATAGTATAGCACCTCTTATAATTGTTTGGTCTACCAAATAAGAAGTTTATTATGGCATTAATAATATAGTTATAACGGTAGCACACATGATCAATATTAAGATCGACGCTGCAGGCTATAAAGCGAGTGAAAAAGTCATCAAAGGCGTTGACCTTAAGGGGTTTGAAGGGGAGTTAATTATAGTAGGTGGGGCTTCAGGCTCCGGAAAAACCTCGTTGTTGCTCACCATGTCTGGGGTGCTTAAATCCCTGCTGGGCGGATGGGTTGAAGGTTCTGCCATAGTTAACGGGGTGGACGTGCTTAAGGCTGAGAGCCTGACAGTTGCAAGTCTGCTGGGTTTGGTGTTGCAGGACCCTGAAAAACAGGTGCTGATGCCCACCCCCCTAGATGAAGTCCTATTCACGCTGGAGAACCTAGGATATGAGGAGGGAGAAGCTATGAGGATAGCTCGCAGAATTCTGGAGAGGTTTGGACTCTCAGGCAAGGAGTTAATGCATGTTGAGGGTCTCTCAGGAGGCGAGAAGAGGCGACTGACTCTGGCTTCGGCAATACCTCATAATCCGTATTTGGTGATGCTTGACGAACCTACAGCATCTATGGATCCATGGGGTATAAGAGAAGTCAGGAGATATATTGCGGAGTTAATTAGAGGGAACCACACAGTGGTGGTGGTTGAACACAAGATCAAGTACTTCGCAGACTTGGCTGAAAAGCTTATCTTGATGGATGGTGGCAGGAAGGTTAGTGAGTTACGAGGGGATGAGCTCCGCTCAAAGAACCTCCTCATAAAACTGAGAGATGTTGGGGTTGACGCTGAACCTATCCATCTCATGTTAGGACGCAAGGATGTAAAGAAGATGATCGGTGAAACCATTCTCGAGGTTAGAGATCTAGAGTGTTGGTATGACAGTGGCAAACCCATTGTAAGAGACGTATCTTTTGAATTGAGGAAAGGGGAGATAATCGCGTTAGTAGGACCTAACGGGTCTGGCAAAACCACTCTACTGAAGACCATATCAGGTTTTCATAAACATCACTCCGGTGAGATCAGGGTTAGGGGCGACGTGAAAAAGGTGTTTTACGTTCATCAGACCCCCGATTACATGTTCCTTGAAAGCACCGTTGAGAAGGAGTTGAAGCATGTGGCTGCCAAGACAGGGCTGGCTGTTGAGGTCCTAACCAAAGAAGCGCCATTCCTTCATGCATACAGGTTCTTATCTCCTTACAGATTGAGCCTAGGTCAACGTAGGTGGCTAACGTTACTAATTGCTCGGGCCTACCGGTCCGAGTTGATTCTGCTCGATGAGCCTACAGCAGGCCTTGATCTGAACTTTCTTAAGGAATTCTTTAGGATTATAGAATCCATGAGCAGGAAGGGGATTTCCTTCATTATATCAACTCATGATCCCAGGGTTCTATCAGAGTTGGTTGATAGAGCGCTCATAATGGAGGAAGGTAGGGTGAGAGAGGCAGACCCTTTTAAGGTTGCGTTAATGCTTGAAAGCATAGCGGGTGTTTATTAATGCCACTTAAGTATAGGAAATCAACCCCCTTCATATACGCCGTAGGGGTTTCAGTGATGGCTTTCGTGGGGAATTCCGTGAGATTTCTTCTACTGCCTTCGCTGGTTAACGGTATGATTGGATTCACGTTCGGCAGTAAGAAGATGCCGGTTAAGCTCCTCCTCCTCCTACTACTCCTCAACACCTGGGGATCCTTTGTCAACGCACTGTACTTCCATAACGCGGGTGAGGTGGTAATGGATACTCCGTTCATCACCATCAGAAGCGGCGTTATTGAGTCCTTCTCACTAGTTGGTTTAAGGTTTCTCTTAGTAGTTGGAGCCACGTTGGTAATGCTCAGTATGAGCAACCCTAGGGATTTAGTGAGATCGCTTGAGAGGGACTTAAGAATCCCCCCAGGAATAGCGTTCTCAATAGCCTACGCTTTCAGGCTATTCCCTCTGATGAGCAGGGATTTAAGTGAAGTTCTGGTATCCAGAAAGGAACGGGAGGTAAGGACCTTTGTTCTTAACCCAAGCAATCTTAGAAGCGTGTTGTTGCCACTACTTAACTTAAGCTATGAGAGAGCGGTTTGGGGTGGCATTTCAGCAGAGCTCAGAGGCCTTAGATCCAGGAGGAATGTAAGGGGGGACTCGATAGGGGTTGGTGATTCGCTTATAATTCTAGCTTTGATCCTTCAGTGGATAGCCTCATACCTAATCTCACTCATGCTTTAATGGGAATTTCACGGGTTTTGAGTTTCATTGCGGCTATGTTGGTCACCCTTTCCTTAACTTCACAGACTTCCGGTGACCCGGACCTGCAGTCCTTCCATGAGGTCGTTGATGTGGGGCATCCAGACGGTCCGCAGACTACTGAATATAACATTAACAAACCCTCACAAACCCCGGAAAAGAGCCCATGAACGTGCTTCACACCAACATAACTTAGTGATTAATGTTTATATTTCGTGGTTATGCAGTTAATTCGGTGGTGACGCGATGGTTAGAGCAAGGCTCACTGGAATAGATCTGGCATTACTTGCTGTAGCCGGTGTAATTAGCGGCGTGGTCTTCACCGCCACGTGGACCCTCTTCAGTTTGATGGAGGTGATTGTAGGACCTATAGGAGCCAGACTGGCGAGCTATGGATTATGGTTTATAGGAGCACCTTTAGCGGCCTCTCTGGTGAGGAAGCCCTCCTCAGCTCTAATCGGTGAGTTGTTGGGCGCGCTCGTGGAGACTTTGATGGCGCCTGCCGGCGGCGTAACAAACGTGATTTACGGGTTTGCGCAGGGGTTGGCGTCTGAAATAGGGTATTTGATGTTCAAGTATAGGCACTGGAACGTAGCTTCCGGCGCAGTGGCTGGAGCTCTTGCCGGGATACCCTGTGTAGTTTTAGATGCGTTGCTATTCGGTGAGGTGGGAGGTCCCGTGGAGATGAGCCTTTGGGCTCTGGCTGCATGTGTCAGTGGGGCTATATATGGGGCGGTCGCATCTTCCGCAGGTCTCATGATCAGAAGGTGATATGAGTTCCTTACTCGATGCATGCAAGAGCTTTTTTGATTGCGTTGATAGCACTTCCGGAAAATACGTATACAACTGGCTCAATACCTAAGCCGCCGGCATCTGCTATGACATCGGGTTCCCTGTCCAAGCTACCTACGAGCCCATCTAGTGTTCTGAAGAACTCTTCTACGGAAGAGTGGGGTCCAGACTTAACCACTTTTAAACCCATGTCGTGCAACTTCTCGATGCAACGTCTGTCATACTTAATGACTATAGTTGATCTCAATTTAGGGAATCTCCTCATAACAGTAAGCAGAACGTTTGCGGTATGTCTGCTTCCCCCTCTGGCAGGCTCGCCAGCCACGGCTATCTTACCATTAGTCCTTATGATCCTTCCGGAGAAGCCGACAACGTCTCTGTAGTTTTCTGCATTAGGCGGGGCCGAAACTATGTTCATACCTACCTCCGGTATTATCTCGAAGCCCCTTGGATGTAGACTCAATATTTCATAAGCCGCCTTAACTTCCTCCACATACGGATCCTCAATCTCCTCAAACATCCTTAAGCACACATTACAGTCCTTAGGAATTGAAGGACTTACCTCCCTATGATAGTCACAGAGATGCCCTTCCCTCAGGAGGGAGTTGATGTAGGTGTTCAGCAACTTAAAGTACTCCTGATGCTTGCCATTCACTAGGTTTTCGGTAAGGAGATCTGCGATTCTGACAACCTCATTCATGTCGAGACCAAGCCTACTTAGCCTCTTCAGATATTCTGTTGGACTCGTGCTCAAGTACTTACTAATCATGGGTTGTGATACGTTCAATAACTTAGCTATCCTTAACTGGCCGAGACCTCTCTCATTTAATCTGTGAACGAGCAACCCTCGTAACTCTGGAATCAAGTACTTGCTTACCAGTTCGTGAGGTAGCAAGGCCCCCTGTTAATAAAACCATTTCTAGGATTTAAGCGTGCTGGGGTTCGGGCTTCATGATAGGTGGTATCTGTCGATATTAGCCTTTGGCTTCATGGACCTTTGGGGCTCCTTTCATTGGTCTCGACCCGTTCAGGGTAACCCCGACCCACAGCCTCCTTCATCGAGGTTCTCGGGTTCACGGCTGTGGGGGAACCCCACATCTTGGCGTACCTGAGGTATATGTTCATGGATGCGAGCTTCTGTCTATCCATCTCGAACCCGCACCTACCGCACTTGAACACCCCGCCCACTCGGGCCTTCGTAACATACCCGCATCGCGGGCAGGTGCGGGAAGTGTTCCTAGGTGAAACCTTAACCACGGGGGGGCTTCCTCGGAGGGTTTTCTGTGTATCTGAACTCACGGAGTCCTCGCGTTTCTCTTTCTTCTCTACTTCGAGACCTCCCCTAACCATACCCTCCTTATCCAGATCCTCTACAACGTGGATAGCGTTTGGGAATAGCGTGGTTAGTTGCCTCACCAGCTTATTAATGAAGTCCCTCTTCCTGTTCCTCCCTCGCTTAGGAGGCGTACATCATGTGTCCCCACATCCAGACTTGGGAGGAAGGAGCAGCGAAGAGCACTCCATACAACCGCTTTCAAGATGTTTTACGTGAATGCAGCAAGAGGCGAATCCCTCGTTTCTCTCGTTAATTAACCTAATCATAATATAGTTGCCGCTCATACAGGTCTCCGCTTTAGCCACATTCTGGGATATCTTGTGAAGGCATACTTCGTAATCCTTACCGCCATAACTGACCAGAAGTATGACATCGTATAGACCCTCCGACTTCCTGACCTCCTTAATGCGTGAACTCACAGACCCCTTCGTAACGTATCCCCTATAAACATGTTCTTTCGAAGGTGTTAAGCTTAACAAGGGTTAAACCATTATCTCGTGGTGGGGGATCGCATAACGTGCAGGCACTAGTGTTAACAGGGCTTGGCGGCTCGGGTAAGACTTTCCTCACAGCGGCTTTCAGCAAGTGGTTGGAGGAGGAGTTCCACGTTAGTGTTGGCATATTAAACCTAGACCCAGCTGTTGAGACACTCCCTTACACCCCAGATTTCGATGTTCGTGAACTGATAGATTTTAAGAAATTAATGATAGACGAGGGCCTAGGACCTAATGGTGCTATGGTTAGAGCGTCTGACATGTTGGCTGACATGGTAGGGGAATTTATCAATCGTGTAAGGATTTTGAAAAAGGACCTACTGCTGGTTGACACACCAGGTCAGAGCGAGCTCTTCGTGCTCAGAAGGTCAGGACCTAAAATCATTGACTCACTGAGAGGTTTGGCATCACCTGCAGTAGTGCATCTCATCGATCCCACGATTAGCGAATCCCCATCTGAATTGGTGATATCGTATTTAATGAGTTTAGTAGTTAGACTGAGGCTAAGCGTACCCGTCATCCCCGTAGTCAGCAAGTCGGATCTCCTGAATCGCGTGATTGGGAAGACCTTACCTGACGAGATAAATGATCTGGCAGGCAAGCTGGCCGGCAGTGACGGATTACTCAATGAGGTGGCGAACGAGCTAATTAAACTCCTCCAGATATACGCAGTACCCACAAGAATCGTAGCTGTATCCGCCATTACCGGCGACGGCTTCAACGATCTCTATTCAATCATACGTGAAGTCTTCTGTTCATGCGGTGATTTAACCTAGTGTATTAACTTAAACATAGTGTTCCTTATGTCAGCGAGTCTGATGAAGGTTTTGGCAGCATTAAGTGATATACTAAGGTAACGGTTGAAATCTTCGATATACGTCTTAACAGCTTCGACGAGCTTTCCACTGAACTCCTCATATTCCTTCTCATCGATTTCACCAGCTTTAACACTAGTGTATATGTCCACAAACTCTGAGATATCTTCCCCAAATAGCCAGCCGTTATAGCCGTCCTTAATCATCTCCAGAGCTGCCCCATCTCTAGAGGAAAGCGTTGGAACCCCGTTGACGCCGGCTTTCATGAAACTAGTTCCTGAAGCTTCCCAGCCAGGGAACGGCGTGAAGAGCAGTATGTCACAACCCATGAGTATGGTCTTAGCGCTCTCCAAGTCGTAGTCGTGAAGAAAGATCACGTTCTCATGTTCTCTCGACAATCTAATGAACTCTTTAGCATACATCTTCCCATAGGTGTCCTGAGGATGAGGTCTTCCGCCTAGAATGTAGAACGCGCTAAGATCCTTGTTGTCTTCAATGAACCTCGATATGAAGTGAGGTCTCTTGTACTTCACAATCCTCCTAACCCACGCAATCACAGGCACATCCGGACCTGGCACCCTCTTAATGCCTGACTCCTTCAGGTAATCAGCAAGTTTCCTTCTAAGTCCGTCCCTGATCTCCCTGAATCTTTCCACGTCAGTGTCTCCGCCCACCACATAGTTAAGTATCTTTTCGTCACACCATCTTGTCAAACTGACACCGTTCGTTGCGTCGACAAGTTTATCGGCAACTCCAGGCATTATGTTTTTCATGACCCTGAGTTGCTTCCTTGAAACCACGTAAGCTTTAGGGACTAACTTAATCAAGCATTCAGTCAGGTTTATGTAGTTGTTGACACAGCACCTCTCAAACCTCTCTTCACCGAATTCTGAGACGAGCCAATCTCTACGAAGTACAGGATGGGCCCACGGTCCTGGGGAGTGCGTCACGAACTTGACGTTGGTTAGATCCTTCAAGGCAAAGGCAGTCATCCCAGCGAAGCTCTCCTGAAGATGCACTTCCTCGACGCTACCGAGGCTTCTCGACTCAATGAGTGTGGCAGCTCCTTTACTGAGGATGACATACTTGAAGAACATCTCTTCAGCATTTTTCTCTATGTAGAGTTTACTCGCAAGCTCGGTAGCCCACTGAGGTTTAATTACTTTAAGAAGAATGAGTTTCGAGCCGGCTACTTCGAACACGGACGGCTCCAGGGTGACCAGCTCGTTCCTGACCCTGATAGTGAGAGGTTCGAGTGCAACACCCCCCGATGTAGTCCAGCTATCCTTCACTTCAACCAGGTCACCGTTGCTCACATTGTATGATGCGTACCCGCCAGGATGATACAGCGTGATTACGGCGTAATCAATGCCCATAGCTCTAGCTTCAATCAGTTTATCTCCTTCGAGAACTCCTAGACCACCCGCGAATCTTGTGAGCTTCTCAACCGCGACCTCAGGTGTCACACTTATGTACATTTCATGGAAACCTCGAGGACTATCTATTGCGTGAAGTAAAATAAGCCCGGTTTTTAGAGTTTTAAAGACCAGTGTTCTGCAGGTCGTTTGATCTAGTATTAATAAGCTCCTGTAGCGGTAGGAATATTGACCGTGATGATGGATCAACCGACTGAACCGTGATGAACCCAGGAGGACTGAATCAAGTCTTCGGGTAATATTCATGTTTGGTGTAGGCAACGCGTTAATTAGCCCATGATACTACCTCATATTCGGCACTCTAGGGGGTCAGATCCATGAAGGTCTTTACCTCTATCATGATGGGTGACGTCGAGTTCGTTGAGAACGAGCATACTGCGAGGCATGTGAAAGCTTAGTCTTAGGGGACGGGAGATTAGACGTTATAAAGGCTTATGAGAGCTCCACCTGGCTGATTTAGTGGAGTAGCCTGCGGCACTATGTTAAGGCTGTTGACTCCGCTCGCTACAACTATATCTTCGTAGTGCCCAGTGCTGGTAACTATCTTGCCGGACCTGCCTCTACTAAATAATTCGAGGAGTGATTCCCGTGCTGAACGGTACATATGGAGGGCAGCCAAGCCCTCGTCCTCAAGCACTACCCTCGGCTCTAGACTTGTTAACTCCTCTATTAGAGCCCCAGCCCCCACATAGTCCTCTATCGCGAATTTACTTAGATCTAGACCTCCACACACTATATTTATAGTGCTGTATCCCTTACTTAACAAGGCCTCTGCTACAGACCTCGCGTTTACAGTTGACGAAATGAAAATATTTTTAAACCCTCGTCTAGCAGCCTCACTGAGTATGGCGGCCCCAGAGGTGGTTCTGATCACTAGTTCGTTAATGCCCCTCTTTAAGTAGGTCGCTCCATGTCTCATGAGCTCGCTGGGAGAGTTATCCAGGTCTGCTTCCTGCGGCTTCAATCCGTGTACCTCAGCTAAGAGGGGCAACTTCCTCAACCTGGCGAAGTTAATGGCGTCGCTGAGTTCAGAAAACGCGTAGATATGTTTAAAGCCCAAACTGAGGGCGACAGCCACTGTAGTTGAGAATCTCAGCACATCTACCACGACCACGGCATCCGCCTCCTCACCTAATCCCTCCCTAAACCACGTAACACGCACTATGACCACGTATGATCACCTGTGAGCTTATAGTTAAATCAGCATAAAAATGAGTCTTTATAGAGGGGTTAGATCCAAAACAATCACTTGACGACCTTCTTAGGGAATGTTAAGAGTATGTTAAGCCAGCCTAGGAAACCGCCGAATATCCCCGCTAGACTCACCCATATCCAGAGTATCCATGGATCTATGAGTGGATTTCCTACGAGGGGTCCGGCACCAGCCCCAGGTTGCACTCCAGCGAAGTAGAGGGCTAAGTACATCGAGAGACCGTTGAAGTATGGAAGGCTCCCCTGCTGGAAGAGTGGGTGGAACCTCATAATGTACACCGCTATCGCAACCCATATGAATATCCACACAGCAACCGACACGAGTAGATCCCAACCGGCGTAAACTACGAAGTAATTGTTAAAGGTTGCGAATATAGCCATAGTAAAAGCTCCTAACGGGTACAGAATCCATATAGGTTTTAAAGCCGAAGGCTTCGCCCCAAGTGCGAAGTACTCAGCCCAAGCTATGAATGACGCCCATAAAGCCAAGTTATACCTACCCAATAACGTGCCGAAAGGCAGCGATATGATTACAGTTAGAGCCACAGCAAGCCAAAGAGGTACTCTCTGAACAATTACTTCTGTAGGTTTTGAGGTCGACATAAAGTAACCCTCATACAATATATGGCGTAAAAGGTTTATAAGTATTCTTTGAATAAATAATATTGAGGTGTTATACGTGGTTGAGTATTTACCTAGGAAAAAAATCTTAGAAAATATGCATGGCAAAATATCTAGAGGCGAGCCGATAATGGGCGTTGGCGCCGGCGTGGGCATAATAGCCAAGGTGGCGGAGCTCGCCGGCGCGGACTTAATCATAATATACAACTCCGGCAGGTACAGGATGGCCGGTTTCGGATCGCTCGCAGGTCTCATGCCTTACGGTGACGCGCATGAGGTACTCCTAGAGTTAGCTTCCGAAGTTTTAAGTGTCGTTAAGTACACGCCTGTTCTTGCAGGAGTTACTGGAACTCATCCGTTCTATCAGGGTTACAGAATGCGGAGGTTCCTCCAGCAGCTGAAGGAGATGGGGTTCTCAGGTATTCAGAACTTCCCGACCGTTGGACTCATTGACAAGAACTCCCTGTTCAGGAGGAACTTAGAGGAGACTGGGATGGGTTATGATAAGGAGGTTGAGGCCGTTAAGATGGCGCATGAACTTGATATGCTAACAACCCCCTACGTATTTGACGAGGATGATCTGGTCAACATGTTGAAGGCAGGGGCGGACATCCTAGTACTGCACTTCGGGCTCACAGCCAAGGGCACCATAGGCGCTAGGACGACAATAACGTTGGAGGAAGCCACTAAAAAAGCTCAGGAATGGGCTGACCTAGCTAGAAGTCACAAGTCAGACGTGATAGTTCTAGTGCATGGCGGCCCAGTAGCCGATCTTGATGACTGGAAATACATAGCGGAAAGGGTTAAGGGGGTACACGGATTCTTCGGCGCTACAACCTTCGAGAGACTGCCAACAGAGAAAGCTGTAGCAGAACAGATCAAGGCATTCAAGGCAGTCAAGATAAAACGTGCTTGAGAGGCTGATCGTTTTTTGAACGTTAAAACACCTATCATAGCGATCCTCGTTACTCTAGATACTAAGGAGTGTGAGGGCCACTACCTTAAGGAACGAATAAGTGCTCATGGCGGTAAGGGGCTGCTCGTAGACCTCTCGATGCGCAAATACTCCCCCAAGTTAGGTGTACCCGATATAGATAATGATACTGTCGCAAGAGCAGCGGGCTCCACCATTGATGAAGTAAGCAATCTTGAAAGAGCTAAGGCACAGGAAATCATGATTAAGGGAGCCACCAAGATACTTAAGGAGTTGTTGGCCAGAGGCGAATTAGATGGAGCTATAGGTCTAGGAGGTTCAACTGGGCTGAGATTAATTACAGACATAATGAGCGAGTTGCCGATGTTCATACCCAAGTTCGCCGTCACCACGATAATATCTGAAGCCGGCTCTGTTATAGCAGGCTCGGACATAGTGCCCATCTGGTCCATATCCGATTTAACAGGTGGTGAAAAAGTCAACATTATTGAGGCTGAGGTTCTTAATAGGGCGGCCGCAGCGGTTGTTAGGGCGGCGGCACCAGTTCCATATACAATTGAGAAAAGACCCACCGTCTTCGCCACTCAATTCGGCGTGACTACACCACACTTGATTATTGCCAAGGACTACCTTACGAGCCAAGGCTATGACTTCATATCATTCCACGCGCTCGGCATAACAGGTGGGTATACCATGGAAAGACTGATTGAAGCAGGCATGGCTGTAGGAGTTCTCGATGTCACTACAGCTGAAGTAATGAATGAGGTCGCTGGTGGAGTCTTAGTTGCTAGCGTTAGAGGCAAGTTAAGGTTGACGGCAGCCGGGAGGTTGGGGATACCTCAAGTACTCCTACCAGGTGGTGTGGATATAATCAACTTCTGGTCCCCTCAGACAGTTCCTGAGAAGTACAGAGGGAGGTGTATGTATGAACACAGTAAGGGTTTAGTGACTTTAGTGAAGCCGGATGCCGAGCAGATGTACATGACTGGTAAGCTTATGGCTGAGCGTCTTAACCAAGCGGTAGGTCCCACGGTGTTTATATTCCCGCTGAGAGGTTTCGATACGTACGACAATGACCCTACCGTGAAACCTAAGGTAGCACCGCCCGGTGTGTATTGTCAAAGGATGTGTGTTGAGGATGGTACCGTAGTCTTCAAGCCTACTGATAAGCCATGGCATGACCCACTACTAGACCTACACCTGCTGAAGGCACTCCTAGATCACCTGGATTTGGCCAGTCCAAACATAGAGTTGCTGGTCATCGACTACAATCTTAACGATCCTGAAGTAGCGTTCCTCAGTGCAAAATTACTGGACAGTATGATAAGGAAAAGATGGGTTAAAGGACAGTTGCCTGAGGTTCCCGGCCTCCAACCTGAGAGGATCGTGAGGAATCCTAGAGAGTTGGTTATGAAGTACCTGAACGGGTGACTTAATTGGCCACTTACATCCCTAGGCAAGATATACTGAAGAGATTGTATGATAAAATTGCTAGAGGGGAGCCCATAATAATAACAGGGGCGAGCACAGGCCTCGCCGCCCTTGCCTCTGAGAGCGGGGGCGCCGACCTCATACTGTTCTACAACTCAGGCAGGTACACTATAATGGGTATAGGATCGATGGCAGGGCTCTTGCCTCTGGCTAATGCTAATACAATGACCTTAGAGCTAGCTAGAGAACTCGCAAGCGTTGTGAAAACTACACCGCTTGTGGCCGGGGTATGTGCGGTAGATCCGTTCATAGACGTCAGGGCGTTCATCAAGAAACTTAGGGATGAGTTTGGCGTGTCTGGAGTAATAAACTTTCCCACAGTAGCTATGTACGACGGTGTATTCAGGAAGAACGTGGAGAAGCAGGGCTTCAGTTATGAGAAGGAACTCTCAATGATTAGTGAAGCGCATAAACTCGACATATTGACAACTCCCTACGTCTTTAACCCCGTTGAGGCTCGCAGTATGGCAGAGGCTGGGGCCGACGTCCTAATCGCGCACGTGGGTTATAGAGAGAAAATGCTGAGTTTAGATGAAGCCGCGGACCTGATTCAAGGCATAGTCAATGAGGCTAGAGAGGTCAATCCTGGCATAATAGTGGTGTGTCACGGTGACCCGATAGTCAGTCCTCAATCATTTGAGTACATCTACAAGCGCGTTAGCGGAGTAGCAGGATTCATGGGTTTTGCAGCTATAGAGAGGTTGCCTGTCCAGAAGGCAATCATCGACATCATTAAGCAGTTTAAAGATGTGAGAAGGTGAATACGTCACTCACACACGCACTTCAAGCCTAACCCTCAACATTTTTAAGTCCAGTTAATTATCTAATTGGGTGTTACATCTGAGCGAGCCATCATATAAAACCAAATACCTAGGAGCTGAGGATCCTCGATACACTCACGTGCTATGGTCTTCTCTAGATGCTTTGGACCCCGATCAGTACATAATTGCAACGTATCTCGCTGTGTTAGCGCCAGACGTAGATCTGGACGAGGCGCTAATACACGCAGCTATAGAGAACTCGACAGGCACCTGGACGCCAGTTAAGTACGAAACAGTTGAGTTGAGAGATAAGTATGGGGCGAAGATAGCGCGTGTAGTGACCTTCAAAACCGGTGATAGGAACGCAGCAGTATTCACGTTAGGCATATATGCTGAGAACTACAACCCTGAGGACTCAGGCCTCGCGACTTTGCTGGCTGATATCGCGGGGAACGCCTACGACCTCCTGGAACTGGAGAATCTAAAACTATTAGACCTTCAGTTCCCTAAATGGTGGGCTGAAGCGTTCCCTGGCCCCAAGTTCGGTCTTGATGTCAAGAGAAGTGTCGGCGCTGAAAACAGGCCTGTAGTCGGATGTATAATTAAACCTAACCTCGGCTTAACCCCCAAGCATATTGGTGAAATAGTTTACGAGCTAACCAAAGGCGGTATAGACTTCATAAAGGATGATGAGGCTTTAGTCAACCCGAAGTATTGTCCAATAGAGGAAAGAGTTGTGAAAGTTATGGAGGCGATAGATAGAGCCTCCAGCGAAACTGGTAAGAAACCTTACTACGCTTTCAACATAACAACCGATAGACAGGATAAAATGATGAAGCTTGCGGATGTGGTACAGTCCCATGGCGGCAACTCGTTAATGGTGGTCTTGCCCTACGTGGGCTATGGCGGCGTACGCAGACTGGCGGAAGACCCATCTATTAAGGTTCCGCTACACGTCCACAGATGCGGGCATGGCGCCTATACTAGGGTTCCCTACCATGGCTTCTCACCAGTGTTAGTGAGCAAGCTCGGTAGGATGAGCGGTGCTGACGAGATCCACATAGGCGTCCTCTGGGGTAAATTCCACTATGATATTGTGGAGGCTCGGCAACACTGCGAGATCCTGAGGAAACCTTGGCTACACTTCAAGCCAACGTTACCAACTTTATCCGGAGGGAATGACCCCAGCAATGTTGGTCTAGCAAGCAATATGCTAGGAAGGGACCTCCTAATACTTGCCGGAGGAGGCGTTCTGGGACACCCCTCAGGATTCAGAGCTGGAGCCATGGCTATGGTACAGGCAGCTGAAGCTGTGGAGAAGAACATACCTGCAGAAGAGTATGCTAAGCAACATACCGAACTAGCAGAAGCCCTGAGGCTTTGGTCAAAAGCCTACAAAAAGTAAGATTTTCGCAATATAACTGCATTAACATGATTGCATAAACCCGCTCCGAATGGGAATAGACTTAACACAGGTTTATTTTCTATTGATAAAGCCAAAAAGAAAAATAAACTTTTACTGGGGAGGTGTGAGATTCAACTTTTTGAAATCACTTAACGTGAGGGTCCAGGGCTTCGTGAAGTATGAGCCTTTCTTCCATCTCCCTGTGAGCATATCGTCCAGTATTCCTGCTATGAGCAGGCCGAAGTCCTTCTCGTTTATGTGTTTATCACATATTATTAGATCTAGGTTCTCCCTACTTAAGTCCAAATGCTTACTTAGCTCATCCACGAATGCCACCGACCTTAAGCTCCACTCGGGTTTCTCCTGGTGTGATGCCCAGAAAGGTCCTGATCCTGGACCAGCCCACCCTAGTTCAAGAGATGGCTCACGTATGTCGTAAGCACTCCAGCCTCTCATAGGGACTACCAATGCTGTAGGTCCTTTAGACTTATTCAGTCTAATCGCTATTTCCTGTGCTAAGCGTCTTGCTTCAACAGGCAGAGTGCCGACTACTGTGACCATCGGATGATGTACGTGTATTCTCCTGCCCGGAAGACCTTCCGCCTCCTCTACCTCAAACTCTCTTCCCGTAACCAAGGATTTCTTTCCTTTAACCTCTTCCCTAGGTCCGAAGTTAATCATATCAGCGCCGCCCGTCGACACTACCTGAGGTATTCCCTTCTCCCCCGCTGCAGTGAGCCGTTCAGGGCCAGCGCTAAGGATACCGCCGCAAACCAGGTCTGTAAGCTCATGGGTTGTTATGTCAGCTACAGCCTCTATGAAACCATCTCTAATCAACTCCTCCAGCGACCTACCTCCTGTACCAACGGCATGCAATATCATTGAGTCATACCCCCTTTGCTCGAAGTGCTCTGAGACCGCCTTAACGCAGGGTGTGGTGGTACCGAACATGGTGTACCCTATGAGGGGCCTCAACGCCACCCCTGGCTCAGGCGCTTTAGCCGCACCTACAGCGGCTCCAGCAGCCGTCGCTAATATTTTCGCAGTCACAACGTTAATACCTTTCTCGGCAAGGGGATACCACATAGCTAAGTCTTTGATGTCTACGTAAGGTCTAACATCACCTGAGGCCATGGTAGATAACATGAACTTCCCGACACCATACGGTAGGGCCCGCATGATCCTGCTGGCCATGGAGGTTCCTAGCGAGCCTCCGAAAGCAATTGCGCTCCTTATCTTGCCCTCCTCATATAGTTTGCGGGCTATCTTGACGCCGCCAGCCACTATATACTCGGCGGCCTTTTCCCTCGTTATTCTACTTAGTTCTTCGGCAGTAATGCCTGCTTCCCTAGCCACATCTTCTATTGATATGTCAGCCCACCCTGCAGGCTTTCCCGAAGCGGTAAGCTCCATAAAGATGGGCTTGCCGCCAGCGCGCTTCACTAACTCAATCAGGAATTTAAGCTCCGGGCCTTTAGTGTCAGCTATGCCCATAACGAGGACTCCAGGTGCTTCTGAACCCATAATTAATACCTCAAATATTATTTAGGTGTTATTGTTTTTAAGCATTTCCTACACGGGAGAGCTCATGTCTATTTTCGAAGTGAATACGTGGGATAGAACGATGAGCAATAAAAAGTGAAAGTTATGGATTTATTCCCGTTCTAAATCCTGTTATCCTTACTTCAGTCCTAGCTTGCTTGGCTCTACTTTTATAGATTTCCATCTCTTGCATTCTTCTACCAGGAACTTCTCCACTGGAGTTCTCTCTATAGCGGAGCCTGACACAAACCCAACGGCCTTAGTGGCGCTTAGCACTCGGGCAGTGGTTTCGGGATCCTCCATCGGACCTCCGTGGGTTATCGGTATGAAATCGCCCTCTGGCCTCACTCTGTAGGCCACGTCTAAGAGTTTATTCGTTCTCTCAATCGCCTCTTCTATCGTGACGGTGGTCTTAGCCCCTATTATTCCACCAGTGGTCAGGCCTACGTGGACCGCTATTAAATCAACACCTGCCTTCGCTAACGCCTCAACTTCATCCTCAGTGAAGGCGTAGCCGAGAGTGAACATGTCCATCTCACGGGCCATTTTAAGCACTTCAACCTCTTTGTTATATCCGAAGCCAGACTCCTCTAAGTTCCTCCTGAACAGGGAGTTCTTGTCAATTAACGCAACGGTCGGGAAGTTCTGAATACCTGAGAACCCCATCTTCTTCAGTTTCTCCAGGTATTCAGGCCATATGGTTCGCGGGTCCTGGGCACATACCCCAGCTAACACAAGCGAGTTCTTAACACGCGGGAGTATCTCGTAGCCCATCTTTATTACTAGCCTGTTAGTATCAAATATGGGCATTAGACCTGAAAGTGAGCCTATCCCCAGATGCCTTCCGAAGCCAGAGTTGTACACACCTATGATGTCTATGCCGGCCATATCGAATATCTTGGCGAAGAACCCGTCTCCAGCGCTAGCGATAACTATCATCCTGCCGGCTTTTACCTCATCCCACAATTTTTTAAGGGCCTTCTCACGAGGTACGAACTTGGCCATACAAATACCTCATTAAAGATTATGCATATAACCATTTTAAATCTTCACCTCACAGACACTTTATACGGGCATAGGACTGAGTAGCTACAGTATCGGCATTCCCACTCATACCTGGGGAATCTGCTTATGGTTAACCTCCTTATTACCTCCTCGTCGGTGACCCTATCCTCTACGAGGAATTGAGTCACTCGTTCAGGAGTCACGTAGATGAGTATTGTGTGCCTTAGGTTGAAGAGCCAGTTATATATTCTCGCCTGATCTACATGATGCTGCTTAGGTAGCTCAAGATCCGATCTGGATGTCTTTATCTCAACTCCAACCAACTCCTCGCCGGTCCTAATCAACAAGTCAGCTCTGCCCTCCACACTCACCACTCTATTGTCAGGCAACCTTACCTCACGCCTGCCTTCAACTTCCGTCAGCACGTCATTCGAGATTGTGGACTTCAGCAATTCCTGTAATCCCTTGTGAACGAGGGTGCCGAGAATATAGGTAGGTGTAAACACCTCACTCTCGACTAGTTCGGGGTATTTAAGTTCGAAGTCTCTTTTAAGAATACACCTAACAAGATCCGTGACCCAGTAGGCCTCCGGCCTCCGCGGGTGCCTTTCCCTCTCCTCCTTGCTTAGCCTATAAAGTGTGTTGATCAGATCTATGGACGAACTAATATCATTCATCCCCTTTGACACCAATAGATCTAGAACTCATGTAAGTTTTTATACACCACCTAACCTTGGTTAACCATGGTGTGATATGTGGAGAGGAGACTACTTACGGTCTTCATTCTTCTGGGACTTGTTTCATTATTTGCTGACATGACCTACGAGGGCGCCAGAGGGGTTTCAGGCGCTTACCTGGAGGTGCTTGGAGGGACTGCAGTAATAGCTGGTGCAGTTACTGTGGGCGAGTTCCTAGGTTACGTCATCAGGTTCGTCAGCGGGTATATGGCAGACAAGCTCAGAAGAAGTAGTGTATTGTGGGGATTGACGATAATGGGATACGTAATTAACTTAGTGGCGGTGCCTATGCTGGCGTTAAGCGGTAGGTGGGAGGTAGCCCTCACACTCCTCTATGTCGAGAGAGTTGGTAAGGGCTTGAGAGCTCCTGTGAGGGACGTGATTCTCTCTGAGGTGGTGGAGGGTATCGGACGGGGTAAGGGCTTCGGGTTGCATGAAGTTATGGACCAGGTCGGGGCTTTCGCGGGGCCGCTGCTGGTTATGTGGGTTTTAAGCTCTTCCAGAAGTGACTACAGCTTGGCTTTCACCTCCCTCGCCGTCCCTGCAACACTTTCCCTAGCGTGTTTACTCACAGCATTTCGCAAATATCCGGTCGTGAGGACTGTCACCGTCGAGAAGGCTAGAGTGGGGCGACGTCTTGGAAGGAGGTTCAACCTCTTCTCTGCTTCGCTGGCCCTCATGACCGCCGGCTACATAGCCTGGTCGCTTATCTCATATCATGCTAAGGAGTCAGGGTTATTGAGCGACCCGGAGATCTCACTGCTCTACGCGATAGCTATGGGGGTTGACGCACTAGTCGCGCTACCTGTAGGCATGCTCTACGACAGGATGGGACTTAAATCATTAATCCTGACGCCCCTCTTGACTCTAACAATACCTTCATTGCTCATCGCAAATTCAAGGATCGCCGCATATGCGATGGCGGCAATATGGGGGATTGTTATGGCAATCTACGAGACCAACATGAGGGCCGCAATACCGGATCTAGTGGATCCCTCTAGGAGGGCTCTCGCGTATGGAACCTACGGACTGATCTACGGGTCTGCATGGATGTTTGGCGGCTTTGCCGCGGGGTTCATATACTCGGTAAGTCCAATCTACCTAATACCCTACTCCGTGGCTATGGAGGCAGCGTCATTGTTGACAATGATTCCACTGCTCAGGTCAGGCGCTGAGACGTGAGGGGCAAGTCGTGATTAAGTACATTATTATTAACTCTTTAAATGTAGACATTATGGAGTGATAAATTTGGTTCAAGTGGTTCTCGACCTGCCTGAAGAGCTGCTCAATTCACTGAGGAAGATTTACCCCGGCTTAAAGCCTGAGGAGCTTATCAGAAAGGCGATTGAGGATTATTTAAGCAAGCCCGCTCAACGGCAAGTGACTCAGGACGAGTCTCTGGGAAGCATTCAGAGGCTCTTGAGGTCAGCTACAGACACCATAAACACCTATTCCTCACTCCTTACAGAGCTGAGGGATCGGTTAGTGGAGGTGCGTGAGGTTCTTGACGAGCTCGGGTCTAAAGTGGAGGAACTCCCCTCCAAGATAGTTGCTCAGCAGGCGGTCGAGGTCGCTAAGCCTCAGGCGCTTAAAGAAGAGGCGCCAAAGGAGAGAGTGACAGCCATTGAAATTCTCAAGAGACAAAAGATAATCTATGAGGCTGACATAGCTAAGAAGATAAGAAATAGGGATGCGTTCTTCGACAAGCTGGAGAGGGAGGGTGCGGTAGTTCTGGAGCTTAAGGACCAGAGAATAGCTGTTGACGAGGAGTTCTGGAGCGACTTCATTAAGAAAATCGAGTCGCTAACCTCAGACAAGGAACCAGACATATCCAAGACACTCAGTCGGCAGGAGGTCGAGTTACTTAAAAAGCTGTCTGAGTCTGCCATAGCGTACTATGATAGGAACAGGAAGAAGTGGGTAATCAAGGCCTGACTCCCCTTACAGCAGGGAAGTGTTTGAATTGCTGTCATGCGAATGCCTACCGTCTCTTCCCGCCATGGAGTGGTAGATACCTTATGAAACACCCACACATATTCAGACTCTTAGAAAGGTCGTCTATCCTTTCGGAGGAGCCCGAGACGAACACTACGTTAACACACATGCCCCCCACGTGTTGGTGGGTATACCCTATTATAACCTCCTTAAAGGCTTCATATACCCTCTCTAGACTTATCTCCGCTTTCTCTTTAACTATCACCATAACGCCTGTGCAGTAGTGAGGGAGATTCTCATGTTCCAAATCTGTAATGTAGCTCCTCATCATCTCCGTTATTAGCTCAGATCTTGAAACACCCCTCCTGCTGGCGAGTTCTTTAACCTTCCTTGAAAGGTCGGCAGGCACTGAGACACCGAACCTCTCTTTGGTCATAGTTCAAGGCATCCTCCTCTTTACTAGTGTCATCAAATAAAATAACGTTAACAGAATCCCAACAGTGCCTGATGGCGATACGTTAAAGTATGTCGAGAGGGGGAGTCCGGTTAGGGTTGCTATGGTGGTGAGGCCTATGCTATGGATTAAAGACTCACGTGCTTGCTTGCTTACGTTAATCGATGTCAGCGAAGGAAGCAATGCCAGCACGTGAGACAATACGTACCCCACGAGCTTTAGCGAGGTCACGGCGACCAGTCCTACTAAGGCGTAGGGGATTAAATCATAAAGGATTGCTTTAACTCCGCTCAACTTTACCAGGTCAGAGTCTATGCCAGCACAGACGCTCTCTTTAAAGGTTGTGAGGACCACTACTAGAACCAAAACCGACATCACCGTTAACATCAGAACCTCGTGGTACGGAATTAGCAGAGGATCACCCAGCATTATGGCGTTGATCGAGGTTAACCTATATTTAGTCAAGACATAGTACATTAGGAGAACACTTAACGCTGTCGTGCTAGATACGAACACGGACGTCGCTACGTCTGGATCAAGGCCTGACCTAATCATATAACCAACGCCAAGTACAAGTAGCGTTGATACGAAGATTGCTGTAACGTAGTAGTCGCTGATCCCCAAAGCCCCAGCAATAAGCATGGAGAGCGCGACAGAGAAAAGCGAGGCGTGAGGGGCGGCTGCTGAGAGGTAGTAGAGTCTCCTGGTAGCTATTAGGGGGCTTAGGGAACCGAACAGAAGTCCCAACGCGGTGAAAGTCACGTTCCACTTGAACTCGACCTTAAATAGTGGGTTGAGAACGGATAGGATTGTAGCGACCGCTGTATAGAGTATGATTAATCTGAACGTGCGCATCAACCTCGACCTCCGTCTGATATTATGTAGGATATTATTGTAACAATGAGCAGGAGGAGTATAATCAGTTCCGAAACCGCATGTGTTACGCTAGTCGTGTTAGGTAAGTCAAAAACCCCGCCCAGCGTCTCTGTGTTTTGCAACCCTGCATATTGAACGAGCACGTGAACCAGTTTATCGATTGTTGATCCATTCATATATGGCGGTAGAACCTCTATGACTGGCACATGATAACTCCTGCCCAGATTAATCAGGTAACTTGAATATTCCCCGCCTTTAACGACTATCAAGACATCAACCTCACGGTTCCTGACAGCGTTTTCAATCTCTATTACCGTAGCAGGAGTAGGACTCAGTCCCTCCTCTGGAATCAGTAATTTAGTCACGTTGATGCCGAGCCACGCCACAGCATACTGGACAGTGGGTTCAGTAGCTATCCCGACTAGCATGTTCATCGAGTTAGGCTTGCTATTCATTAAAGACTCGACCCTACTTCTGAGGAGTTCATAGTTAGTCTCATACACTGAGGAGCATGACGGATTAAGTCTCTTCATCAACTCGGTAACATTTCTTAAGAAGGCAACGTAGTTCTGAGGATCATAAGTGGGGGTATGAAGATTATCTGTTAACGTTGCCGGATTTTTCAATATCCTGATCCCAGCTATCCTGGGTATCTCCACAAGCGTGGCGTTGATCTCACCGCGTGAAATCAGTTCATTTATTTCCAGTTCGAAGTGGGTGTGGGCTGTTGATACGAGTAGATCTGCCTGCCTCAGCATACTTAAGTCGCTGGGCTTCAGGGAGTACTCGTGCGGATCTGCAGTCTCTGGAAGGAGTGAGTACACACGGTCGCTCTCACACTTAATCAGGTTAACGTCGTCTGCGAGACCTGGAGATGTAGTAACTATGGTCAACCCATCAACCGCTACCACAGTAGGGCTAAATAGCAGGATGACGGTGCAGGACAATAACACGTACCCCGCAACTCTCTTCATATACCCCATCCCAACGAGTAAGTGTGCACAAAGTTTATAAATCCTGTAATGAAGTGTGCACAGGAGAGGAAATGCTGAGAACCAACTACTTAAGCATAGGGTATTCAGAGCCTCTAATCACTGGAATTACTGTCGAGTTCCAGGAAGGCACGCTAACCCAGGTGATCGGGGCTAACGGTTCAGGCAAAACTACCCTACTCAAGACTCTTGTGGGGCTTGTAAGACCCTTGAGCGGTAAAGTGTACCTTTACGGGATGGACGTCACAGCAAAACCCAACATTGTTGGGAGGCATGTAGGGTACGTCCCCCAGATTTTCACACCGTCGTATTTCACATATCCAGTAAGTGTTGAGGAGTTTATAGAGTTCTCGTACCTCCTCTACAGGAGTAAGTGGCCGAGAATCTTTTCAGATGGGCTTGCCAGGGAGAGGGTTGACGAGGTTTTGAGGCTCGTTGATTTGGATGCGGACGTAAAGCATAAGAGCTTCTGGAGTCTGTCTGGAGGTCAGAGACAGAGGGTGTTAGTGGCTAGGGCGTTAATCCATAACCCCAAACTCCTTGTACTAGATGAGCCCTTCTCCTCAGTAGATCCTGTCGGTAAGGTCTCGTTGGCTTCAACGCTTGTCAAGCTATTTAAGGAAAAGAACGTGACAATTATAATTAGTAGCCATGACCCGACATTGCTACTGCCTCACACCGATAATGTGTTGCTACTCGGTAATGGCGAGTGGTTTTTCGGGAGGTCTGACGAGGTCCTCCACGAGGAGATTCTTAGGAGGGTCTACGGCACGGCCGTATCGATTCATGAGAAGCATATACACATTCATGACTATCACGTGTAACAGACTTAGTGAAGTATCGTGAGTTTTAATTACAGTTAAAGCGAGACATATTTCGGTGGTGAAAGTTTAAATACGTAGGATTTGCAGCCCATTCAGGAAACGTTGAGGAGTCCTTGAAGCTCAAGGCATCAAAGTTAGTTAGAGGTCTGTGTGCGTGTTACCCCAACGACTTAGTGATTGTTGTCGGGGGGTATTGGGGTTTGATGAAGGAGGTAGTTGATTCGGCCCTTAATGTGGGAGCTAGGGTATTGATAGTGCCTCCCCTAGAACAAGAACACGTCAACTTTCCTGAGAAGGCATTGGTGGTGAGGACTGGTACCTCCTACAGGGTTAGGTCTGTCTTCCTCGTCAGGACTTCCGACGCGCTCGTGATTCTCGGGGGTGGTGCCGGCTGTCTTCAGGAGCTCGTAACAGCATATACCGAGGGCAAGCCTGCATATGTGCTGGTCGGGACTGGAATGCCTACAGACATCGCTGAGACCCTGCCAGAGTACCTTGATCAGAGGAAATTAGCGTCTATCAGGAAGTACGATAGTGAAGATGGCCTGCTTAAAGATCTGTGTGAAGATCTTAGGGCAAGTAAGTTCTCTTATAGGCTTCCGCAACACGGGTGAATGCATTGAGTCACGTGCTGGCAGTAGATGTTGGAGCCACTAAGACTAGGATAGCTCTACTTGATTCTAAGGACATGAAGTTATTACGTAAGGAGGTCATTAGAACGCCTCAGGAAGGAGGTGAGGACGTCGTCGCCGGAATTATTGCAGAGGTTGCTGAACACTTGATTACGTCATTAGGGTTGAGTGGTGTAGTGGCGGTCGGCGTCGGTACTATAGGACCTTTAGACATCAAACGCGGTTGTGTGGTCAACCCACCTAATGTCCGATTAAGGGCTTTCAGTTTGAGAGAACCCTTAGTGAAGCGATTCAATGTACCCACGTATGTAGTGAACGACTGCGTTGCCGCTGTCTACGCCGAGTATATGAGCGGCGTTGGGGTAGGACGAGATAACGTGGTCTACATAACTATCAGCTCAGGCATAGGGGCCGGCGTAATCGTCGACGGTCATCTCATCCTGGGGAAGGACGGTAACGCGCATGAGATAGGACATCTGGTAGTCTCATACGATTCAAACATTAGATGTGGATGTGGCGGCGTAGGTCATTGGGAAGCCCTAGCGTCAGGGAACAACTTATGGAAGTTCATCGGACTTCTTAGGGATAGATGGCGTGGTGATTCAGAACTTTATAGACTGACTTCCTCTACGGAAGTACAGGCCGAGACTCTGTTTAGATACTGGCGTGAGGGCGATGACTTCGCCGCTTATGTAGTGAGCGAGTTAGCTAAGGTGGACGCTGCTGGAATAGCTTCGGTGATTAACGCCTACGATCCTGAGGTAATCAGCTTTGGCGGCTCAGTGATGCTTAACAATCCAGAGTTCCTTGCGTTAGTCCTGAATCACGTCGACACGTACGTAACAAATAGGATGCCTGAAGCCGTGGTAACTAGGTTTGGAGACGATGTAGTGCTCTACGGTGCGGCTTGGATTGCTCATAAACCACCTAAGGAACTGACGAGAATTCAGGAACAGACATGATTCACGTCAAGCCTTCTCCATTTCTACCGTAGGCCGTGAAGCCTTCGATCATAGCAGCTCTACAGTTGATTTTTCGAACCCTAGTGAATATTTAATTCTTAAGACCCCCTATGTTATTATGTTATATGGGATTGTAGATGGGTGTGGATACCGCAATAATTCTTGCAGGCGGCTACGCAACCCGCTTACGACCCCTAACGCTCACAAGACCTAAGGCGTTGTTACCGATTTTAGGGAGACCCCTCCTCGACTGGATACTTGATAACTTGAGGAAAGCCGGCGTTAAGAGGGTGATCATGTCTGTAAGGTATATGAGCAATCTGATTAAGGACAGGTACGGCGATGGGTCGAGTCGCCAGATTAGCATAGAATACGTTGAGGAGGTGAATCCTCTGGGTGATGGAGGACCCGTACCTTTAATAGTAAGCAGATTCAACCTCGACAAGCCTTTCCTAGTCATCTACGGCGACATATTCACTGACGCTCCCATAATCGACTTCGTTAAAGCCTACATGAATAACGGTTCGCCGGCATCCATGATTTTAACGCGTGTTGAGAACCCGTCGAGATATGGGGTAGCTCAAGTTGATGAGAGGGGTAGGGTAGTTAAGTTCATTGAGAAGCCCCATGAATCACCTCCATCGAATCTCGTTAATGCGGGAGTCTACATATTCGACCCTAGCCTGATTAAGTATTTCCCTGTTAAGAGACCCTCCAAACTTGCAGTAGATGTACTCCCTAAACTGGTTGAGTTAGGACTTCTGCATGCCTACATACATGAAGGTATCTGGCTTGACATAGGAGTTCCCACAGACTATCTTAAAGCAAACCTGAGCGCGTTGAAATATCTCATGCCAGAGGGCTTCATATCACCTACAGCTGAGATAGACCAGGATGTCGAAGTGATTCAGCCAGTCTTCATAGATGAGTTTGTCAGACTTGAGACAGGGTCGGTGATAGGTCCTTACACGCTAATAGGGAGGAACTCCATAGTAGGTAGTAGTAGCCGCATAGCCGACTCACTGCTCCTGGATAACGTGGTCATCGGGTCGGCTTCACATATGAAGGGAGTTATAGTCGGTGCTGGATCCCACATAGGTAGGTGGGCCCGGATATCGTCGGGCGTTGTCTTAGGCGATGAGGTTAGGGTATACGATGAGGTCTTCATAACCAGGGACGTTACGATCCTACCGCATAAGGAGTTAAATGAAGACATCGAAGAAGAGGGGAAGGTGATCCTCTGAACACTTCACTAAACCTCTAAGCAAGAACTTCTCCATAGTTAAGGTTACGTTATATCTCGCACGTGTTGAGGATTCTCCTGGGTGTTGTTGGATAAGCCTCAACGACCCTGCAATTGTTAGGCAGGTTTGCACGCCAGTACTTGGTAGCTTTAACACTTGCGTAGACTGTGTTTCCTCGCCGGACCGCAAGTCCTGAGAGGATGAGCCTTCTGAGGGACTCGCTCTCGCTATAGGGTACCTCAACCCATTTGACGGTACCCTCTATGCTGAGGGTTTCGTAAGGCATCCTGACCGCCCTGAATCTTCTAATCAACCTTCTTCTGAACTGGTACATGTCTTTAAACCTCGCCGGACAATAGTGTATGTTTACTGGCACGCCTTCCTCCAATACCCAAGCCATAACACGTAATGCCGTCTCCCTTGACCCGGCCACCGTTAGGCCATCACTGTTCACCCTTAAACCTTTACTCATAATCCCTAAGTAGTTTGACTCGCTTACCTCCATCTCGTTCAAATTTATGAAGTCCACACCGAATTTAACGCCTTCACTAATCATGTTTTTGAGTCCCTCGAAATCTGGGACGGCCGGATTCTCTATTCCAACATCTAGGTTGTGGTCTAGTGCAATCCTTAAGGCCTCCCAGGAGTGTGTTCCAGTAACGTGGATTCTGAGCTCGTCGAGTCCTACGTTAACTAACGTGTTCATAACTTTTTCGTCGAGATGCTTCCCCGTAGTGTATAGATGTACATGGAACCTTCGACCTAGGTTATCCTTTAACAGTCTAATGACTTCAGCAACGTAGTCAGCCACTATGAGTGGATCGCCACCCGTTACCCCTACGCCTTTGGAGCTCGACGCCAGTATCTCCAGCAGTATGTCTCGTTCATCTCTCACCAAAGACTCGTTAATGTAATTCCTCGCGCTACCTTTTCTATGACTTGAGAGTGGACAATAAAAACATCTCTCACCACATATACCGGTGGCGAAGAAGACGCTCTTCAAACCTTTAATGCATTGAGCGCATCCCTTAGGGAGTTTACCGACCCAGCACCCTACTTCATCACAGTTGCTTGGGGTTTGTTTTTGCATGTTTCTCCTGCCGTTCGTACGTCATCACATTTGCATGAGGAAAATCCCCTCGTCCAGCTTAATCGCTTTGGAGACGTCCTTAGGAAGACCCACCACTACAGTTCTGACTTTATGTAGGTCTCTGATTTCATCGGCTATTTTCTCGCATTCCTGCGGGAGATATAGGGCGGCCTCCAGTGGTTCGGCAAACGATATGTTGTTCTCCTTCTTATACTTCCATATCGCCGAGTTAACTTTTATTAAGTTCTCTATCAGTACCTCGTCACCGCCTAATACGCTTAAGTCCTCATCTGTGATCGTGACGTTCCTCAATCCTTTAGGAGAATACATGCATCTCCATAGGTAGTCAGTCACGAAGGGCATGATTGGATGTAGGGCCTTGAGTATGAGTTTAAAGACTCTGTGAAGGGTGTACCTAGCGCCGTTCACGTACCTCTCGTCATAGTTGCCCATCCCGTAGGCCCTCATCTTAGCGATCTCCAAGTAGTTGGATGCGAAAACATCCCACGCTAATGTGTAAAGCTCGTTTATAGGTCTGAACACGTCAAGCTCTCTGTAGTGGTCGAGAACCCTCTTGACTGTGGAGACCGCATATTTAATCATAGCTCTATCCACCTCCTTCAGCACTGAATCCTCCAGCGGGGGTTCATCGAAGAATGAAATGAACCTGCCTATGTTGACTAACTTTGTTGCAAACGCTTGACCACTCCTAACTAGACCTTCTGACCATCTGTAGTCACTACCAAGCATTCCGGACGCAGCCGCCCAATACCTGAATGCGTCAGCACCATACTTCTCTATGTAGGGCATCGGTGGCACTATATTCCCTAACGACTTATGCATGGCTCTCCCCTTAGGATCTAAGCCCATCCCGGATATCCTGACCCACTTGAAGGGGGGTTTCCCCGCCAGTAGCCACACTCTTAACGTGGAGTAGTAAAGCCATGTCCTTATTATGTCGTATCCCTGCGGCCTCAGCGAGTGATCCAAGGCTTTAAGAGCGGCCTCCTTATTGTTGAGCCACCTGGTTACATAGAGCACGCTGACGGACGAGTCGAACCAAGTGTCAAAGGTTCTGGTCTCACCTAGTAGGTGTTCCTTAGAGGCCCCGCAGTTAGGACATTTATCGTGCGGCGGCGGATCGATCCAAGGTCTCACATACTCTCCATACCTTCCGAGGAGTATGTGACCGCATTTGCTACATCTCCATATAGGTATTTCAGTTCCGTAGAACCTGGTCCTTGAGATAGGCCAATCCATCTTGAGCGAGTTGACCCAGTTGTCGAACTTGATCTTATGCTCTGGAGGTTTGAAAGACATCATGTTGCCTATCTTAAGGATCTCATCCTTGAAGTCGATCTGCCTCAGGAAGAACTCTTTAACGTGGATGTACTCTACTGGTGTTTTGCATCTCCAACATACCGGGATCTCATGTTTTAGGAACTCCTCCTTCAGGAGATGGTCCTTCTTCTTGAGCTCATCCGCTATGACATCCCGAGCCTTCCTGATTGTCAACCCCTTGAGAAAGCCCGATTTTTCGTTCATAGTCCCGTCCGGGTTAATTAGTATTCTCGGCGCGATCTCTTGTTCTTTAAAGAACCATATATCTCTAGTGTCACCGTAGGAACACATCATAGCCAAGCCCGTGCCGAAGTCAGGGTTGGCGTACGTGCTCGCAATTATAGGCACTTCGTTATCATAGAGGGGCACCACCGCGTGTTTTCCTTCAAGGTGTTTATATCTGGAGTCGTCCGGATGGAATATCACAGCACCGCACCCGTTAAGCAACTCAGGTCTGGTCGTCGCTATAACTATATCCTCCCCTGTTTCAGCAACTCTGAACTTTATGTGGTAGAGCTTCCCCTCCTCCTCCCTAAACTCTATCTCCGCCTCAGCCAGGGAGGTCCTGCACCTAGGGCACCACATGACAGGCCTCTCGGCCTCATATATGAGGCCCTTACTCCACATATCCATGAACGTTGCCTGCGTCAACCTCCTGTAGTTAGGTGAATCCGTGCCTTCAGTCCAGTACTGATACGAACACCCCAATCTCCTCCAAGTCCTTACTAGGGTGGACTCGTACTCGTCCAGCACGCTGCTGACCATCTCAAGGAACTTAAGTCTGCCTTCAGATGTGTTTGCAATCTCATGTGCCGAGATCCCGTATTTCCTCTCAACAACTACCTCTGCCGGTAGTCCGTTTCGATCCGCGTAAAAAGGTAGCAAGACTTTATGGCCAAGGATTCTCAGAGCCCGAGCAACCATGTCTATTTGCGCGTAATGGGCTGCTTGACCAACACCCCACTCGCCTGAAGGATACGGTGGTGGGGTGTCTATAACCACGTAGCTATCGTCACTGATGAAGTCTATTTCAGGCTCCTTAACCTCCTCCTCAATCCATTTCCTAAGCAGCTCCTCCTCTACAGAGGGTTCCCATCTCTTAATCCTAACCTTCGGCTCCAGCGTCACTTAATCACCTATAACAGAACAAACGTAGAACTTTATTAACTTTGCTATCGAAGTCGCAGTGGATGAGCTACAGGTACATGCGGTTCCGAAAGATTTAATTTCTCTGAAACTATATTTGTGGGGATAAATATGGCAATTAGAGCAGTGTTGCTAGGTTCTGGGTATGTCGCCGCTCACCTAGCGACAGGCTTGACAAGACTGAAGAAAGGCCTTATTAAACCCTATGGCATACCTCTAGCCAAGCACAAACTGCCCTATAACGTGGAGGACATAGAGATCGTAGGAGTTTACGATGTTGACAACTCTAAAGTTGGTAAGACTTTATATGATGTGGCTAGGGAGGTTATGGGAGATGAGTACCCAGTCCCTGAAGAACTCAAGACCGTAGTTGTTAGAAGGGGGTTAAGGAGGAATTCAACAGATGGACTAGATGTTGAGGCCCAAGGACTCGACGACATCATGGGCTACGCTAACGGCGTGAGAACATTACTTGAAGAGTGGATGGGTCTGGGTCCCGATGTAATAGTAAACATAATATCGACGGAGTACGGTGAGGAGTACGATGATGAGACAACAGCGCTTAAGAGGCTTGAGGCAGGCGATGTGCCGGCCACACACTCATACGCCTACGTGACTGCACTATACGCTAAACGCAGGGGAAGGGCCGCTTTCGTGAACGTGATACCAACACCTGTAGCCAATAATCCAGGACTCCTTAAGATCCTAGAGGACTCAGGAGTTACCGTGTTCGGCGATGACGGAGCCACCGGCGCCACCCCTCTGACGGCGGATCTAATCGAGCATCTGGCGCAGAGGAACAGACTCGTTGAGTTCATAGTTCAGTTCAACATAGGCGGTAACACGGACTTCTACGCGTTAACTAGGGAGGACAGGAACCGCATGAAGGAACTAACTAAGTCCAGCATGGTTAAGGACATACTAGGATATGAAGTGCCTACATACATTAGACCCACTGGCTACCTAGAGCCTTTAGGAGATAAGAAGTATGTTGCAATGCACATAGAATACTTAAGCTTCAACGACTTCAGGGACTCCATATACGTTAATGCGAGGATAAACGACTCACCCGCATTGGCAGGAATATTATGCGACCTAATTAGACTCGGAAAGATCTCAGTGGATAGGGGCTGGAGAGGCACTGTCTATGAGGTCAACGCATTCTACATGAAGAGACCTGGACCGCGCGGCGCGCCCAACATATGTAAAACCAGGGCTTACTATGAGTTGCTCAACAAGTTTGACCTTGAATGACCCCCGCAGAGCTTATTACCACAAGGATTGTCTTTCTTTCGGGACCAACACATGAGGGGAGTGGTGGTTGTTCACGCCGGAGCCGGTACGTGGAGATATCTCGACGAGGCCCTGGTTAAGAAAGTGGTTACGGACGCTTTAACGTCTGGCGCGGAAGTGTTGGAGAGGGGCGGATCAGCCCTCGAGTCTGCCGTTGAAGCCACAGTAAAGCTGGAGGATTCAGGCGTCCTTAACGCGGGATTGGGTTCAGTCCTCGATATAAGGGGGGACATCTCGATGGATGCAGGAGTCATGGATGGATGGAGCGGAAAGGCTGGGGCGGTCGCCGCTGTTAAGTACCCTAAGAACCCGGTAGTACTTGCCCGTAAGGTTCTTGAGCTGACAGATCACATTCTACTTGCTGGAAGCGCTGCCGACGAGCTAGCCGCACGACTAGAGCTACCTCAACACCCAGGTCCCTCTGAGAGAGCTAGAAGGCGATACGAGGAGGCTCTAAGCAGGATTAAATCGGGTGATCTCATCTTCAAAAAGAGTCTTGAATTAGCTCGCGAGCTAGGCTACGTCGACACTGTAGGCGCGATTGCGCTAGATAGTGAGGGTAGGCTGGCTGCGGCAGTATCAACAGGTGGCGTGATCCTCAAGTTCCCAGGACGCGTTGGTGACTCAGCCATTCCCGGCGCCGGGTTCTTCGCTAACAGGTACGGCGCTGCAGTAGCTACGGGTATAGGGGAGACCATAATGATGAGCATGTTGTCGTATAGGGCGGTAAAGTTGATTAACGAGGGGTACCTAGCGGATACTGCAGCCGGTATGGCAATCCAATATCACACGTCACTCTACGGCAGAGACACAGCCGGCCTGATAGTGCTTGACTGTAACGGAAACCCGTATGGGGCATACAACACGCAGGCTATGCCGTGGGGTTATATTAAGGTCGAGTCAAAGGAATTGATGCTGACCGGGTTCAAACGATCAGGAAGCCTGTAACCCTTTAGGAGGCATCCTCCTAGAGTTTATTAACTCAATGGCTTCCTCACGCAGCTCTCTATCGGTGGTCAGCTCGCCCCTCGTCGAGGAAGTAATCATGCTTAATGGTTCCTCAATCCCTCTGACTAAGGCGCACGTGTGCATCGCCTCGATAATCACCAGAAGTCCTCTGGTCTTGAGCTTCCTGTTCAGGTAGTCGGCTATCTCCTCCGTGAGTCTCTCCTGAAGCTGAAGCCTTCTAGCAAACACGTTAACTATCCGCGCGAATTTACTCAAACCCACAACCTCGCTACCCGGGATGTACGCAATGTGGGCGTATCCGTAAAACGGCAGCAGGTGGTGCTCACAAACAGATCTAACCGGTATGTTCATCACGGCAATCAGTCGGCTGGCGCTCACATAATCGACAGAGTTGACGTAGAAATATTTAAGGTATTCATCTGGGTCTTGACCATATCCGGAAGCCAGTTCTTCAAGCCACATCCTAGCTACCCTCTCAGGAGTTTCCATTAGTTCCGGGCGCTCAGGATCGTCTCCGATGAGCTTAATAAAGTCTCTTATGACTCTCTTTAACGCATCACGTCTTGAGTTCAGATCTTCATTTACTCCCATAAGTCACTCACCCGACTCCCGCCCTAATGCCTCCGGCTTAATCTCAACAACTAGCTCGATACCACGACGTCCTAACAACTTCTTGACGTTGTCAACTCTGCTACTTACGAGCGATATATCATCCTCAGACTCCACCACCACAGATGCGGTACCTTGATAATGCTTGCCGTCCACACTCCTAAGGCGCAATTCACTCAGGTGGAGACCGTTCGTCACGAACTCCTTCCTCACTAGATCCATTAATTCTGCTGAAGGCGCTATGTCGCTGATGTAACCTAAAACTTCGTTAAAAACCCCCTTCAGCTCGTGGAGTATGTAGATTGTAAGCACTACCGCACCGCCGTAGTCTATCAGGTAGCTCAGGATTGCGCCCCCCAGCGAGGACAGAATCACCACTGCACCCTCTATTAACTCGCTGACAGTGAATGCTGAGTAGTGAACGAATATGCTGCCGAATCTCTTCGAAACCAGTACGGAAATAGTGTAGCAAAGAACACCCAGTAAAGCCATTAGCGGAGCACCCAGCGAGACGGAATATCTTCCAACGTCTAGCAACTTGAAAGTGGCTATGCCCGCGACGAATGAATAAACCATCAGAGTTGATATAGTGCCGCCGAAGGCTAGCTTGTAGTGCCCGAAATGATGATCCTCATCTGGAGGCTCTAAGCTACTTCTCCAGAACCTAATTGATAGTAGTAGAGCTATTAAGTTGGCTATAGAGGTTAAAGCATCGACGAAGACCGCCCTCGAGCCGTAGAGCAGACCTCCTAGGATCTTGAACAGTCCCCCTAGAGTCGAGAACGTCAAGATTAGACCTAGTACGTCGTTGCTCCTCAAAGCCCACCTACCCTAAAATATAAGGAAATTAACTATACCTTTAAGCTTGAAGTACTGACCATGTATACACTACATTTTAACCGCAATTGAGTTTACCACCAAGCAGTTAAAGCGAGTTAGATCCTCTTCCTCAACTCCTTCCTCAGCTCATCTATGATTAGTATTGGCAACGATGTTACGCTGGCGAGAACTAGTAACTCTACCGACAGACCGACTGTTTTGAAGATTGAGGAGAGTGCCGGGATGTATATCGTCGAAGCAAGCAACACTAGCGACAGAGTGATGGCCGGTATTAACCACTTGTTATGGGGCCTAAACCAGAAGTGTCTGGTCTCTGACCTGGAGACCAGTGCTCGTCCAAATTCGCTCATCCCGATCGCTAGGTAGGTCGAAGTCCTTGCCAGCGATATGTCTAGATAGGATGTAAGGACATATCGGTATATCAGCAAGTTGGTGATTCCTATTAGGGCACCTAATAGTGTGAAGTAAGCAATCTTCCTGTTGGTTAGGAACGCCTCATGCATTCTTCTAGGCGGTCTGTCCATTATATCCGGCTCTGGTGGTTCAGCGCTGAGCGCTAGTGCCGGTAACGCGTCCGTAGTCACGTTTATCCAGAGTAGTTGAGCTGGAGTTAACGGTGACGGCAGGGCAGATAATTCAGCGGCTAAAATGGTGGCTATCTCGCCCAGGTTTGCCGGCAGGAGGTAGTTTATAGGCTTCTTGAGATTCTCAAATATTATTCTTCCCTCCTTAACAGCAACAGATATAGTGACGAAGTTATCGTCCTTAATGATGAGTTTAGAGACCTCCTTAGCGACGTCGGTTCCTTTAATCCCCATAGCTATACCCAGGTTCGCCTCCTTCAACGCCAGCGCGTCATTAACGCCGTCACCGGTCATGGCGACCACATGCCCCCTCGCTTGAAGCGCCTTGACGACCCTCCTCTTATGCTCAGGAGTTACTCTGGCCAGAATCACCACATCATCAATGATTCTCTCCAACTCTTCATCACTCATAGAATCGAGTTCCTTACCCTCAAGCATGAGGCCTTTATCAAGCCCTATTAACCGACCTACCGCCTCCGCTGTAAGTTTATGATCTCCAGTAATCATGATGGTCTTTATGCCAGCCCGACGCAACTCCTCAACGGCTTCCCTCACCCCCTCCCTAGGAGGGTCTATAATCCCCATAACGGCAAAGAAAACAAGGTCGTTCTCAATGACCTCCGCCCCTGCGTCGAGCGTCCTGGAGTCTATAACTCTATAAGCGATGCCATAGGTCCTGAAACCCTGGGAAGCTATAGTCTCTATATACCTGCTTACCTCACCCCTGAGCTGGGCGTCGAGTTCGGCGACGTTACCCTCAACCCTCAGATATCTTGACAAACTTAGGAGGACCTCCGGAGCACCCGAAGATATGGCAAGGAACTCTCCTCCATCAAGTCTGTGAATAGTCGTTTTCCTCTTTCGGAACCTGTCGAAGGGCATTGTCTTAACTGTTTCTAAGTTTTTCCCGAGCTCGTCACTCGCCTTATGTCCAAGCACTTTATAAGCGAAGACTAGTGCTGCACCCTCGGTTGGTGAGCCCTTAATCTTCCAAGTATCCCCTTCGCGGAATACACTCGCATCCTCGCCAACGTGCGCGACGACGTAATTAGCCAATATCTCGACTTCTTTAGTTAATGAGCGATTGAACTCTCTAGGCAGCAATACCTCACCTTCAGGTTTGAAGCCCTGACCACTCACGCCGAGTTCCGTTCTGCTCAGCCACACCTTCTTAACAGTCATCTCACCCGTGGTTATCGTCCCCGTTTTATCTGAAGCTACGACATCACACGCACCTAAGGTTTCTATGGCCCCTAACTCCCTCACTATGATTTTTTGTTCAGACATTCTGTAGGCACCTAGTGCAAGGACGGATGTCGCTATAGCCGGCAGACCCTCCGGTATGGCGGCCACAGCTAATGCGACCGCTAGGAGCATTGATTCAATCACAGGTTCCTTGACAATTAGGTAAGATATAACGAATACCAAAACACTTATGCAGAGAATCACAGCGCCGAGTCTTCTTCCAAGCCTGTCCAACTCCACCTCAAGTAAGGTTCTCTTCTCCTTGATCTCGCCCAGCTTAACAGCTATCTTGCCTAACTCCGTTTTAGAGCCTGTGGCGACAACGACCCCTCTACATTTACCTGAATATATGTACGTGCCCATGAAGAGCATGTTAGTCCTTGAGGGTAGTTCCGTATTCGGAGGGAGCGGCGTCGTGTGTTCCTTCGGAACCGGCTCAGACTCACCTGTCAGAGGTGACTCATCCACTCTTAACTCAATTGACTCTATGAGCCTGACGTCGGCGGGCACCTTATCGCCTTCGCCGAGGAGGATCACGTCGCCGGGCACCAACTCCGTTGATGGAATGACCTTGATTTCACCGTCTCTGACGACCTTGACTTCAGACACTACCAACTTCTTCAACGCTTCGATAGCCTTCTCCGCTCTGAACTCCTGTATAAAGCCTGAGAAACCCATCACAAGCACTATAGTCAGGATTGCCAGAGCATCTATGACCTCCCCTAAAAAGATTGAGACTAGCGTGGCTGCTAAGAGAACCAATATTAGGAAGTTGGTGAACTGTTTCAGGAATATAGAGATGGAGGATCTAGGTTTGCTAATGAGCTCGTTACGTCCGTGAATTGAGAGTCTTCTAGCAGCCTCCGTCGATGTGAGGCCCTCATAGCCGCTACCTAACTCCTTCAGAACCTCCGCAACCTCCATCGCATGCCAGCTCAACCGTAACGCCCTAATCTACTGCGGAGCTAACGCTTAAAAGAGTCTTGAAGGGTATAGTTAATTGAGTGTAAGGAGTTGCTGGAGATATTAAAAGCTGCTGCCAGAAGGGTTGGGGACTACCTGACTGAGATCCGCCGATCATCAATCACTGTTGGCGTGAATGCTTCCGGTGATACTTCGAAGGAATTCGATGTAGTGTCTGAGAGATTAATATTTGAGGAACTGAGGAAGGGCGTTGAGGACTGTTTCATATTTGTCAGTGAAGAATCCGGCGTTCAAAGGTTCTGCGAGGAACCTAAATGGGTCATTGTAGTGGATCCTGTGGATGGTTCCATCAACTATGAGGCATCCATACCATGGGTCTCGGTTTCGATTGCTGCAGCTCCGTTAGCGGAGGACGTGAGTGTAGGCGACATAGAATATGCCGTGGTGTACGATATCTACCGCAAGATCAACTACAGCTTCGGGTTTGACGAGGGAGTGCTGGTGAGCGGAGCCCCCGCGTCCCGAAGACCTAAACCGCCGGAGGTGGTTCTAGGATACTTCGAAGTCCCTAGAGCCTACAGGATAATCCCTGAATACTGGGTTAAGAGAGGTTCGCGCGCTAGTCTAAGGTCGTTGGGCAGCGCTGCATTAGATATAATTCATGTTGGCTTAGGCAACGCGGAAGCATTCATCGACACCAGGGCTAAGTTAAGAAACGTGGACGTAGCTGCCGCACTGAGGATAGCCTTAGCCCTTGGTGCTAAGGCCAGAGTCTGTGAAGGTTCCGACGCTCTCTCAATACACTTAAATAGCGTTAGGAAGGTGGAGTGCATACTGGTGGGGTTTAACGAGCATTACTTAGAGAGACTAAGTGAAGCATACGTCGAGAGCGAGAGGGTTGAGGGGAAGTCTTAGAGATCAATAATCCTTGACGAAATTTCGTCTATCGAGATTGTGCGATGGTTTAAAGACGGTCGCGGTTCACTTCAAAGTGGTTTATATACGAGCTTCTTGAGGGCTCTTACCCTCAACTCCTCTGCAACTTTAGTAGTGCCGCCCCAGAGTATTGCTTTAGTAGGACACATCGCCACGCACCCGGGGGTCAGTCCCTCCTTTCTCAGAGGAAGGCATAGATCGCATTTAGTTGCGAATCCCGGCGGCACTATCTCGGGGATGCCGAAGGGGCAAGCAGCAACGCAGGCTGAGCATCCTATACACTTAGATATGTCAACTAGGACAGCACCGTCCTTATCTCTATGCATAGCCTTAGTCGGGCATGCAATGACGCAAGGTGCTTTCACACAGTGAAAGCATGATATCGGCTTGTTGAGTCCTCCCCCTATGTCATAAAGTATGATGTAGCCTGTGCCCTCGTGCACGAACTTACACACTTCCTCACATGTGAAGCAACCTATACATACGTCGTAATTTATCACTCTCACCATACCGCCATATTTGCTTACTACCTCTTGATTCAATTCACACCACCTTCCTGGATCTTAAGAAAGCATCTATTTGTGCTGCGACCCTCAGTCCGCTGCCCACAGCCTTACCGACCATGGAGGGACCTGTTACCACATCACCTGCGGCAAAGACCTTCTCCACTCCTGTTTGCATCTTGCTGTTCACTACGACCGTCCTCTTTCTAGGGTCTACTTTGATACCGTCACATTCGGTGTTTAGCGGGGGTGTGGGGATTTCACCTACGGCTGCTAAAACCGTGTCAGCTTCAATGATGTGTTCCGACCCAGGTATTGGGATCGGCCTAGGTCTGCCCGTCTCATCCGGCTCTCCTAACTTCATCTTAATGAACTCCACACCAACGACTTTGCCGTTGTCCACGATCACCCTCGTAGGCTGGGCTAGCTCAACCCAGTTAACGCCTTCAGAAGCCACTCTACTCACTTCATATTCCCCCGCTGGAGCTTCTTTGATCGTCCTCCTGTAGGTCAGGTAGACCTCTTTAGCCCCCTTTCTGAGGGCCGTCTCCGCAGCGTCGATGGCGCTGTAGCCTCCGCCCACCACAACCACCTTACTCCCTATTGAGGGTTTATGACTGGTAAGGCCGAGCTCGTAGACCCATAAGCTGAACAGGTACTCGAGCGCAGTGTAGACGTTCTTAGCGTCGTCACCTGGCACCCCTAGCTTCCTGGAGGACCAGATACCAGTGGTTATTAACACTGCATCATAGTCCGCCATCAGCTTACTCAATTCCACAGTTCTCTCAACGAACTCATCCCCCTCGTCATGCCTCACGTTATCGCCGCAGAAGACTTTGGTCTTGTAGTTGAACTTAACTCCGAAGTTGCCTTCAAGGTCGTCCACGCCCTCCGTTATATTCTCCCTGGGAATTCTAGTAGGCGGTATTGCGAACATCATCATACCTCCTGCTAAAGGCAACTTATCGAATAGATCGACTTCATACCCTTGACATACTAAGTAGCCTGCGGCGGTTAAGCCGGCGGGACCGCCCCCTACAACCGCTACCCTCCCTCTGCCTCCTCCCCTGCCGCCCTTACACATGAAGGCGAACTTCATCCCTTAACATCACCTCCTAGATGTTCTGAAACAATAATTAATTTAACGTACGAGTTCTCCACTTTCCTTCCAGAGAGACCCTCAACCAGGTCCGGATCACTAATCATGAGTTCCCCTCGCCTGACAAGCGTCTCTATGGTCTTGCCCGGCAGGGAACTCCTCAACTCCTGTAACTCAACCTCACTAATATCTTCGCATATTGAGTATGAGGGTACGTGATGTCTCGGGATTATAGCGCCTGAACCATGTTCAATGCAGTGATATATCCTAACCTTCAACAGCCACCATCCTCCTGTGCGTTACTTTGGGTTGAAGGAGTCCCAGCAGGACAGCAGCGCCATAAATTATGGCTTCAGGTCTCACCGGGCATCCCGGAACGTAGACGACTTTATCAACCTCTACCCCGACCTTTTTAAGCACTTCCTCCAGTTTTGGATATCCGCCGAGCGTTGAGTACGTGTTAAACCATATCCCGCCACCGACTGCGCAAGAACCTAACGCTAGGATTAGTCTCGGTCTAGGCATCGCCTTAATTGCTTTAATCACTTTGCTGAGGGTCTTGATAGTTACAGGGCCTGTGAGTAGTATCAGGTCGGCATGTCTGGGAGACCCCACCAACTTAATGCCGAATCTCTCCACATCGAAGTACGGGGTAAGTACGTCAAGAACCTCTATATCACAGCCATTACAACTGCCTGTATTCAAGTGGAAAACCCACACGCTTCTCTTAAGCCTCTTAAATGCTTCCTCCAGCGGGCCGTTGGTTAGACCATCTAAACCATCGCTACTCAACGCTGACACCCGTTACACCACTCCCTACCCTACGAGCAGTGAGTTTTCTCCTACACTCAGGGCATGTGTTAAATAGCGGGCTCATGTCGCCGCCGTCAATTCTTTTCTCAACCTCCTTGACTAACTTAACGGTTGTGAACGGCTTCCCGCAGACGTTGCATTTAACTGCGGTGTGAACCACCTCGTCATAGAGATCGTTTAACTCAGGAGTCGCTAATTCAAATTCCTTGGTAATCGTTATTGCGTCCTGGGGACACACGTAGGCACACATGCCGCAGAAGATACACCGGCCTATGAAGTACTTAAGAACTACCTCATCGCTCTCGTAATTTAATGTGAGGGCGCTTGGGGGGCATATCCTCACACAGGCTCCGCAACCCACGCATTTGGCTGGATCTATATCTACTCTACCTCTGAATTCTGGAGTCACTAATGACGACTCAAACGGATATTTCCTTGTGGCAGTTCCTTCACGAGCCGATATAGCGAGCATCCTCAAGAACTTAACCACGACCTGAACCCCTCCTGGAAATAATCTCGATGGGCACGGTCTTAACGCTTCCCGATCTCAGGTTGATTATTGTAGCTCTATCAGTGCATGAGAAGCACGGGTCTATGCTCGCTATGGTCAGTGGTGCGTCAGCTAAGTCAACGCCCTTTAGCATGATCGGCACTGCCTGGAGGTTCTGATAGGTAGGAGCTCTGACCCTCCACCTGTAGGGACTGTAATGCCCGGTCACGACGACGTGAATGACCTCACCTCTCGGAGCCTCTACAGAGCCTATACCGAGTTTCATTGGTTGTGTTTCCCAACTCTCAACCATTATAGGTCCGCTAGGTAGCATATCTATCAGCTGTTCTAAAATACTTATGCTCTCGAACACCTCGTCAACCCTAACCAGCGTCCTAGCTAGGTTATCGCCCTCTGTGTAGACGGGAACATTGAAGCTTACGTAGTGATACGCCGCGTACGTGTAATCTTTCCTCACATCTCTAGCCAGACCCGAGCCGCGGACTGTGGGACCCACTAGTGAGTAGGCCCTCGCCTCACCCCTGGGCAGTATCCCGGTCCCAGTTAGCCTAGCTCTAACTTGCGGCACGCTGGTCGCGACGTCTACGAACTCCCTATACTCCCTCTTTAACCGGTCTAAAGTCTCCTTAACTTTAGATACAGTATCTTGAGCGATGTCTTTTTTAACCCCGCCTACGAGAGCTATGCCATACGTCTTCCTACTGCCTGTGAGCAGTTCGGCAAGCACCATAATCTTCTCTCTAATCCTCCATGCATGCATGAAGCCCGTGTCGTATCCGAGGAGGTGGAGGGCCACCCCAAGCCACAGAAGATGACTGTGAAGCCGCTCAACCTCAAGCACTATGGACCTTATGAATTCCGCCCTTTCAGGAACCTCTATGTTTAGAGCGTCTTCCACCGCCTGCACGTAGCTCGTCGAGTGTACAAAGCCGCATATGCCGCAGATGCGTTCAGCTAGAAAAGGTACCTGATCATACTTCATGCTCTCGGCCAACTTCTCAATACCCCTATGAACCATGAAGCCAATATATCTAGCGTCAACCACCTTCTCTCCCCTAACGTACAACTCAAAATACTCAGGCTCGTGGAGGGCTGGGTGGTAGGGTCCTATAGGGATCCTAACCACCTCCTCCACACCTAGTTCAGTAACCACCCTAGAGATCATCTGCGGTTGATAGAGCTCTCTAAGCTCCTCAACACTAACGTCCTTCCTCAGTGGATGGAGATCTTCAGGCCAGTCCTCAGGCAAGACCAGCCTCCTCAGAGTCCTGCCGTTGAACCTAATCCCAAAAAGATCGTGGGCTTCCAATTCATACCAGTCGGAGGCTCTGAAGAGGTCGCTGGCCGTGTAAATCTCCACGGCCTCTGGGACAGGTACCTCAATAACTAAATTCGTTCCCTCACTATCTATACCTAGAACGTAGTAGAGCTTGTAAACACCCTCCTCACGTCTCTCATCAGATGCAGTCAGAGTTCTGAAATACAGGTCATGCTCACTGTAAATAGTCTCAAGGGCCTTACGAAGGCATCCGGCCTTGAGGGTAATCCTAATCGTGATGCCGTCTCGGGTCACATCCAGTATTGAGTCTCCGCAAACGTCCGCTAACTTATTCAGTATTGCAAGACTTCGAGGCCCGCGGGCTATACTGTCCATAGGTCTGAGGCGCTCAAGATCACTGAACATCATCCTCACCCATTATTACATTGTTATTTACGATTAAATACGTATCCAAGTAAAAATCACCAAAGCAATTAAAACAACTGCGTAGTACGTAAGCAGTGACTTAATACCTATGTCAACACGGGTTCTTCCAAGGAGCGCTGCAGTCACGCCGTACAGCACGTAGAGCAACAGTGAGGTCACAACCGTCGCGGAAAGAAGTATGAGTATGCTACTCGATGACGTGAAAGGAGTTATAAGTGCTACCGATACGAGCAACGATAGAACATACCTTGTTAGTAGATGCACGTATATATACAGTGCAAGCAACTTACCACTGAACTCTATGAGAACCCCGGATGCCAGCTCCGGTTCCGCTTCATGTATGTCAAAGGGTAACCTGCCCCCGCCGACGTATGATGCCACCAGAAGGATGGAGAGACTCAAAAGATATACAACAAGATTGGATAGCGTGTAGTTGGTGGCAAGTCCAAATCCTGTGTAGATAGCTAAAATGCTGCCTGAAATAATGCCGAATTCGTTGAGCAGTGCCAGAAACACGCCCCTGTAACTACCTATTACCGCGAACGGATTCGACGTAGTTGCTGATGCCATGAGCGTTAAGCTATGCGATGCTGTTATCAAGATTAGAAGAGATGCGAGAGTGATTGGACTCAATGACGAAGGCAGCAAGATGGCTGAGTACATCACAAGATATAACGCTGTAATGGATGCTATGAGAGAGAGCGAAGTCAGCAGGATTGAGGGCTCGCCGCTTGCCGGGATCTTCAACTCCTTGACGCATAGTTTTATCAGGTCGTACCACGTCTGAAGGAGCGTGGGCGGACCAATTCTGCTCTGAATCTTAGCTCTCACCTTCCTCTCCACACTGTCAAGGAGAGGTGGAAGGAAGAGCAGTACGCCTGTCGTCAGTAGCGAGGTTACGGAAGCTGCTGAGGTCTCCATGCCCAGAACACCATAAGTAACATTGCGAAAACGACTAGAAGGTTCATGTATAGTGAGGTAAACGATAGTGCATCCTCCACTGCGGACGTAACGTTTATGAGGTCCTTGACGAAAGTAGTGTAGTGCTTGTAGAGGGATCTCTCACTCACGCTGAACATCTTGTACAAACGGCTGGCAGCGTCAAGCACGTAATACGCGAGAGTTCTTTCACCGCCTTCGAAGTTCTGACCTATATCGTAGTAGAAGCTCATTTTAACCGAGCTAGGGATGAGCTTCCTTAAGTACTTACGTATTAAGTCTTCCAACCTAGCCATAATAGAGGCCGATTCAGAACTCAAGGCAGGGCGCCCCCTAACCAGGATTCCTCCCTGGCACTCCTCCTAATATAGGAGTAGATGTAGTATATAAGTGATAGCATCATTATTGTGGCCAGGCTCATAGGCACTATGTACAGGAGATCCAATACTAGAAAGCCTGATAAGACTAGAACTGCATAGAGTGGGAGCGTCGTCAAGAGATTAAGAAGAGAGAGACTTAATTCAGGTAGTTCGGTGCCTGGGTTAGGTCTTGATTTCACCAGCTCTTTAGGTAATGCGGATCCCCAGTAAACCGTTATGTATCTTAAGCCGTAGGCAACCGCTAGTGCAGCCCCTAAAGCAGCCACAACCACCAGCACCACGGCTGCGGTCATTGACACCTGATATATTGAGACCAATCCAGCGAGAAGTAATATCTTGCCCAGAAAACCCAGCATAGGTGGGGCGCCAATGAGGGAGAGGACGGAGAGCAACGTTGTAAGGGCTGGTCTGCTTGACACCCTGGCCAGATAGCCCAGCTTACTTATGTCTCTTGTATGGGTTATTATCTCAACAGTGCCTGAGTTCATGAACAAGGACGCTTTGAATAAGCCGTGGGCTAGTGAATACACGACTGCCGCGGTGAGGAGTAGATTCACGTTGAAGCACTTGTAGGACACTGCCGCCAAGGTTATTAATCCAGTATTTTCGATAGTGCTGTAGGCCAGAATCCTCTTTATATCTGCTTGAATTAGGGCTTGAAGCCCTCCATAAACAACGGTCAGAGACGCGAGAGTCAGTAGGGTGTAATGCACGTAAGGAGAATCCACTGCTGGAATTATCAGCAACAGGCCGTAGACACCCATCTTGACCATGGCTCCAGACAAGATAGCTGAACCAGGTGCAGGTGCCAGTGAGTGCGCGTCAGGCAACCAGAAGTGTAGAGGTGCTACAGCAGCTTTCGCAAGAAATCCGAGAGCTATTATCAAGTGTAACGCCGGATTTAAACCCTGCAAAGGAGTAGCTATGTCGTTAATCGGCATTTGAAGTGCTTGAGCGAACCCGTACTTGATCGCCGATACTCCAAGTATGCTCAACAAAGCCACGTCTGCTGGAACCATAGACACTATTAAGTATCTAAGACCCGCTATCAAAGTCCTCCTCTCAACCTCGAAGACTATAGTGAAAAAGCCCACGATCTCGGCGAAGAGCCAGAACATTATGAACGTCAGCAAAGTCTCGGAGACGAAGACCATGTAGATACTTAAAACAAACATGTCTACTATGATGGAGAGATTCCTTCCAGGATACTTGTGCCGTTCGTAACCGTTTGTGTACGGTATTACAAAGACAGCTATCAATGCGGTGAGGAGGGCAAGCGTGCCTCGAATCAGACCAAGAGGGCTACTCGCTATAAACAGGGAGTAGAGCGTCAGTAATGTGGCTGAGGACTCCCTTAAAATGAGGGAGATCAGAGATGCTTTACTTCTGAGCACATTGCCCAGTATGCATAAGGAAAACGATGTAAACGCCATCACATACAAAATCATCCAGTCCTCAATCAACTCCAACAGATCATTACCTCCCGCTTAACTCATGTTTACTAAGTTTAAAAGTATTTAAATATGTTTCCTCATATATAAGGTATGGATCGATAAACTTAAACATATTTAAGCGCCCCTCAAAAACCAGCTTAACTTGCTTACTTCGTTGACGTACTTAATTACGCTCTCAACACTTGTTAGGCTTGCTATTTGATTCATGAATGTAGTGATCAGTACCCCCTGAGCAAGGAAGATGCCTAAAACTACTAACGCTACCGCTAGGACCGCAGTCACTGCGGTCGGGACGTAGAGTCGTGCCTCCTTAACAGCGTTCTCCCTCCTCTTACCTATTATCAAGGCGTAGATGACTTTGAAGTAGCCGAGGGCTGAAATGCCTGAAATAAGCACTATTGAGATGGCATGCACGGTAAGACCCGCCTCCATTAAGGCTGTGAACATTATGTACTTACTGAAGAACCCTGCGAGGGGCATCACCCCAAGCAAGCTTAAGAATCCTACGATTATGGAGGCTGTGAGCGCGGGGTGCCGGGCCCCTATACCGTACATTCTACTAAGGTTGGTTGATCCAGTCATTATGGATAGAGTGCCAAGACCTATGAAGAGTAGAAACTCTCCAAGCGCGTGCGTGATCATGTGGAGTATCACCCCAGCAAGCGCCTCCGCCGACGTGGTGGGACTTACGTGTGAGAGGAAGGCACCGAATGCGGTGAATATTATTCCTATGTGGCTTATCGTTGAGTATGTTAGTAATCTCTTAACGTTCATCTGAGGAAACATTAGCAGAGCGCCCAGGTACCCAGTTATTAAGCCCAGAGTACTGAGAGCCACTAGTATGAGGTCCCTGAACACGAAGCCTCCTACAGAGAACATCAGTGTGGAGCCATACCCTGTAAACACTGTTAGGAAGAGTCTTAAGACGCCGTAGGTGCCTACCTTGTCCACTATGCCCGCGAAGAGGGCTGAAGCGGGGGTCGGCGACTCAGTGTAGGCGCTGGGCATCCAATAATTGTTCGGGAATATGCCTGCCTCGAAGTTCAGGGCCCAGAGCATGAAAGCAACGGCCAGTGCTGAACTTATGAACACGTTCCCATAGCACCAGCTCCCAGCGCACGTGCCGGACCAAGTCTCTAAGGAGTTCGTGTCTAAGCCCGACAGTCCATGCGCCTTGATAATTAGGTCAGCTATGTTGACGGTGCCGAATGATGCGTATATAAATATCACACCGAAGAAGAACAGCATGGTCGCTAAGGCCCCTATGAAGCTGTAAGCCATTGCCGCCTCGACAGCCCATCTCCTCCTCCTGAAGAAAGTCACTAGAGCATAGGAGGATATGCTGAGAACCTCAAGCATCACGAAGAAATTGAAAAGGTCACCAGTGTATAGACATCCCATCACGCCAGTCAGTAGTATGAGGGTCAGTGTTGAGAGCCACTCATGCCCAGATTCTAATACATTGAAATACCAGAACATGTAGATGGAGGCAAGCAGGAATAAAGTTGCTGCTAGAAAGCCCAGCGTTCCGTTGAGGAAATCCACTACGTAAACAATCCCCAATGGGGGTGGCCATCCACCGAACGCGTATGTAAGCACCTCACCTCTCACTGTGCTCATTAGGCAGAGGAGCGTTAAGAGCCACACGGATGATGTGGTCATAACGGTTAAGGTGGCGTAGAGAGCGCGTGACCTGAACTTAAGCGTTAAGAGAGGCGTAATGAAAGCAACTACCGTCGGTAGCATAGTGGTTAGACCGACTGCCAGATCGTTCATACCTCATCACCTACCCGAAAATCCTCAGTGCGTACTTGTCAAATACCTCACTGACTTCCCGGTATGACTCCTCAGGCTCAGTGGTCGTGGCGTATATCCAGTGAACGTATATGTTTCCCTTCTCCTTGCTTAGATCGACCACAACGGTTCCTGGGGTGTTGGTTATGGAGAGGGAGACCAGGGTTATACCGTAGTCGTTTCTGGACTTTATAGGCATCCTAATTATGGCGGGTCTCAGGTCGAGCTTAGGCCTCAGCCCTAATTTTATGACAAGCAGGTGCGCTTTGACCTCATCCACCAACAAGTATCTCACTGCAAACCTGAGCAGGTGTATAAACCTCCTCACGTCTAACGCCTTCTTCCAGTCCTCTACTAGAAGACCTGAAGTGAGGGATCCAACTATCACTGCAACCAACAATCCCGTGACTATGTCATACAGCCTGAGAGACCCGGTATATACTATGTATATGGTAAACGAAAGCAGGATGGGAACTACGGCTTTACACAGCCTCTTCATGTATGTACCCCCTCTTCAACCTTCCTATTTCATCTACGTTTACAGTTTTGAAGTGGCGGCTTACATGAAGCACTATAGTGGTTAGGAAGAGCGTCACCGCGAGACCTATAACTACAGCCGTTAAAACGAATGCTTGAGGAAGCGGATCCACAGATCTCGTAACGAACTCCTTAATGACCTCCGGCGTGGGGTTTAGGTCTATCACTACTGGCGGCTGAAGAGTTAACCCTGGTCGCAATAGCCTATAACCAACTAATACTGTGAATATGTTGATGGTGTCCTGAAGGATTGTCAGCGCTATGAGCTTCTTCACTAAATTTACCTTCGCTACAACACCGTAGAGTGAGATCGCAAAGTTGAAATAGAGCGACATCACTGTAAGCATGAACATAAATATAACTAGCTCAATATCCATGATCCTCACCTTCAAATTCCTTGCTCAATATCTCCTCACTACTTAGAAGTATTGTGAACACCAATGTGAAGCCGCTAGTCACTGCAAGGAACTCAAATAGGTTAAGGAAGAATATAGTGCCTCCAAGTGGTACGTCAAGTATGTGCGAAGGATAGGAGAGTGGGGACGTTGCTTTAGCCTGATTCTGGAATATGTACCCTGACGCGTTGATGAGCAGGCCGTAGAGCAAAATAGTCAGGGTGGAGATGCCGAGCAGAGATAAGGATATGTTCCTAAGTGTGAGTAGCTTGCCGTAAGTTATTCTATTATCGGTGAAGAACCTCCTGCCGAAGACCACTAGAAGTAATAAAGGGGCTATTGATGCTATAGCACCACCCTGGAAGCCTCCGCCGGGCGTCAGGTGGCCGTGGAGAGCCGTGGACGTTGCGACTGTTAATATCGCCAATGTGACGAGGGCTGTACTTCTCTTCACAACTAGGCTTAGTCCTGCACTGCCTGCAGTATCAGGCAGTTTCGCCACACCTCTAAAGACGGTTAAAGCAGCAAGTATTGCCCCGTAAAACACTGCCGTCTCAAAGAGCGTGTCAAGTCCTCTATAGTCCCAGACGATAGCGCTTACCGCTTCCGGCGAGGCAGTCCATAACCAGTAGGCATCGCGATTGTAGGTCAGGTTTAGATAGTTCTTGGCTATCAACCTAATGTCTTGCGGCGGCAGGTCGCCAAGGCCTCCTGAGTATGTTAGGTAGGTAAGAGCTATGATGACTATGATTAGCAACGTGGTGAATACCGCGTCTCTCAACATTTAGCCCGTCACCTCTAATCTGCCGACCTTCTTTATGAGGAGTATGAGGATAAGCGGGTATATCCCTACAGAGACGGCTATGTATACTAAGACTATGTCAGGAGCCATTAACAAGAAATAAATCAGGGCGTATGCTATGCTTTGGACGGACGAGAATATAACGGCGTTCATTAAGTCCCTGGTCCTAATGGCCAGGAATGTAAATGCGACGGAAAGAAGTGCCACAGAACCCATCAGCACGAAGGCCAGGTCCACGTAGTCCATCATACCTCACCTCTGCTTCTGTCCTCCTCTAGCTGATCCACGATAACCGGCATTACGGGTGCTGCCTTGGCTCTGTGGGTTGCCCTGGCAAGAGCATGACTGCCTGCTCCGGCAAGCAGTAGTTCAACAAAGGCGATTACTAAGGAGGCGCCGCATAAAAACCACCTATAAACACCCAGGAACTCAGAGCCTGCAGCAACTAAGGCAACCCCAATTATAGGCACGAAAGCACCTCCTATACTCCCCACTGTGGCGGCATGCAGTCTGGTGTAGAAGTTAGGAAATCTTATCATGGATATTGAGGCAACGAGATCGCAGAAAACACCTACAGTTATCAGGACTTGACCCGCTATAACTAACAACCAGTCAACGGGCGAGGCCAAGTCAACCACCCAATTCCTTTGCCTCAAGATATTTAGCGACGTATATGTCAAGTGAGAAGATCCACAGAATCAGAACAACGCTACACACTATGATTATAGGGGACTTCAGAAGGATCGTGAGAACCGTCATGAAGGCGGCCAAGTCATAACCTAGGGCATCGACCGCCAACACCCTGTCCGATAGTGTAGGACCCTTAAGTATCCTAACCATATAAAGGAGGAAAGCTACAAAGTAGGGGATCATTAGCAGAGTAAGGCATGATTCCACCCACCACTCTAAATCAATCATTAACATCCGACCCATACTTTCTAGAACAGGCGGCTTTATAAGGTTTTAACTAGGGATGACATCACATTCTTGAAAGAAGCGGGAACCCCTTAAAAAGTCTAGTGAATCTATGATTCAACGTATTTCGTTGCCTACAGTCCCTTACCTGTACATAGTGAAAAGTGTAATCCCTCTAAGGGGGGCCGGAACAGTGTTAGAGGGTTAGCTTACCTTCCTTCTTTAACTTCGTGAGCGCCTCTTCAAAACTTTCGTTCGTTTTAAGAACGTATGTGAGGTAGGTCCCCGTCCTTCCAAGCCTATCCCTTCTGGTCAGTAGCCTGACCCTCTCGTGAACCACGTTAATAGATACCCCGAGTATGGATGCTACGTATGCTTCGTAGTCTATGACCGGTGCTTCGATGTGCCCCCTATCCGTGGGAATTATGAGAACCAGGTTCTTATTGACGCCTGGAACTCTTACGCCGCTTCTTAACTCATGTAGGGCGACTGTACCGCCAAATCTATAGAATTCCCACTCTGTGTTAGTAGTTTCTTGAAGCGGGAACGAAACCACTTCCTTGCCGTCCGCATCGAGCTCCATATATGCCTTAGGCGTAGCGGCCGGCGTAGCCTTGACCACATATTGCTTGTAGATGGTGAATCCTGAATCCTCAAGGCAGAGGACAGCTCTGTAGGGTTGTATCAAGTATGTGATTACCACATCCACATCGCTTGATGGAGTGACATCCCCTCTGGCAAGGGATCCATGCACTATCGCGTTGAAACCACAGCCATTTAGCGCCTCGACTATCTTTATCGCCTTAACCCTCAATCTCCTCAACAGCTCCCATGTAGCGGGGCCGTAAATCACTTCCCTGAATTCAGGCGCTCTCTGCACTTTGTGCCGCGGTACTGGACTCAAGAGTTATCCCTCCTTAATAAGGAGAGCGTAGAAGAAGCCTGTTGTGCCGTGTTTCTGAGGCCATGCCCTCATAGTGCCCTCAATAAAGCCCTCGTCATAGGGTCCCTTAAGAGGAATTAACCTTACGTCCCTCCTCTTCTTAAGGGCACGAAGCACCACATCTTCATTCTCCTCCCTTAATAAGGAGCAAGTTGAGTAGAGTAGACGCCCACCTCGCTTAAGTAACCTGAGCCCAGCTAGCAACAACTCATACTGGAGCTGTGCGAGCTTAGGCACCTCATCCTCGACAAGCCTCCACCTCAGGTCATGATTTTTCATAAGAGTCCCGTCCGAACTGCATGGAGGGTCCACGAGAACCTTATCTGCAATGTCCTCCCCGAGTAAGTTGGGAGCATCTCTACCGTCCCTCCTATATATCCTCACTATAGTGACGCCCGTTCCTTTGAGTAATCTTCTCATCTTACTGATACGTGGTTGATCCACGTCGAAGGCGTAGATAATTCCTTCATCCCTCATTAGCTCACCAATGAATTGAGTCTTGCCACCGGGGGCGGCCGCTATGTCGACCACCACCTCACCCGGCTTAGGATCTAGAAGGATTGCCGCTAGGGCGGCAGCCTCATCCTGAACCACTATCTTTCCCTCTCTAACCAGGTTTGACCTATCAAAGTTGAAGGGCCCTTTAAACTTGATTACAGTAGGTACAATACGAGACACTTCAAGTTCCTTAACGCCACATTCCTGGAAGGCCTTAAATACTTCCTCGACGGAGGACTTCAATGTATTAACTCTGATGGCTATCTTAGGAACCCTGAGGAATGCCTTGAAAAGCTCCTCTGCATGCTCCTCACCTATCAGGTTCTGGATTTTCCTAACATACCAGGTGGGAAGCAAGTACTTAGCCACTAACTCATCCTCAGGCGTCCGCGGTTTATACTCGTATTTCATCAAGGTCTCAACGACATCCCAGAACCACATGCCTGAGTACGGGTGGCTGTTCTCTGACAGGTATTGCGAGACCCTGTTCTTGATCATGTTGAAGTCTTGAAACTTGACCCTATCCCGGCAGAAGACCCCTAAACCTATGAAGACTCTCAAAACCGCTCTTAAGGTCGCGTCCAGGAGCAGAGGGTTCACGACCCCCGTGATGTCCCTAACAATGCAGTCAATTAACCCCAGCCTCAACATTATGCTGTGGAAGATTGCAGTGAGTGGTGGGTCACGTCTGGTGCCTAAAATGTTGAATCTCCTAAAGGCATCCCTCTTCGCTTGTTGTGCAGGCTTGACCCTCTCAGCTAGCTTGACCGCCTCAATTAACGCGATCACGTCAACGTGCTCGAACTCATAAGGCCCTTTAACACCCATTATGTTCGAAGACCTCGCCATTTATGGTTGGGATGAGGCTTTTAAATTTAATTTCAAGATAGCCCTACAAGAAGATCATGAGGATACTCCACCACAAAGAGAGCTTAACTAGCGAGGACTTCTACGTGGACCTCTTCATCAGACATATGGAGATCTCCAGCGGATCTTATGTCCACCATATCACCGATCACGTGTGTCTTGATTATCGATTAGGGCTCTGATGCCCTCAAATTCTAAGAGCTGCTTCCCTATATATGGGGTCTAAGAACCTGTAATTATGGACTATGCTCATGTCTTCTAAGTTTTTCACTACGTTGTACAGTATGCTCGACGATATCGTGGTCCCCTCCTTTTCTTCAACGTATCTTCTCAAGCCGTTCCAGGTACCACGCCCTTCCGCTATTCCTCTAAGAACTAATGCGTACCTCCTACCTCTCTCTTTAACGATGTTTTGGAGTTCCCCAATAGCTATATCTATAGCTAGCTCCTTTATCCTAGATATGTTCTTATTACCTCTTGAGTACTCGTTACCAAAGAGTGTCAACCAACCAGGTATACCATCGAACTCCTCTACAGCCATTTCCAGAACTTCGCTTTCCACATACATACCTAATTCCTTGAATCCTGCTCTCAGGAATTCGAGTGAAGCGCTCTCATCGAATCTCTCAAGCCCGAGGTTAAGACAGTACCTTCCGTATAATGATGAGTCCGACCTATCAATTCCTAGAAACCCGTAGAGTAGACCGACCTCCGAACCAGTCAGTATGAACGTTACATTCCTATCGTAGTCATACGCGTGCGCAAGCGCGTTAAGGAATTCCTGAGAACGGGGACCTCTGAGCTTCTGAGCCTCGTCGAAAGCTACTATCACCCTCTTCCTGTTAAGAGCATCAAAGAGCGAGGAAAGCGTGAGCGAACCTCTACCCTTCCACCTAATCTCTACCTCAATACCATTAATCCTTACACCTGATATGGACCTAAGAACATCATAGAGCTTCTCGAACCTTGATGAAAAGGCCCTAGAGAGCAGACTGTATAGATCCCGCAGACCGTAGTTAGTACGCAGACCTCTTAGATCAACCATAATGCTCGGAATACTCACCTCATTAAGAAATACACTTAAAAGAGAGGTTTTCCCAACCCTCCTAACACCAGTAATGATCGTAATGGGCACATCAACGTTGGCGTGAAGTGATTCAAGCTCGCGATCCCTTCCGAAAAGCTCACCCCTATTAGTCTTAGGCCTCGGGTCGAACAGCAATTGTTCTCCCCCAGAACTATAGTTCTACGGGAGAACTTATAAGCCTTAGGTATGAGGACAACTTTCCGGCCGTAGATTGTATCCATAGTGCAATTACTACGGCGTTTTGAAGTTGGTTAGCATACCACCGTGACTCCTCAGTAGGATAATTATGACGCTTTACGTGTTTTAAGCATGTAGCACGGGATCCAGTAGTTCTACAGGATATCTCTCGATCTCCTCGTCCCTTAGGCTGTGCCTATCAGTTACCGAAGGTAGGGTCTTAGGATATTGAGGTCTTGTATCCGGGTAAGGTACTCAATAAGTTCTTAAGTGACTCGGAGTTCATAACATCCCTCATCTTCGCTATACCAGGGCTGGAAACCCTGTCCTTCAAGGCGTAACACTCATATGGTTCCCACGTTACATGGATCCACTCTAGGTCGTGGTTCTCGGCTGTGTAGCGTAGCGTTAGTCCTACGTCGGCCTTACCGGTCGCTATTGAGTTGGCTACTTCCTCATGCGTTTGGAGTTCTGTTCCAATACCTTGAACCATGCTTAAGTCGCGTTTGAACTCATCAGCTTTCTTCTTCAGAATGTGCTCTAGGTATTCCTTAGTGCCTGAGCCCCTGTTCCTAAACGCTACCCTCACTTCGCCGTTGAGGATCCTCAGTAGCGCGTCATCGAGGTCCTCAAATTCTAGCTCCCTCCTATAAGCCAGGACTAGCTCTCTAGCATAGCTACCTATTAAAACAGTATTGTCCCCTAGCCAAAACCTCTCCATGAATGGCTTATTGTAAAGCCCCGTATGTGGGTCGTAGAGGTGAATACAGGCAACGTCAGCACTTCCTAATGAGAGCATAGCTAGTGAGAGTCCGGACCCAACGCAGAAGCTATTCACGTTAACACCGTTCCTAGAGAGCATCGATATAATAGAAGCCAATACCGGGTCATGACTGTGGGCCACAGTCAAGTCGGGCTTGGAAGGGGTACTGTGCGACGGTCCAATGAGACCAAGACCCTCCAGTCTGGACTTAGCAATGTCGTAGAGGGTCAGGAGTTCCTCGCCAAACCTCGTTAGCCTGACACCTCCTCCGCCCTTACCACCTCGCCTCCCTTCAACGATCCTCCTGCCTGCAGCGCGTTCAATCTTGTTCATTGTCTCCCAGACCCTTGAGTATGGTATTCCCAAAATCCTTGAGGTCGCTAGAATAGATCCTGTCTCCCTCAAAGTCCTGAGGATCTTAGCCGCGCCATCGTCGATAACGCGCTCGCCACGTGACTCTATGACCACACTGTAACGAATTATTAAATCCTTCACGCTCATTAACGTTGACCGATAGAATACATGATCTGAACTAATATAAGCGTTATTGGTATCTCAATAACGAAATATTTTAGAAATATCTTAATCACGTTAATTGGTGTGACCTGATGCCTAGAAATGCAGTCAGGATTGCCTTAGTGCTTACAGTCATCGCGTTCACGCTTCTCATAACATACTATGTTGCTCACCAACAACGAGTTTTGAGGATCAGAATATCAACGACCACCTCACTCCACGCTACTGGGCTGCTTGACTACATAGCTGAGGAATTCACGGGGGCGAACCCCGGTGTCAGGGTTGAATTCATCGCTGTAGGGACGGGCGCGGCCCTAAGAATGGCTGAGCGTGGTGATGTCTGCGCAGTACTTACTCATGACCCGGGTTTGGAGAAGCAGTACCTGGAGAACGGCGTTATAGGTGAGGGAAGGATTTTCGCTTATAGCTACTTCATCCTGGTGGGTCCGGCCGATGATCCGGCCAACGCCTCCAGAGTTACCAGCATAATTATGGCGTTCAAGATGATATTTAAATCCGGCGAGGCAGGTCGTGCATCCTTCGTGAGTAGGGGCGACGGCTCTGGGACTCATGCCAGAGAGCTGAGGCTCTGGAGTGAAACCGGTCTGAATCTAGAAGGCGCGACGTGGTATAAGGACTGTGGTTGCGGTATGAGTGAGGCGTTGATTATAGCTGATGAGCTGGGCTCCTACACGTTGAGTGACCTAGGAACATATCTAACACTCACTAAAGCTGGGAGGCTACAGAAGCTTAAGATTCTCTACTTAAATGAGAGTGACCCAATGCTCATCAACATATACAGCGTGTACGTGGCTAATAGGTGCCATGATAATGAGAGAAAGTACGCTGAGTACTTCGTGGATTTCCTATCCTCTAATCAGGAGGAACTGCTTCGAACATTTAATACGAAGAAGTACGGCACTACTGTGTTCCTTCCGGCTAGCGAGAAAGAGAAGGAGCTTAAGGAGTTATGGACGTCGCTGGCTTCCCAGGGGTGAGGGCTTGCTGAGTAGTGAGACCGCGGACATAGTCTTGAGATCACTCTACATCTCTGGTGTGGCAACCCTGATTTCACTAAGCTGGAGCGTCCCGGCCTCGTACGCCTTAGCGCTCAAGCGGAGTGCGGGGTTTATTGAGGCGTTAATGGAGACCCTAGTAGGCATGCCAACAGTTCTACTTGGGCTCCTACTCTACTTCCTCTTCAGTTCTTCCGGCCCCCTCGCGTCGCTACGGCTACTCTACACTCCTCAAGCCATGATAATCGGGGAAGCGATACTCGTGACCCCTTTGATAGTATCGACCAGCTACAGGATGTTGAGGAACTCGGTCACATCATATTTCGAACTGGCTCTCAGCCTAGGGGCCAGCAGGCCTCAGATGATGGGTCTCGTTCTGAGGGAAACCGCACCGGGAATCCTGGCGTCAGCCATAATGGGTTTCTCAAGAGCGGTGGGTGAATTAGGTGTTGCTATGATGGTAGGCGGCAACATAAGTGGGTACACACGCGTAGCCACGACTACCATAGCCCTTGGCGTCTCGAGAGGGGAATTCGAAGAAGCAGTAGTGTTAGGTATCATCCTACTGACCATCATGATAGTCGTAGCAATGATATTGAAGTACTTGAGTAAGGTGTATGAGGGATGGTAGACGTAGAGCTCAGGGACGTGTGGTTCCAGTATCCCAATTCAAGCGAATGGGTTCTTAAAGGAGTCTCACTGCAAGTTGAAAGCGGGAGGTTCGTTGTAATCACTGGGCATAACGGGAGTGGTAAGACCACGTTGCTCAAGATAGTGGCAACGATGTACAGACCGACCAAGGGAGACATCGTCGTAGACGGGGTCAGCGTCTGGAGGCTAAGTGATGAAGAGAGAACCCTCCTACGAAGGAGAGTAACTTACGTCCATGAAAGACCGATAATGCTGAGAGGCTCAGTACTGTATAACGTCATGTACGGATTGTCATTAAGGGGGATAGCCAGCGACGAGGCGTTCAAGGCTGCGAGGGAAGTTCTTGAGGAGTTAGGGATCTGGGAACATCGGTCAGTGAACGCACGTAAACTCTCGGCCGGTCAAGCACAACTAGTGGCTCTGGCTCGTGCCCTTGCCTTGAACCCAGAGGCCCTAGTACTCGATGAACCTCTAGCGCACTTGGACAGCGTGAAGAGGGAAACACTTATGAACTCGTTAGTTAGAAGGCTTAAATCTAACACAACCGTAATCATGTCATCGCATCAAGTTAACTATCTAAGGAGATTCAACACAGCAAGGGTAATCACGTTGGAGGGCGGGACCTTCACCGCGACAGACTATTGAAACTCCGTCCACAGGCGAAGAACGCTGTAGTCCCCCTCAGTTCCTTGCTTAACTCACTTGGTTAGTGGATCTTAGTTAGACGCGTTGCCCATGGCCTCTCCTAAGTACATGTCGGCAGTCCGACTGAACCAACGCATCCTTCCAGCGGCTCATTAGCTGACACCAACCTGGAGATCGCTTTGACCCCTATTACGTGGATGTTGCCTCTGATCCTTAGGGGGTGCCTTAAGCCATCCAGGACTATGTTGACAACGTGGCTACGCAGATCGACAGCCTTGGGAGCAATTCCTCTCCAGGATCTGATCACTTCAGGTACTTGTTTTCTAAGTACTCGACAAAGTAGGTAGGGTCGTGGGTCGTGCTGAAGGCTTTCTGGAGTAGCTCTTTCGGTGGATACGTTGCCCCCCACCTGTGTATTTTCTGCCTTAGGTACTCCTTAATGCGCTGGAACTCCTTATTAAGTATTAACACCTGTAGATCCCCGAGATCCCTGCTCATGTAGTGAGATATCTGGGCCGAGAGTATCGTGCCTAGGGAATAGGTGGGGAAGTAGCCTATAGAACCCATGCTCCAGTGGATATCCTGCAGGACCCCCTCGGAATAGTTCTTAGGTCTCACGCCGAGGAGCTTCTCCATTTCATAGTCCCACAGCTCCGGGAGCTCAGACACCTTCACCTCGCCCGTGATCAATAACTTCTCCAGCTTAAACCTCAATGCTATGTGAAGGTTGTAGGTGACCTCATCCGCGTCCACGCGAATCAGCGATGGTTTCACTGTGTTGAAGTACCTGTATATGTCCTCAGCGTCCCGGCCCTTAGCAGGACCTACAGATGCGATCCCATCTATGAACGACTCGACGAAGGCTCTGGACCTACCTACTATGTTTTCCCAGAACCTGCTCTGGGACTCATGAATACCGAGTGACACACCGCTACCGATCGGCGTGTATCTAAGTTCCTCATCCACCTGCAATTCGTAGAGAGCGTGACCGAACTCATGAATAACGCTGAAGAGGGTTCTCTTGAAGTCAACGCCTTCATATCTAGTGGTTATCCTAACGTCCCTCACACCCATGTTGATTGTGAACGGGTGTGCTGACACATCCAGTCTGGCTCTGCTCCCAAGCGGGAACCCGAACGCCTCAAGAACCATAAAGTTAAGCCTCTCCGCCTCCTCCCTTAAGTACCTCTCCTTCTCTAGCGGATGTTCGGCTGGATACCTACCCTCACTCATAACTCTCTCCAAGACCTTCTTGACGTTAGGCTCTAAGTACGTGAACATCGCTTCAACATCCCTGACAGTCATGCCCTCCTCGTAAAGATCGAGCAAAGCGTCGTACGGGTGCTCCTTAAACCCCAGGTAGTTGGCTTTCTCTCTAGTTAACTCGACGATCTTCTCCAGGTACGGTTTGAACGTGGTGAAGTCGTTCTTTTCCCTAGCGGCCTTCCATGCCATCCTACCCTCCTGAGTCACCCTGGCCAACTCCTCAACAAGTTTCGGAGGCAATGCCTTGGCGATCCTGACCTCCCTCCCGAGAACCCTCACTACTCCCCTTTCATAATCGTTTAAGGACTCCTGCTTTGAAGCCCTTTCAAGAGCTTCAAGGAACTCCCTGCGAAGTAGAGACTCTTGAACCATGAGGCTTAACTCGGCATGGGCGACGCTCCTCTCTTCAATGCCCTCGGCAGGCATGTACGTCTCTAAGTCCCATCCCATAACGGACATTGCATGCGATAAGGCCCACACCCTCCTGTAAAGCTTCAGGAGTTCCTTAACAGCCTCGTTTACGAAATACATTGAAATCACCCAGTAGAAATCGGGGTACGTGATTATAAACGCGTTTAGGTGAGACCACACGCAAGCAGTACATTATGGCATCGAAACCCCGTTACCGCTCATGTCTTTATCACAGGTTTCAGCCAGCTACCCCTCAACACCCACACCAGCGCTAGCATGCCCGTTATTACGTTGCTCACGGACATGCCAATCCACAGGCCCTTGACGCCGATCCCAAACGGACCCGGGCCGAAGAGGTAGCCAACACGTTCCTCAGGACCCATAGTCTGAAGAGGCTTAAGAACATCACAGGCTTTGTGTGACCTGAACCGCTGGCTACGGCGAACGCGACCCTTAAAATTACGAAGAAAACTATGGAGGGCCCCATATACAGTAGGAAGTCGGCGGCGTACCGAATCACCTCCGGGTCTGAGGGAGTGAAGAACGACACGATGTCGTATCTCACTAGTATGAAGGCACTGATGCCCGCGGCGACCATCGCCACACTGTAGAGGACAGATTTAAGAGCAGTCTCTTTAGCCCTGTCGTACATCCCGGCCCCTAAGCTCTGGCCGACTATAGTAGTGGTTGCACCCAGAAGGCTAGCCACAAATATGTCGAGGAGTCCCACAGGCCTGTCCCCAACACCCCATGACGCCAGCGCGGCACTACCCATCATACTTATTATGGCCGTTAGCAGTGCAAACCCTCCCGCCTCACCCATTGAAGAGATGGAGAGCGGGAGTCCTATCTTAACTAGCTTGCTCAGCAAGCCTGGGCGCGGTCTTAAATGAAGGGGTCTAAGCCTCTCCCCCCTGACCCCCTTAACCAGGACATGGAGTGCCAGCAGTGCCGCAACTAGGTCGCTTGCTAAGGTGGCTATAGCAGCCCCAGCAATCCCGAGCGGTGGTATCAACCCTACACCGAAAATCAGCACGGGATCCAGGATCACGTTAAGAAGCACCCCGAAGAGCCTGATCTTCATCGGCGCTAAAGTGTCGCCTGCAGCGCTGAATATCGATACCGTGGCGTCCATTAAGCCGAACACCGTGAGACCCAGTGTGAAGATCCTCCCATACGTCACAGCCCCAGGAATCACGTCCTGAGGAACCCCCATCAGCTGCAGGAGCGGAGGCAACGCGGCGTAAGCCGCCAGACTGACCGGCGGCCCCGCTAGCAAAACCAGCAGGAGCACCTGCCCTGCCGCCCTCATGGAGGATTCATAGTCCTTGGCCCCCCAGTATTGGGACACTAGGGAAATGCCAGCCTGGAGCACGCCAGCGAGCCCGGCCACAACCAAGAAGACCACGGGCCAGGTGGCGTTGATCGCTGCTAACGCCTCCCTCCCAAGCCTCCCCAACCAAAACATATCCGTCAGATTGTAGATGACGTTTAGAGCCTGCATGACGCCTATAGGAAGCCCCAGCTTGATCATCACCTTGACTATCGAGCTCTTCAGCACCCAGTCCTTATCGTCCACCCGCAACACCTAAAGCATTATACGATTGCTCACTAAGATAAGCAGTGTAATAGCTAGGTGGTCAATCCGTGCACAACTCCGACACGGAATCCCCTCCTAAATGACCTGCGCGTTAGTAACCTCATCAACAACGGAGACTTCCTCGAATAAACCTCTTCCCAGGAGAGAGTCCCGAATCTCCCTAGCTATGGTGGTCCACAGGGCGTGACTTATGAACATGCAGAACGGACACTTAGGATCGCTCCGTTTGAAATCCAAGTAAACCACCAGCCTCCTCCCATCCTTAGATATTCTCAACCTAGTCACAACCCCCGACGTAATAACGTCCACATCAAATCCAGGGACAACTACTCTCTTCAGAACCTGCTCGGCATCTCTAAGTCTCTCAGCAATTACAACTTCCTCCACATACATCGCCTAAAGGTGTGTTACTTTCTCGTTAATAACTTCACCCTCAAGGTACGTATTCCGTTCACAGTAGAAATCTTTATATGCTTTGAAAAATATAAAACCACGGTGTAATCTGCGAAACAGACTACTACCTTATATATCTACAGCATGGTATTTGCACTAATCTTATCGGCATTCACCACGATGACGTCAGCAAGTGTAATCAGTGCATCAACGAACGAGTCTAGCAACGTCGATCCTCTACGGTTCCCCGTTAATGATTACACCCTACACACTATAAAGGTAATCACTCCCTTCTCTGAGACCACTGTAGTGTTTAAGCGCTACCACCACATACCCTACGTCGCTAAGCCAGTGAATCCCAATTACCAGAGTATGGACGTCGTAGTTCCGATAAAAGTTAACAACACCTATATTGACGTTTCGAACGCCCCTATAATACTTGTAATCAATGTTGGGGGTTACTTCTCTGTATCGAACATACTAGGCGGTGAAAACGGGATACCATTAAATGATGTAGTAATACGGGTTGACAACGTCACAGGTTTCGCGACCAGGGTCACAGGAGCTGAACGTGTAGCACTTGCACTAGCAGCGGGTTACGTAGTCGCCGTACCAGGAGTGCGCGGGTGGGACTGCAGATTCTCAAACGGCACGTGGTACGGCAAAGCACCTGCGGCCATCGTGGATCTGAAGGCAGTAATCAGGTACATGCGCTATAACAGCGACACATTCCCAGGTAATGAGGAGTGGATTATCCCAATCGGTACTAGTGCTGGTGGCGCCCTCTCTGCACTTTTAGCGGCTTCGGGCGACAGCCCGCTTTACGAACCGTATTTACAACAGCTCGGGGCTGCAGAAGCTAGCGATCGTGTTTTTGCTGCTGCTCCCTACTGCCCAATAACCGATTTAGAGCATGCCGACATGATGTACGAGTGGGAATTCGGACTTAAACCATTACCAACAGGCAGTCTGGTTAACCAGACCATATCTCAGATGCTGAGGTCGCTCTGGCCGGAATATCTCAGAGAGTTAAACCTACTGGACAGAAACGGTGAACTGCTTGCAACTCCAGAGGCTTATGAGAAATACATAGTGAAGAACTATCTAATCCCTGCAGCAATCAAATACATAAAAGCTTTGCCAGAGCCGCACCGTGCGCAGTACCTACAGCGGAATAGCTGGATCATGTGGGATCCAGTCACCCAAACAGCTTCATTCACGTGGAACGAATACCTTGAGTACGGCATATCCAGGATGAAGGGCTGTCCAGCGTTCGATGTACTTCACATACCTGAGAATCTGACTCTACCGGAGAAACTAACCTTCGGAGATGTCTTCGCCCTCGGGCTTACGCCAGAGGTTCTCCTCTTCGGAAACGAAACAGTTCCAGCACGACACTTCACGGACTTCTGCGTTAAATGGGATACCGGCGACCCGAGCGCCTGCATCGACCCCGAGCTAAGACAGATCATAAATATGATGAACCCAATGTACTTTATAAAGCAGGACTGGCCTCACATATCGCAGTATTGGTGGATCCGCACAGGTTCTAAAGACAATCATGCCGCGATAACTATGTGGACCAACCTAGCCATAGCTCTAGAGAATGCTGGCAAGAGCGTCAACTTCGAAATTTACTGGGAGGGCGAGCACGGAGCCGATTACGAACCGTGGACCTTCATAGAATGGGTTGCCCAGATCACGGGCTATAAACCAAAGATCGTTGGGACTGAGCCCACGCCAACCCTCACGACTACAATAATTCAACCAGTTACGCTTACGGTGACACAGTCGGTAACACAGCCGGTAACGCGCACTACGACCTCCGTCCACACACAAATACAGTCACTCACTACCACAGTAACACAGCCAGTTACCCATACAACCACTACAATCCTTACACGGACTCAGCAAATCACCGCAACCATTACAGTAACGCAACCCAGCATGACTGACACGCTAATACCCGTAGTAGTTGTGTTGGCAGTAGTAGCGATACTTGCACTCTTCTTTATAAGGAGGAAGTAAATAGTGCATCTTATTACATTGTATTTTTAAAGATCGGTAAGGTTTGGCTTTCACGACTTCAACACCACATTATACTTCTTCACGGGTTATCCCAGCTTCAAACGACGTCCATCCCAACTATCTTACAAGTCTACGACATGTTGTAGTGGCTGTTACGTGGGTTCAAAGGGATTAACCGCTGAGAGCTCTGTATACCTGCTTGCTATAATGCAGGATTTATATTTGAACATGCATGACTTAATATTATGGTGTTCCACATGAACGTATGGCCTGGCCCTTCTAAGGATGAAGTTTTTGAGTTACTTAAATCCCTCTCGGAAGTGATAGGACCTTCAGGCAACGAAGCCAGTATTAGAAATCTAGTTGTTGACCGGTTGAAGAGTGTGGCGGATAAGCTGTGGATTGACACGCTAGGCAACGTGATTGCCGTTAAGAAGGGTTCAAGGGGGAATGGCAGGTTTATGATGGCCGCGCACATGGACGAAATAGGGCTGTTCGTCTCACACGTAGATGATAAGGGGTTCCTCAGAGCACTCCCGATAGGCGGGCTCACTGAGAGATCCCTAGTATATCAAAGAGTGGTCGTTAGGACTAGAGACGGAAGAACCTACAGAGGCGTCATCGGCATGAAACCACCTCATGTGATTAAGCCTGAGGAGGCTAGGCAGATCCCGGAGTTAAAGGAGTTATTCCTTGATATAGGAGCATCCTCAAGAGATGAGGTCCTTAAACTTGGTGTGAAGGTTGGCGACATTGTCGTTTTCGATAGGGAGCTAAGCATCCTGTCAGGCGACAGAGTCACAGGAAAGGCAATAGACGACAGGGTTGGTTTAGCCGCTATGATTAAAGCGTTCGAATATATTGAAGCGCCTGAGCTTGACGTGTATGCCGTGGCGACGGTTCAGGAGGAGGTAGGGCTTAAGGGGGCTGAGGTTGCTGCGTATTCGATAACCCCTGACTTGGCCCTAGCGCTGGACGTGACTGTAGCCAGTGACTTTCCCGGTGTGTCTGAGCACGAGTGGTGTACACAGCTGGGGAGGGGGCCTGCTATTAAGATAGCTGACGGCCGGTCTGCATCAGGACTCATAGCCCATCCGGAGGTCGTAGACGTCCTGCTGAAAACCGCTGAAGAGTTGGGCATACCGTATCAAGTTGAGGTACTTGCAGGAGGCACTACCGACGCCTCGGTGATTGCCCTCAATAAAGAGGGCGTTCCTGCGGGGGTGGTCTCAATACCGTCGCGTTACATACATTCGCCGGTGGAGGTGGTGGATCTCAAGGACGTCGTCAACACCGTCAGGCTTACCAGAGCCTTCGCCCAACGAGTGAGCTATGAGTGGGTAAGCTCGTTGAAGGAACGCAGGCTGAAATAACCTGAGTTACTGGCTCTTGCGAAGAATGGGATCCCGGCTAATGCTGTTGAACTGCTTTCAGATACAGCTCAGCCCCCCTGATCAGGTACCTCGTATCATGGGATAACGATATGAAGTTGTAGCCCATATCAACAACTCTCTTAGCGAAGTCCGGCGTCGTCGCCATTATACCCACGATCTTTCCAGCATGCCTTCTAGCCCGCTCAACTATGTCCTCAAGCACCCTCGTAAACTCCTGAGAGTCCACCCTGCCGAAGTACCCTAGCGAGGCTGAGAGGTCAGAGGGCCCTACGAAAACCCCTGACACCCCCTCAGTCGATAATATCTCATCAAGGTTCTCATACGCTATCTTGGTCTCTATCTGAACTATGAGCGTGGCTAGCTCATTCCATCTCTGGAAGTACTCCGTCACGTTCTGGATGCCGTAGCTAACGCACCTCCGCGGTCCCACACCCCTGATGCCGGCAGGAGGGTAGCGGACAGCCCTCACAGCACGTTCTGCCTCCTCCTTGCTGTTCACCCATGGAACGAGAACCCCGGCAACTCCTAGATCTAAAGCAAGCTTAATGAGGACTGGATCGTTCCACGCAACCCTCACAAACGGTATTATGTCCGTTCCCTTAAGAGGCATCAACAACGTCTCAACATCCCTCACCGTGAGGGGGGCATGCTCCATGTCAAACATGAACCAGTCGAAGGGCATGTTCGAGAGTATGTCAACGATCTCAGGATGTGAGATAGTTATCCAGGCACCCAGGAGAGGTCTCCCGGAACTCAGCTTGCTCATTATTTTCTCACGCCACATAACGTACTGACGCATAGGAATGACCTAAATTGACATTGGAGGGAGCGTTAATAAGCGTTGTTTATTAATGATGCCATCTCATAATAGTATGGTTGATCTGCTTTGAGTATAGTGACGGTAGTGGGCCAGGAGGCTTTCGACCGATCGCGGGTCGTTAGGGGTGGTATAAGTGTTTAACCTGATAGTCATTCATGAGCCAGGCACTGACAACTGGAGGTGGGCCAGGAATCAACTGAGGGAAGTGTTAGGCACGTCAGGGAGGATCATCACTTCCTACCAATCGGTTATGCTGTATCATGTGGAGGGCGACCCGCATCAAGTTGCCGAGGGCTTGAGGGCAGCCCTTAAGGGTAGCGGCACACCAATCATAAGAATCATTCCAGTAGATCATGTGGTGGAGCCCTACGTCGACGAAGTAGCTGACGTAGTTAAGGAAATAGCGACCCAAATACCTGAAGGAAGCAGTTTCAGGATAACGCTTCAAGGACATCTAATTAGCGTCTGTCCTGACGGCAGGAGGAGGTTCATGCACTCCATAGACTCGATTAGAGAGATAGCTAAGTACGTCGAAAGACCTGTAAACCTCGAGAACCCTGATTGGGTTATCCTCATCAAGGTTGTTAAAGTCTCAAGAGGGAGGAGGGCGGCGGCAGTCGCTCTATTAAAGCCCGCTGAATTGGTTAATCTGAGGGACTATCCTCAAGCGGGGTCGGTGGGTGAGGAGTTGGGTGAGCAGATGTAGGAAGATCTTCGGAACCGCCGGCGTTAGAGGTAGGTACTTAGCCGACGTAAATCCGGAGATGTTTCTCGGTCTGGGGGCATCCCTAGCGACGTACCTCAAAGCACGCAGGAGCGTCGTCGGCGGCGACGGGAGGTTGACAACCCCTGTTCTGAAGGGCTCAGTGGTTGTGGGTCTTCTAGCGGCCGGCTGTGACGTGGTAGACGTCGGTCTGGTCCCACTGCCCGTTCTCGCATGGAGTGCTAGACATCTCGCAAGCGATCTAGGAGTCTACGTGACGGCCTCGCACAACCCACCGCACGATAATGGGCTTAAGGCGTTTTACGGCAATGGAATGGAGTTGCTGGAGGAAGACGAGATAAGAGTTGAGGAGCTATTCCTTAATAGAGGATGGAGGCATGCCGATTGGTGTGACGTGGGTACGCTTACATCGACTGGTCGTGTGATAGATGATTACATAGCTGAGTTGCTAGGTAGGATGGAGCCCCTCCGTGAAGGGAGCAGACCTAAGGTGCTCGTCGATACTGCGAACGGCGGTGCCTCCCTAGCGACTCCGAGGATTCTAGTGAGCATGGGTGCCCGTGTATTCACCCTAAACTCGAACATAGACGGGAGATTCCCCGGCAGGCATCCAGAGCCCAGGCCGGATGTTCTAGAGCCTCTGATGCCTGTGGCCAGATCGCTCAACGTCGACATCTTTCTGGCTCACGATGGGGACGGCGATAGACTGGCGGTATTGAGCCCTAGATCAGGTTTTGTGAAGCAGGACAGGATCATCGCCCTCCTCGCTAAGCACATCCTCAGCATGAAGAAGGGGACCGTAGTCGTCTCTATAGATGTTGGTAACTCGGTAAGAGATGTTGTGGAGTCCGCCGGCGGCAAACTTGATATTACTAAGTTGGGGGCAACACACACAGGACTGCTCAGACACTCAGATGTTGTGATGACTGCCGAGCCTTGGAAGTTCATAGATCCTGAATGGGGTCCCTGGGTTGACGGTATATATCAGGCAGCCCTCCTAGTTAAGCTCATGATAGATGAGGGTAAGAACATAGATGAGCTCCTGAGTGAGGTACCGGATTATCCACAAGCCAGGGTATCCATCGAGGTTCCAAAGGGACTTAGAGACGAAGTTTACGAGAGGTTGTCCGCTAAGCTCATGGAGTGGAGAACCCCGGAGGCCGAGGTGTTTACCCTTGACGGGGTCAGAGTTAATTACGAGGACAAATCCTGGATCTTAGTAAGGAAGTCCGGCACCGAGCCTAAGGTAAGGATTTACGGCGAGTCGCTGGAGTACAGGGCTCTTAAAGACAGGGTTGACGCGCTACTCAAGGAGGTCAGTACAACGCTAAAGAAACACGGAATCAATGAACTAAGGGTTGACGGGAAAATCATCCCATGAACAGTCAGTAAAGGCTCTTCAAGAGTTGTTGACTTCCTCCTGTAACAGTAATAAGCATTGTTAGTGTTCTTATGTTGGTGTTGAGGGTGACTTCAGGAACGATTACACTGGCCCACGGAGCCGGTGCTCTAGAGACTTGGAGGTTGGTGAGGGAATTAATAGTGAATAAGATCCCAGACAGGCTACGCAGGGCTATGGACGGTTACGGATTGGACGTTCTCGACGATGCTGCAGCACTGAAGATTGGTGAGAACCTATACTTAGTTGTCACAGTCGATACGTATACCGTCAGCCCTTACAGATTCCCCGGCGGTGATATAGGCTCCTTGACAGCCAATGGGGTGATTAACGATTTAGTGGTATCAGGTGCTAAACCCCTCGCATTCATGGACACTGTGGTCGTTGAGGAAGGATTCCCCGAAAGCGAGTTGAGGGGCATTATAGACTCTCTGATAGGATCGCTGATGAGTGAGGGCGTTGCCCTGATAGGCGGCGACTTCAAGGTGATGCCTAAGGGATCTCTCGACAAGGTCCTGATAACAGGGGTTGGTTTAGGACTTACTGAGAGGCCTATTCCCGACAACGAGTTGAGAGTAGGCGATAAGATAATAGTCACCGGTGACGTCGCAGAACATGGAGCGACCATACTTGCTGCTCAGCTGGGGCTCCTGAGCAAAGCGTCAGGTCTCAGAAGCGATACGAGACCGTTGAGTAGAACACTCCTTAAGGTGGTGAGGGAGTTCAGGAATCACATACACGCCGCGAGGGACCCCACCAGGGGAGGGCTTGCAGCAGTCCTCAGTGAATGGGCATCAGCTAATAACCTTGCAATAATGTTGCACAGGGGCAAAGTCCCCATCAGGGAGGAGGTCAGAGCGTTTCTTGAGGCGATGGGGGTTGATCACCTCTCCATGGCCTCCGAGGGAATTGCAGTCCTGGCTGTAGAAGGTAGCGTCGTCGAGGAGGTACTGGCCATGCTCAGGGATGTGGGCGAGCGTAGAGCGGAGGTGGTGGGTGAAGTGATTGAACCACCAACCAAGTTCTTGACCGGCAGGGTGATTGGAGTGACTGAAGTCGGTGGCAAAGTCTTAATAGAGCCTAAATCCCTCAACTTACCAAGGATATGCTAGGGTGGTAAGTTTGTGTCTAGGGGTTCCCGCGAAGGTCTTAAGCAAACGGTTTACAGGCGGTCTAACGTATGCCGATGTCGACTTAGGAGGGGTTGTGCAGGAAGTGATAGTAGCGATAGACGAAGATGTCAAGGAGGGTGACTACGTCATAGTCCATGCTGGCATAGTCATCTCAAAGATAAATGAAGACGAGCTTGAGGAAACCCTTAGGCTTTACAGGGAGATAGGACTTTGGACCTTTTAATCTGCTACGGTCAGAAGTGAGAGCGCAGACGTCCCCCATCTACAGGTATTGAAGCGCCATGAATGTATGAGGCGTATCTGCTCAGCAAGAATGCAGCGAGCCACCCTACCTCCTCAGGCCTCCCTACCCTCCTGAGAGGAATGTTCTGTGCGTACTCCCTATACACTTCCTCATAGGTCTTGCCCTCCCTTAGGGCCCTATTCTTGAACACGCTCCTAAGCCGGTCGGTCTCAATGAAGCCTGGTATTATTGCATTGACCCTGATGCTCTCCGGGCCCAGCTCCCTGACTAGGGTCTTCATCAATCCGTGGACGCTTATCCTCAGGACGTTTGAGAGTACTAAATCAGGTTCTGGTTCCCTCACCGTCGTACTAGTTAGGAAAAGGATGGATGGATTAGTAGACCTTCTGAGGTGTGTCAGAGCCTTATTGACTAGCCAAACGGCGTTCAGTATTAGAAGCTTAACTCCGTTCTCCCAATCATCGTCAGTAAGATCCTTAAACATTCCTGGCCTGGGAGGTCCAGTTACATAAACTAGTGAATCAAGCCCGCCCATCAGAGCAACCGCTTCGTCGACCAGCCTCTCCACATCAGCCTTAACAGTTAGGTCGGCAACGACCCCGTGAATTCTCCCATCGAACCTGCCCCTCAACTTGCTGAGGACCTCATTAACTGCGGACTCTTCCCTTCCGTTGATGACTACGTGAGCCCCCTGCTCCAGGAGAACCTCCGCAATGCCGCGTCCAATACCCTTAGTTGAGGCCGTTACTAGGACCTTAAGTCCCTCAACAAGGTTGTTCATGAAACACCACCTAATCTATAACCAGCCCAACAATTTATATTTGAGTGCCTCGGTAATAGAACATGAGCAGTATGGCGTGGTGTGTGAATGAGATACAGCATCGGGTTTCCATTAGGCGACACGTACTACAGGAGGAGGCCTAAGGTCACCTTAGGATTGATCATAGCTAACGTTATCATCTATTTAATCACTTCATATAGTAATTTCTTCATAGAGATTGACGACTATTGGGTTAACGCGGGAGCATTCGTTCCAGCACTTCTCGAGGATCCGACGCAGTGGTATAGGATATTTACTTCGATGTTCATGCACGGTGACATATTTCATATATTCTTCAACATGTATTTTCTTTACATATTCGGGAGGGCTGCTGAAGATGTGTTAGGCGGCCCTAGATATTTGACACTCTACCTGACCTCAGGGGTGGCTGCATCACTGTTCCACGTAGCATTCAGTTTCCTAGGCGGTCTGACGTCCTACGTCATCCCTGCTATAGGGGCTTCAGGAGCTATCAGTGGCGTTTTAGGTGCTTACTTAATCTTTTACCCAGGCACGTCTCTCACAGCCTGCTGGATATTCTTCATATTCCCTGCCTGCTTTTCCCTGAGGGCGTCACTTTACCTAATATTCTGGTTCGTGACGCAGGTCCTTTACGGCTTCGCCAGGATATCAGGAGGTGTCGCCGTATTTGCTCACGCTGGGGGTTTCCTGGCCGGGATGGCTCTGCTTCCACTGCTTGTGGACCGGGAGAGGCTTAGAGAGCTGAAGTTTGTGGAGTACGTAAGGTCTCTACCCTACCTTATCTTGACTTACCCTAAGGTTAGGGGCTTGAGCAGACTTTCCAAAACCTTCCTCTCCATAGTCATCATCTCCGTAATCGTTGGAGGGGCATACGTGCTGACCGCGCTACCACGTATGGGCGTCGTGAAGGTGATGAACGTTCAGTACACGTACATGGAGACACCCTACCGTGACTACGCGGCAATCCAATTACCTGACGTTCAGAGCTTCATCGCCGACATACCGTTGAGCTCTACAAGGATACTCTTAAGTAGGCTCAATGCCGCTGGCCTGCTCTACGACCCAGGCAAGGCAGGCACTAGCCTCAGCCTGAGTGACAGAAGTTTCCCGATACGCGTGTTGGCCGGTAATAGATGGCGTGATCTGAGCATGACGGTTGAGTATTTCGGAGGTTCCTACGATGAGGAGGGCTTCCTGAAGCACGGTGAGGGTAGTATGGTGACACAGGTCGTAGTTATTCAGGGTAACCTAGTCTCTGTAATCGACGGGGTCAAGTACACGTTCACCATAGACACACAGACCGTCAGTCCCAACGATGTGTCGCAATACGCCGGCATGGCATCCCTAGCGTTCGCAGTAGGGGCTCTAATGGTTGTTGTCAGCAGGGACAAAGAGTTGGCTCTGGTGGGTGAATAGACTTCATTAATCAATAAGCTACACAGCCTTACAACTAACGGAAGAACACTATGATAGGTTGGTTAGGATTCTAAGGCTCGGGTCTCTCTAATCGAGGTATGTAGCACTACCGTGATCCCCGTCAGAACCAAAACCATCCCGACAATCGTTTCCATCGTAACTGACTGTCCAAGCAGGATTGCCGCCAGCAATGTCGCCCCAGGAGGCTCACCCAAAGATATCGAAGTCACCACATACGATTTCATCTTCTTCAATAGGTAATTCATTACAGTGTGACCCCCTAGCATAGGAATTAGAGCCAACAAGATCACGTACGTCCAGGAGGTGGCCGAAGACGGGGAGACGGAAGACCCTGTGATCATTGCGTAGAGCCCTAGGGTGAGGGAGGATGACGCGTAGACTATGACTGTGTAGGAGGTGAGGGATACGCCGGACATCCTGGAGAGCCTTCCCAAGTGGAAGTAGCCAGCAGCGCTTAAGGCACCGATAAACGCTAGAACCAGTCCAGCGGTTGAGGAGTTCGTAGTTATCTGCGGCTTCATAGCCGTGAAAACCCCTAGAAACGCTAGGATTAACCCGAACGCCTCACCAACATGCAACCTCCTGCGCATCAACCCCTCAGCCAACGCGTTTATAAGTGGGTAAGTGACGACAACAGTAGTTGAGAGCGCTACGGGCACTAGGAATAAGGACTCCATCCATGAGAGGAAATGCATCCCCAGCAGAACACCGGCTGCGAATGCTTTAAGGAAGCTTGAGCGGCTGACACTCTTAAGACCTTCCTTACCAACGGCCCGCTCAAGTACAGTGTACGAGTATATAAGTAATGTAGTTATGAAAACCCTCCAGAAGGCACATGTAAGTGCGTTACTCTCTGAGAGAAGCACTAGAACAGACGCCGACGAAGTACTAACCCACGCTATAATCATTAAAAATACGTCACGAATCTTCCAAATCTCTGACCTCCTCCACCGCCCAGTCACCGACCCCGCCTCTAGGTCATCACTTCATCGATCCTGAGACTAATTGTTGTGGAAACATCTTACTGAGGATCCCCCAAGAGCTTTTCAGACTCAGCATGGCTGGTGACCCGGTGTTTCCGGTGTTTAGTGTTAAACTCATTCATGATGACCTCGACCATAAGTGAAAGGCCGAGAAACCTTAATAAGGTTGTTCTTTGTTTCTGTGTCATCTCAGTATTTTAGATGTTTGTCGGCAGCCCCAGCCCCCCGAGGTTGCGGCGACCCGCGGGGGTTGGCTTAGGAAGCCACGACAAAAACAACCCAGAACAGAGAACGGCGACTAGACCCCGCTGACATCCTCTGGAGCAAGTTTCCTGAGAGCTCTGAGCGCCGCCAATCTCTCCTTACCTTCGAGCTTAGCCTCTTCCACCAGCCTGCTTAACTCCTTGACGACCGTCATCACCAACTCCTTCTTTACGGGATAAGGCACTCCATCCTTACCTCCCACGGCGTAGGCATACTTAAACGGAGAGAAGCTGTGAGTTACAACATCCTTCAGGGGTGGCGGCTCTCTGTATATCAACTCAGAGATGAGGGCCAACGCCCTGACTACCTCAGCCCCTAAGCCCCTGATAAGCAGTAGCTCCTCAATATTTCTGGGTCTTAGCTCATAGGCCTCACGCAACTCCTTAAGCATCCTGCCGCTGAGCTCCACAGGTCTGTAGTACGGCAACCCTCTTATCAGGGGTCTCGGAGGCTCCAAGCCTGTCAGGGTTCTAACCCCTTTGAGGTATGCGTTGACCATCCTCAACTCCCTCAGGGTTGATTCCGGTTGGTCGCCGGCTAGATCCAATAGAACTCTTCTAACTCCTACCGACTCCCTAGTTGTTAGATTGAGGGGCTGACCCACGTTGTCGGACGCTACCCCAGCATGAGGCTCTAGGGTAGGGTCGCCCGACACGAACCAGGCTAGGTGGTACCTCCTCGCAAGCCTCAGTTCGGTGTTCATCCCCTGCTGAATCACCACCCAATTACCACTTCTATCGAAGGCTAGGACATGATGATAGAGGGTGAAGCCGTCCTGCAGGAGGACTGAATCCACCTTAGCCTCCAGCCTGGAAACCCTAATAAGCTGGTCGACCGTAGTGCTACTTAACCCCATTTCATCGCCGTAATCCACTATCTCCTTCGGGGTCTTTCTTGAGGTCAGGCCCTTCCCTCCAGCGACCCTTACGTCACCCCTTAACTCCTCCAATGCATTCTTAATCATGGCAGTCGTGACTGTGGTGGATCCGCTACTGTCCCAGTCCATCCCTATCACGTTGTTGAATGCCTGGAACCAGAGCGGGTTCGAGAATCTCTTAAGTATCTCCTCGTCACTGAGTTCGAGCAGCATTACCTCCAGGATGTTTTTGGAGAGCTTGAGCATGAGCTTGGCTAGCCAGTGAGGTACGTGCCCCTCATGTAAAGGTAGGTCGGCGACGCCTGAGATCCTGGGCATAACCCTCACTAGATATGGAGTTTGAAGGCTTAAATATGGGAGCTCACTGCCTCTTCTTGACCTTGAGCGTCGAGCCCTCGAGGCCTACTACTATGACCTCACTGCCCTTAGGAATCTCATCGTCTGAGGTCGCCCTCCAGTACTCCCCCTCCACCACCACGAAGCCTGTCCCCCCTGGCCTGAGGTCGTCGAGAGCCCTCCCTACCTTACCGACTGGGAGGAACTCGTAAGGCCTTTTCCTCCTCACTCTGATCACCTTAAACAAGACTATGCCAAAGAAACTGCCGAGAACGAGTGATGTGCTGACTATGAAGAGCCTTAACGCGTTGATATACTCCTCCGAGGGCATGAAGCCGCTTGGGAGGTATGTGGGCAGTAGTGCGAACCCGAAGGCGAGAAGGATTATCCCGCTCACGCCGACTATCCCGAAGCCGGGAAGCACGAAGAGCTCTATAGCCAACAAGGTAGCTCCTAACACCACGAAGAAGAGGGACACTAGATTGGGGCTCAAGCCGCTCCCAACCAGCCCTAAGAAGAGGAAGAGAAGCGTCAGCGGAAGCACTGTTAGCTTGCCGCTGAGCAACGCAAATATAGTGCCTAGAAGACCTATGGTGAGCAGGACGTTAAGAACTGACGAGTTCTCGAGCAGTGAGATGAGCCTTGACCTCACACTACATGCGTAGAACTCGACGCCGGAGTCCTCGATCTCAACCCTCATAACCCTCCCGGAGACGTTGAGTTCCACTCCACGTAGGGAGTTAAGTACTGAGGCGAGGTCAGCTCCAATCAAGTCGGCCACTCTGTAGGCTAATGCCTTCTCAGCACTCACCGTGCTGGCCTTCACTACGAAGTCTCTGATGAGGGACTCGTTCCTCCCTCTCAGCCTAGCGTAGGCAAGCGCCTTCTCAACGACCGGGTTGATGACCTTTGACTCGTTGATGAATTGAATTTCCCCCGTAACTGGGTTGATCATGACCGGCTGCATAGCGCCTATGATCGATGATGGATGAAGAGCAACCACGTTAGCAGGGATGATTATCAGGGTTCCGGCGCTCAACGCCTTGCCCCCGCTCACGTAGGCTATGGTCAGGGTCTTGGAATTACTTACAGCGTCTCCTATGGTGTAGGCGGCGTCCAGGTAGCCGCCGTAACTGTTGACTAAGTATATGAAGGCCTTCCCCTCGCTCTCAGCTCTGCTCAACGCCCCGACAAAACACTCCTTAACACCGTCATCCACGACATCCCACGGCGGCTCTATGCTGACCGCAATAGCTCTCCTAACAACGTCCACACCCTGAAAGGCGAGTTGGTTCTCGACTTCGAGACCCCTCAACTCGGTCGGGACGATGGTCATGAGTAGAATCAGGATTGCCAAACACACATTAAAGTAAAAAACAATGCTTCTGTACGTACACACCCCCTACCTACTGAGTCTCTCGCTCCTTAAATGCTTTATACATGGCGGCAGTTCTGCCTAAGTCCGTTGCCCCCGTCTCCGTCACGACCACCAACGCCTTCTCCCTAGCTATCTCCATCAAAGTCTGGAGCTCCCTGAGCCTGAGGGCTGTCGGGTGACCTTCATACATAGCCGCCGCCTCAGCCAGGACTGCGGACGCCTGCTTCTCCCCCTCAGCCTCGATGACTCTGGCTCTCCTCCACCTCTCAGCCTCGGCCTGCTTGGCCATCGCCCTCATCAACTCCTCAGGCAACTCAACTGACTTCAGGGTCACTGCGGTGACCTTAATTCCCCAGGACATGGCGGTCTCATCAATTATGTCCTGGATCCTCTTGTTTAGCTCATCCCTCTTCTGAAGTAGGTCGTCGAGATCGACCTGGCCTATCACGTCCCTCAAGACTGTCTGGCCAAGCATCATTATCGAGTAGTGGTAGTTGCTTACCCTAGTTATAGCAGCCACGGGATCCACCGCCCTGTAATAAATGACTGCATCGACCTTCACACTAACATTATCCCTCGTTATGATCTCCTGCTTAGGCACATCCACCGTAACCACCCTCAAGTCTACCTTCATCAGATTGTCGACAAACGGTATAATCACTATGAGTCCTGGACCCTTAGCCCCGACCAGCCTCCCGAGTCTGAAGACCACTGCCCTCTCATACTCCCGAATTATCTTTATGCTTGCATTTAGCAGGGCAACTATTATCACAAGCACTACTAGAAGAACTATTATAGTTCCTACATCAATCACTACACCAACACCTCAATTACTTAAGCGCTACGAGATATTTAAGCAGGTTCTGAAGTGATTAACACAGGGTGATGGGGGTAGTCGGGGGTAGGTCAAGAGGGTATAGGGCGGAGAGGGAGTTGGTGCACACGCTGTGGAGGCTCGGCTTCGCCGTCATGAGGGCCCCCGCAAGCGGCGCCAGGATAAGGAAGGCAGAATACCCAGACATCGTCGCAATAATGAATGGCAAGGTTGCCGTGTTTGAGGTCAAGTCCAGAGCCAAACCCGCCGGCATCTACGTGGACGGAGAGCAGGTAAGGAAGTTGCTGGACTTCGCCGCGAGGGCCGGCGGAGTTCCCTACATAGCTGTCAGGATTCCCCATAGGGAGTGGAAGTTCATCAGAGTGGACGTTAGGAGTGAGGATATCGGGAGCACCTACAAAGTAGGTAGGGAAGATCTGGAGAACGCTCCAGGGATTGCCGGAGTTCTCGCAGACTTAGGACTGATGAAGACCCTTAAGGACTACACTACCATCATGCAGGACGACCGGTCTGAGGAGTCGTCCTGAAACGAATTCATCACGCTTATAAGTTAATTGATGTATTGACTGTTCAGGGTGTTGGCGTTGCTGAATACGGTGCTTCTAGTTATCCTCACAGCCCTCGCTCCAGTATCTGAGGTGAGAGGGGCTATACCCCTAGCGTACATCCTCGCGCCCGATGACCATAGTAAGTGGGTGATGGTCGCTCTGGCGGTCGGGTGTAATGCTCTGTTGCCATTCGTGCTTCTTAACCTCCTACAGTTTGTTGAAGATATTCTCCTTAAGTCGAGTGACGGCCTTCTCGAGGGTCTGGCGCGGGTCTACATGCGGCTGGTTAGCAGGGCTAGGATGCAGGGTGCTAAGTACTTGAGGAGGTGGGGATATCTGGGGCTCGCGGTTTTCGTCGCGATCCCACTCCCGGCCACCGGGGCCTGGACAGCCTCCCTCGTAGCTCACGTCTTTGGACTCAATAAGCTGAAGTCCTCACTTGCTATAGTGGTCGGGGTCCTTGTGGCATCAGCTATAGTGATCCTAGCGTTGGAGGGAATAATTACTGCGGTAAACACGTTCTGACCCTCTTCCGCGTCCGAAGGATTGTGTTCCTCCGTCCTCATTGGTTCGTGATTTATATTGAGTGTAGAAGAGGGCTAGTCAGGGGTGTCGTTGTGAGAGTTGCTCTCGTCCTAGCGGGCGAGGGCAGTGTATATGGAAGTAGCTTCGGCTTTACAGTGCCTCCCTTAGCCGCGGCCTACCTGGCGGCGGTGACTGTGGAGAGGGGGGTCGGCGTGAGATTCTTCGACTCTGTTGCTCGTCAACAGGACCTGAGGACCCTGGCTCTGGAAGTTACCTCATATGACCCAGACATGGTGGGTTTCCTCATGAACACCTCGGCAAGCCATAAAGCCAGCGTCGGGTTGGGCAGAGTTCTTAAGAGGGTGTGCGGTTCCTTAATAATTGCGGGTGGCCATCACGCCACATTTACATACCCTATACTGCTGAGGGAAGGTTTCGATGTGGTCGTGGTTGGGGAGGGTGAGGAGACATTCAGCGAGCTCCTTAAGGTCTATGCGGAGGGGACCTCCTTCAGGGAGGTGAGAGGACTAACCTACATGGACGGCGGTGAGGTGAGGGTCACCAAGCCTAGGAGTCCTGTGGAGGATTTGAACAGGCTACCCCTCCCGCGGTATGATGTCTTTGACCGTGCCCTCTACAGGGCCGGGCTCCTTGATCCCCACGCCAGCGTAGCCCCACTAGAGACCTCAAGGGGTTGCCCATACAACTGCGAGTACTGCTCGGCTACAAGGATGTGGGGCAGGTCCTGGAGGTTCAAGACAGCTGAGCGAGTGGTAGAGGAGCTCAAAACTATCTACAGATTAAGGTACAGATGGGTCTTCATAGTCGATGACAACTTCATAATTCCTGTCAAGAAGGTTCTTGAGGAGAAGCTCAGACTCCTGGACATGATCGCCGGCAGTTACTTGAGCAGGCTACGCTACATAATTCAGGTTAGAGCAGACTTGATCGCTAGGAATAAGTGGATTGTGAGACGCCTCCGCGACGCCGGCGTTAGGGTTGTATTCCTTGGGTTGGAGTCCGGGGACCCAGGAACCCTCAAGAAGATGAGGAAGGGCAGTAGTACGGACGTCGGTGTGGAGGCTGTTAAGTCCTTGGTGAGTGAGGGCATGATAGTCCACGCAGGCTTCATACTGGGGGCGCCTTACGAGGGCAGGAAGGGGATGCGTAAGACCCTCACCTACGCGTATGGGTTGGCTGAGTACCTGGATTCAGCGCAGTTCTCAATATATACGCCGCTCCCTGGCACGGATTCGTTCGTCAAGGCGTTGCGTGAGGGAAGTCTCTTAACACTTGACTGGAGCCTCTACGACGTCCATACGCCTGTGATGAAGACATACATGGATCCGGTGGAACTCTTCATCAGGGACAGACTGGCGTACTACACGTTCTTCCTCATTAAGAGCGTTAAACACTTCAAAAATGCCTTGAGAAGAGGGATTCGAAGGACACGGCACAGGGAGAAGGACACCTACATAGGGAATGCAGTCAGGTATGTTGTGAGGCATTTGCCGCTATATCTAAACTGGCTCGTGAAACTCCCTGAAGAAGCATTCAGAGTGAAGAAAGCACTGAAGAAGGGAGTCGACCAAGCGACGCTGGAGCTTCTCAGGAGGCTCTACGTAGCTAATCATATCGCGGCTCTTAAAAACTTACCTAGCGGTCAGTCCTCAGTTTAGGGATCTACGTTGGCTGCCAGCCTCTCACTCTCATAACGTATGCCCTTCACATGAGACCCAAAACGGTTTCACTAGACGTAGTACTAATTAACGCGGTTGAGAGAGTTACATCAATGGGGTGAGGGGTTGACGCAGGATGCCGGTGCTGAGGTTAGTGATTGAAGGGATTGTGCAGGGCGTCGGCTTCAGACCGTTCCTCCACAGACTGGGCATCAGACTTGGCGTGAGGGGCTACCTGAGGAACGTAGGGGGGTCGGAGGTAGAGGTGGTTATTGAGGGCGACTGGAGCGTCCTCTCCAAGTTTATCGAGGGTTTAATGAGAGAGAGGCCGCCAGTAGCGCGCGTTGAGGGCATGGAGGTAGAGCTGATTGAAGGCCCTGGTGGTTTTCAAGACTTCACCATAGTGGAGAGCGATGTGAGAGCGTTAAGGAGATCTATGATACCTCCAGACTTCGCCATATGCGATGATTGCCTGAAGGAGGTTCTGAACTCAAGCGACAGGAGGTATAGGTATGCCTTCAACTCGTGTGCGTGGTGCGGCCCCCGGTTCACAATGATATACAGAATCCCCTACGACAGGGAGAACACGTCGATGAGTAAGTACAGACTATGCAATAAATGCCTCAGTGAGTACCGGGACGTCGAGAATCTGAGGAGATACCACGCGCAGGGGATAAGTTGCCCTGAAGACGGCCCTAAACTATGGCTCACCGACAGCCTCGGCAGTAAGGTAGTGGTGGAGGACCCGGTTAAGGAGGCCGCCAAGCTGATTGATGAGGGCTACATAGTGGCGGTTAAAGGGGTCGGTGGGTACCACGTGGCGGCACTGGCCAGCGACGACGAGGTAGTGCTTGAGCTGAGGAGGAGGAAGGAGAGGCCAACCAAACCTTTCGCAGTTATGGGTTTGGACGTTCAAGTCCTCAGCAGGCTGGTCGTGATCGGCGAGGAGGCGAGAGAATTCCTGGAGTCCCCTGAAAGACCAATCCTGTTACTCCCGAAGAGGGAGGATACGCCAGTCTCCAAGCACGTGTCGCCTGGGATGGACGTGGAGGGAGTGTTCACACCCTACACAGCCCTCCATTACCTGCTTCTGCTAGAGACCAGGGACAAGTTCCTCATAATGACCAGCGGCAACCCTAAGGGGCAACCGATGTGTGTCAGCGAAGAGTGTGTGTATGGGAAGCTCGGCAAGGTTGTGGACTACGTCCTGACTCACGACAGGGAGATCGTGAACAGGGCGGACGACTCGGTCGTCCGGTTCACGGACGGTGTTCCAGTCCTCCTCAGAAGGGGGAGGGGTTACGCGCCAACCTGGATCAAACTCGGGGCCAGGCTTCCGAAGAACGTCGTGGCGTTCGGGGCCGAGCTTCAGTCCGCAGGGGCAGTAGGTTTTGAGGACAAGGTTGTCTTGACTCAATATATAGGGGATGCTGACGACCTCGATACTCTTGAGGACCTCTCGAAATACCTGAAGTACCTAATCACTAACTACAGGGTTGAGGTCAACAGGTCAGTTGTGGTCATTGATAAGCATCCTCAATACAATTCCAGCAGGTTGGGCAGGTTCTTCGCCGCGGAGCACGGGCTGAAGGTCCTCGAGGTCCAGCATCACTATGCTCACGCACTAGCCACTATGGCTGACAGGAACATCCTCGGCAGGTCGGCTTTAGCTATAGTGGTTGACGGGGTTGGGTATGGTGACGACGGTGGTGTTTGGGGTGGGGAGGTCTTCATCATAAACGAGGATTTGAGTTACACGAGGTCGGGTCACTTAAGCTACCTCCCCCTAATAGGGGATGAGGCTACTTACAGACCTGCCAGGTACTTGACGTCGAGCATGTTGACCTTCATGGATCCTGAGGAGGTGAAGGAGCTGGCGTCCAGGCTGGGCTTTCTGAGAGGGCTGAGGAACTTTGATGAGATTGACCTGCTTCACACGTTAATTAGACGTGGTGAATATGTTAAATCCTCATCAACCGGGAGGTTCCTCGACGCGGTCTCAGCTCTTACAGGCGTCTGCTACCTGAGGACGTACGAGGGCGAGCCAGCGATAGCTCTTGAAGCATCATGCAGGAGCGGGACAGTTGATGAGGAACTACTCAGTGGGTTCAAGATCCTACGGAGTGACGGCATGTACGTGGTGGATGTAAAACAGTTCATTGAACAAGCTGTCAGCAGACTACTGGATTCCGGCGGGAACTCAAGAGTTAAGGCCTGCGTCGGTCTGACGTCGCAGTACGGCCTCGGGTTGGCGTTAGGGAGGATCGCGTCTAAACTCATCGACGAGGGCTCAGCAAACCCCGACGTGGTGGTGTTGGGCGGCGGGGCCTCCGTCAACGACTACATTGTGAAGGGAGTTAAGGAAGTGCTCAGGGAGTTCGGCATAACTGCACTACTGCCTTCCAGGACACCGCCGAATGACGGTGGACTGCCGCTGGGTCAGGTTGCGGCAACACTGGTGCTGAGGCAGTGATGAGATGTCTGCAGATCTAGTGCGCAATCGCTTTTAAACTCGGCCATGTTTATAATGGGGGAAGGGAGGTTTAAGCATCATGGAGCGGGTAAAAATAGTTAAGTACTCGCCTTGGCTAGTGCACTTCAATACCGGTGCATGTAACGGATGCGATATCGAGGTCCTTGCATCAATAACCCCGCACTACGACCCTGAGAGGTTCGGCGTCAAGCTAGCGCCGTCCGTGAGGCACGGCGACGTGTTGGTTGTAACGGGTGCCGTGACTAAGAAAGCTGCTGAGAGGTTGAAGAGGCTCTACGAACAGATGCCTGAGCCTAAGTTCGTTGTGGCTGTGGGGGCATGCGCCTCCTCCGGTGGGGTTTTCTCCGGCTCATACCCCGTCGTTGGCGGGGCTGACAAAGTCGTTAAGGTCGACATGTACGTGCCTGGATGCCCGCCCAGGCCGGAGGCGATACTTGACGGCGTCCTCAAGCTTCTGAGGAAGCTGAATGATGGTGATGGCAGTGAGTCTGAATCTAAGTGAGTTGTTGAAGGACCTCATCACGTCGTCTTACGTGATGAGGCCCAATAGGGTGGTGCTGGAGGTCGACTCGGGCAGTGTTAGGGATTTACTCACCAGACTTGTTAGTACGGTGGGTGAGGACTCGCTGTATATTGCGACTATTGAGGGGACTGACCTCCCTGAGAAGGGCCTGATAAGACTAGACTACTTCATAAATGTGTTCAAACACGACCTCTACGTAGTAGTCAGGACTTACCTGCCTAGGGAGAGGCCGGTGATCCAGACCCTCATCGACTTGATGCCGGGAGCGCTGGCCGGCGAGCTGGAGGCCCACGATCTCCTGGGAGTGCTCTTTGAGGGTAATGCATACATGAGGAGGTCTTTCTTCATCCCCGAGGACGTCTCGTCTAAGGGGATCTACCCGCTAAGGAAGGACTCGGGTGTCTAGGATGGGTGAGGTAACTCACGTGGTGGAGATACCGCTGACTGTTGAGATACCTGTGGGACCTCAGCATCCCGCACTTCACGAGCCGTTGCTCCTCAAGCTCCACGCTGACGGAGAGAGGGTAGTTAAGGTTGATGTGATAACAGGCTATAACCACCGTGGAATTGAGAAGCTTGCCGAGAAGAACTCATTCTACAGGGATATATTCATAGTTGGCCGTGTGTGCGGCATATGTAACACGGTTCACGCCAACTGCTACGTCAGGGCCCTGGAGCAGATCCTCGACGTGGATCCGCCGCCCAGAGCAAAGTACCTAAGGGTCCTGGCGATGGAGCTTGAGAGGATACACAGTCACATGCTCATACTAGCGATCGCAGCCGAGCTGGCGGGGTACGAGACGCTCTTCATGTACGTGATGAAGGACAGGGAGCCTGTCATGAAGGCTAAGGAGATGCTTACTGGGCAGAGGGTTCTGGCGGATTACATGATGGTTGGCGGGGTTAGAAGAGATGTCGATGAAGTGAAGATCTCAAGGATAATGGACGTGGTGTCGAGGGTGGAGGAGAGGGTCAAGTACTATCACAGAGTCTTCCAGGAGGACGCGACCATTAACAAGAGGTTGAGGGATGTGGGGAGGATAAAGCCGCGGGACATAGTCGCGCACTCGCTAGTAGGCCCGATAGCCAGAGGCTCTGGGGTGAGGACCGACATCAGGGCGCAGGACAGGTACGACGCTTACGGGGAAATACCGTTCAACGTCATAACCGAGGACTACGGGGATAGTTATGCAAGGGCGATGGTCAGGTTTGGAGAGCTCTATGAGTCGATAAACATGGTCAAGTACATCCTGACTCACCTACCTCAAGGCAATCCCGTCCCAGACGAGAAGAAGCTTCCCAGAAGATTCCCAGCTGGGGAGACCTACACGGCTGTGGAGGCCCCCCGAGGTGAGCTGACCTACTACGTGAGTAGCTCAGGTGGTGACAAGCCCTACAGAGTGAAGATAAGGACCCCTTCACTCAACAACTTGGTTAACTCGGCCTTCGCCTACATTGATCAAATGATCGCCGACGTCCCTATAATTCTAGGGAGCTTTGATCCATGCATATCTTGCATGGAGAGGGCAGTAGTTACGAATCTTAGAAGCGGGGTGAGGTATTCAATACCCCTTAAGAAGCTTGGAGGTGCGAGTGAGTGAGGCCTGCCCTACTTAAAGAGATAGTTAGAGGCATCTTCAGCAGGCCTGTGACCATTCAATACCCAAAGGAGCAGACGATCATAGAGCCTGACTTTAGAGGGAGGCAGTACGCTGACCTGAGGAAGTGTGTGGGTTGCTCCCTCTGTGCTGTGGAGTGCCCCTCCAACGCGATAACCATGACGAAAATACCTGATGGATATGAGGTCCCGAAGACGAACGCGAGGAAGATCTATCCTGTGATCAACTACTTTAAATGCGTTTTTTGCTACAGGTGTGTGACCGTGTGTCCCACAAATGCTTACACAGTTAGCAATGATTACAGGCTAGCGTCGCCAGCCCCGACGGATTCAAGTAATCTCTCACTAAGCACAACGCCTAAAGCGGGTGGCGTGTAATGGACGTCGAGATCCTGGTTAGTGCGATCCTCTACTCGATACCGGTCTACCTGACGGCATTCACCCTCTATGCTGTGAGGGCCGTCAAGGGACCCACCATACCTGATGCCGTGTTGGCTATAGACTCTATGAGCTATGAGTTAGCGGCCTTCATAGCTGTGCTGAGTGTGCTATTCAAATCTTCTGTGTTGATTGCGGTGGCTATAGTTCTCGCGCTGTGGGTGTTCGCTCTGGACATTTACGTAGCTAAATATCTGGAGTCGAGGGAGATGGGTGAGTAGGCATGGTCGAGGACATCCTTAATCAGGTCCTCATGATGTTTGGGACCGTGATGATCGTAGTGGGAGCTGTTGCTGACTTAATAGCCTCCGTAGGATTGCTTAGATTTCCTAACTTCTTCGTCAGACTCCACGCGGCGACCGTCGGGACTATATGGGGGGCTTTCGTCCCTCTCGTCGGCGTCGCTCTCTTCGCTGCCGGCTATACTGACTTAGGTCAGTATAGGTGGTTTGTGGCTGGGGGTTCTGCCGTAACGGCATCCCTCATACTGCTCTTAGGTCCTGTAGGGTCCCACGCCCTCGCCAGAGCAGCCTATAAGTCGAGGGCTGCTGTACCCCAACCAATAATTCACGACGCCTTGGGCGAGAAACTCAAGGAGGATGAGGAGAAGTGATAGAGCTGAGCACCCTGACCTACCTCTTTATGGCTGTAACGGGCGTAATCTCCATGATCGCGACCTATCTGGCTGTCTTGGAGAAAGACCTGGTTAAGGCGGTTGTCTATTCAGCGTTGCAAAGCACGGCATATACTCTACTCTTCTACCTACTCATGGCACCAGACATATCGCTTGTCTACATCCCGGTTGCGGTTGGGCTGTACCCGGCTGTCATTCTTTTCCTAATAAAGAAGACGGAGAGGATGGAGGGTGATGAGAAATGAGGATTAGGAAGATACTCCCACTACTCAGTCTCTCGATTCTGATCCTCACGCTCTCGCTTGCATTTACCTCAGGCGCTCTTGGGTACTACTTCCCACTTCCCGGCGTCAGGATGCTGGCGTCCTGGTACCTCTACACGACGCTCAACCCACAGTTCCCGGAGTTTAGTGCTATGAGCCCTGAGGCAGTCACTGCAATAGTCTGGGACTATAGAGGGCTTGACACGTTGTTCGAAACAGCGGTGTTCTTCCTTGCAATAGTGGGCGCCCTCGCCCTGATGAGGGGGATCTCCCTCAAGAGCGTCGTTGAGAATAACACAGCTACCGTTGAGGTAGAGGGCAACGGGCTGAGCCCGATAGTCAAGACGGCGTCCAGACCGCTGACCCCGCTCATAATAGCGGTCAGTGCTTCTATAGCGCTCCACGGCCACCTGACGCCCGGCGGAGGCTTCCAGGGAGGTTCTGCAGCGGCTGTGGCGCCCCTGCTACTCTTAGTGATCTTCTCCGTCTACTTCCTCGTGAAGAGAGGCATATCGGAGAAGCCCATGCTGGTTTTGAGGACTGTTGGGTTGCTGGGAATATACGTCACAGCGTTTCTGGCTGTGATCGCTGGCCTAGTTCTCGGCGTCAACGCTTACGTCTTTCAGAATCAACCGAAGTTTGACGCACCAGTCGGGGTGCCTGCCTACGTCTTCAACACACTTTTAAGTGGAACTCTCTTCCTATTTAACCTCTTCGAGTATCTGGCGGTGGCCGGGGGCTTTACCCTGGTCTTCATACTACTCTCAATACCTGAAGAGATTGCTAGGAGTGTATTGGGTGGTGAGGAGTATGAGTGACTTGAATACATTCCTCTTCAACGTATTTCTCTTCAGCATAATAATAAACACAGGACTATCGCTCTACGGGGTCTTCGTCAGACCTAGCCTGATCAAGAAGGTGATAGCCCTGACCATATTCTCCGACAGCGCGAACGTGCTAGCGATAGCTGTAGGCTACAGAGGATGGCCGTCGCCGGATAAGCCGCCCGTACCCCCCGTCGTCACTGTGAGTGAGCCCACGCCGAGCGAGCTCCTGAGGTTTCTGGACGTGGCTGTAGACCCTCTCCCTCAAGCTCTGGTGTTGACGGCTATAGTCATAGGCCTTGCGGTCACGTTATTCCTAGTATTCCTAACCCTACAGATCTACAGACTCTACGGAACCACCGACATGAGGAAGGTGGCGAGGCTTAAGGGGTGAGTTCGATGGATTACGTAGGTAAGGTGGTTGGGGTCTTCTTCCCGGTCTTCGTGGTCTACGTGATCTTCTCGGGTTCCACGTCGCTGTATGACGTAACTACTGGGGTGGTAGTAGCTCTAGTTACGTCTGTGATAACCGCCAACTTGACTGTGAAGGATCCCCGCAAACTGCTTCAGCCACAGAGGCTTGCATGGCTTATTACGTACGCATTCAGGTACTTCTTCGTGGATGAGGTGAAGGCTCACGTGGATGTGATGAAGCGAATACTCCACCCGAGGATGCCCATAAACCCCGGCATCGTCAAGATCCCCTACGATGTAGCTAGCGACTATTCCATGCTCACCATAGCTAACTCGATAACAAACACCCCTGGCACTGTCGTTGTGGAGGTTGACCGGAGTAAGAAGGTGTTCTATGTACACTGGATAGACACCACTACGACAGAACCGGGCGAAGCAAGGAGACAGGTCTCGGAGGTTTTTGAGAGGTTCGCTCGGGTGATATTCGACTGAGGTGATGGTGGGTGAACGTCCTGAGCGTGGGTATGCTGGTTCCGTCCCTCATAGGGCTTGCATTCGTACTTCCACTCCTAGGAATGTTAGTTAAGAACGTCAGATTCTTCCACATCTACGCGTCGCTTGCGTCGCTTTACGCGTTGATCACTGCTACATACAATTTCCACCTAGTCCTTGAGGGAGGTGTTAAGGCGTATCCGTTCGGCGGCTGGTGGCCTCCGATGGGGATAAGCTATGAGGTCGATTACGTGAACGCACTCCTGGCACTTCTCACCACCTCGGTGATGTTCTTGATAACTGTCTACAGTGCCTGGTACGTCAGAGACCTTAAGGCCGCACCCTACTATTACACATTACTCCTAGGTCTGGAGGTGGGGATGCTGGGGTGCATATACACTGGCGACGCGTTCAACCTGTTCGTAATGCTCGAGGTCATGTCTATAAGTGCGTACGCGTTAGTAGGGTTCTACAGGAGCAAGCCCGAGGCCGTTGAGGCGGCCATCAAGTACGGACTCTTCGGTGCTGTAGCAACCACCCTCTACTTTATAGGACTTGTATTCATCTACGCGTCTTTCGGAACACTCAACATGGCGGATCTCATTAATAAAGTGACGTTCGGCTACAACACAGCTTCAGGACCATATTATGGCCAGGTCTATGCCGCCACCGCAGTGGCTCTAGCACTCTCACTCTGGACCTTCACATTTAAGTCAGCGATATTCCCCAACCACTTCTGGTTGCCTGATGCGCACCCGGAAGCTCCCACACCAGTCTCGGCAGCTCTCTCAGGACTTGTGGTTAACGTGGGGGTCTATGCGGTCTTCAGATTCATGTACACTATATTTAACCCTTACTCGGCGGTAGTGGGCTTGAGGGACATGATGTTACTGACCACCCTAGTCTTGGGGATCGCATCGGGGTTTGTAGGGGCATTTATGATGGCGGTCCAAGACGATATAAAGAGACTGCTAGCCTACTCAACCGTCAGCCACCTAGGGTTAGTGCTCGCAGGACTCTCAATAGGGATGACCACTGTAGCCGCTCCCGGCACACCGGCCTACATTGACGGGCTTTCAGGTGCCCTCTATCACCTCATAAATCACAGTTTAGGTAAGTCCCTCCTCTTCCTCGCCTCCGGCGTTGTCATATTCATGGCTGGGGGCAGCAGGAGGCTTGATGAACTCGGAGGTCTTGTGAGGAGGAATCCGTTGCTGGCATTCGTCCTGATGGTAGGGGTATTGCAGTTACTTGGGGTTCCACCCTTCGGCGGCTTCTTCAGTAAGTATCTCCTCTACTCATCTTTCATGGAGGCTGGGATGCCCTACATAGCGGTCCTCATCAACGCTATCTCGGCAGTCTCGCTACTAGGTTACGTAAGGCTACTTTACGCTGTACTCTTCAAGACGTCTAAAGTTCAGGACCTTCCCAAGGTTGGCCTAATACCGATTGCTGTCCTCCTGACACTTGCAGCCGCGTGCATAGCCACTGGACTCCTCTCAGGAGTTCTGATTGACTGGCTTCAGACGGTAGTCAACGGGGCTACTTCCCTGCAGGGCATCTACAACTACTGGATTCAGGGATACTATTTATTCTGGGGTGGGTGAGTAGGAATGGAAGTTCTCATACTGGATCCCGCGTCAGCCACGCTCCTACTAAGCAGTGCTTTGGTGTTGACCGCGGCCACGATGTACCTGGCCTACGCAACTTTATCCAGGAGGGACAGGCCGAGCAGTGAGGAGTACGGCGAGGCCTACATAGGAGGTGAGCCGAAGACCGTGGTCAGATCTCTCGACGTACCGGTTCGTAACCTCTTCTGGGGGCTCGTGTGGGGCGCTGGACGCAGACTCTACAATTATCTGAGAGACAGGATGCATAGTGGAGTGATGAATGAGTGGAGTGTCTACATGATTACGTATATCGGTGCGCTCTCACTGATGGCACTCATATACTTCATTAGCATGAGGTGATGAGCGGTGGATGTGACAACTATTTTAGTGCTTCTGGTGGAGGTCCTGCTGTTCCCCGGTCTCCTGGGGCTGTGGGTTATGTCCATGTTTAGTGAGTGGTGGGTCAGAAAACTGTTCGCCAGATCTCAGAGGAGGATGGGGCCCTCCTATGTGGGCCCTATCGGAGTCCTGCAGCCCTTCGCGGACTTCATTAAACTCCTACTAGTTAAGACAGAGCCTAACTATAAGTATGGTAGCATCTCAGTAGCCCGTGCCTTCGGTTGCCTGGGGTTGGGAGCGGTGGTGGCCTCACTCCTCCTACTACCTATAGCCCCGCTCAGCATAGCAGCTAAATTCGACGTGATACTCCTGGTCTACCTTTTGGGCGTGTGGGTTGCGATCTCAGAACTCGTGATGGCTACGTCGTTGCTGAATCCCTTCGCAGTCAAGGGGGTCTCAAGACTCACAACCATACTTGCAGTTGCTGAACCCGCCTTCTTCACCGCTGTCCTGACGCCTGCCTATCTCTCTCACCGGGTGGCAGAGCCCGCCTTCTCGGTCAAGGCTGCGGTGGATGCAGCATGGGGGTTATGGACTAACCCGCTGACAGCGGTCCCGATGTTCCTGGCTACGGTGGCTGCCCTAATAGCTCTCCAGTCAAAGCTCATGCTACCGCCGTTCAACATACCTGAGGCCGAGCAGGAGCTGATAGCAGGCGTTGCAACAGAGTTCAGCGGCCCGCTCCTCGCAATATTCAACTTCCTCCACGACGCCGACCTTTACGCATTATCTCTAGTGGTTACGTACCTCCTCCTTGGAGGACCACACCCCTTCATCGGGAATCCAGTCGCAGGAATCGTTGCGGTCGTGATCAAGTACCTCGCAGTCCTCACCATCATAACGCTGATCAAGTCATCCTTCGGGAGGTTCAGAGTGGAGCAGGGAGTGAAGACTCTAGTCAGGTATGCGTTGCTCCCAGCAGTGCTAGCCATAGTCATTTCGACAGTCTTGAATCAGTTAATGTTAGCGTGACCCGCTCTCGGCATCACGGCCTGCCTCAGAACATTCCCTCCACAGATCAAGAACCATCCTAGCGAGGCCCTCCACCACCTCCTGAACCCTCTCACTCAGCCCCTCACCCAGACTAAGATCCCTCGCTACAATGCCCAGGACAAGAACATCCCTCAGTAATCCTTCACTCCTCAGCACCTCTACTACGAACTTAACGGGGATAGAGTGCGTTGTGACTAGGAACATTCTCTCATCGTCGACTGACTTCAAGTCCGTAAGTATGTAGTCAACGTTCTCGTCCTCCCCCTTGAGAGATATCATGGCATCGACTAAGACCGCCTTCCTGACCAGCGCCTCCTCAACAACTGACGCGCAATTCTCAAGACCGAACTCACACTTTACGAGCCTTTCCTTAGGGAACCCGCCTGACTCAAGAATGTCGCAGAAACGTAGACCGGCAGCATCATCCCTCCTCAACTCAGTCCCTATGCAGAGAAAGAAGTAATCACTGCATACCAGGCCCTTAAGAGGAGCTCCAGAAGCGCTGTGCAACACACCACCCAAGTTTAAGTATTGCTCCATAACCTCATAAACCTTACACCACATTAACTACGCGATAGTAAATGATCGGGGAGTGACAACAAAGGTACTTACCCAGTGAACTTGTTTGATAACTACATTCATAGTTTGAATAGGCATTAACAATATGTTTAATATTTCAATTATTACTATATAGAACCTGGTTTTCTTTTATGCTTATTAACTTTATAAGCTAGAAATTCATAAGATTGCGAACGTGTTTCGTAATGAGTGTGACGATAAAAACAGAAAACGTCAGGGCATTAGATGGGGTCACATTTGAGGTCTTTAAGAAGGAGGTCTTCGGGATCCTAGGACCGGATGGTGCCGGTAAGACCACACTCGTGAAAATCCTTATAGGACGCATAAGACCTACGAGCGGGCGGGCTGTAGTGCTTGGGTATGACGCGAGCGTTGATGCTCCCAGAATTAAGGGACTGATAGGAGTATGTCCGCAGGAGACCGCAGTCTATAATTACCTGAGAGGCTGGGAAAACATTGAACTCTTCGGCAATCTTTACATACTCAATAAGGAGGTCGTTAGGGCTAGAGGCGGAGGGCTTGTCAATGAAATGGGTCTCGAGCACGACATCGGGAGGAAGGTCGCTAAGTATAGCGGTGGTATGAGAAGGAGGTTGAGCCTGATCCTCGCTTTAATGCATGATCCGGAGGTGGTGTTTTTGGACGAACCCACAGTTGGTATGAATCCCCAGTCCCGCCGCGCAGTGTGGAACCTAGTGATGGAGTTAAGGAATGCCGGGAAGACAGTGCTTCTAACGACTCACTACATGGAGGAGGCTGAAGAACTTTGTGATCGCGTGGGGGTGATTGATTACGGGAAGATTATTGCATTGAACACTCCGGGAGAACTCATAAGCGAACATGGCGTGAGGAATCTTGAGGAGGTCTTCATAGCGTTGACGGGAAGGAGGATAAGGGAGGAGATTTAAGGTGAGGCTTCAGCGAGTTAAGGCCCTGGCTGGGAAGGAGGTCAAGAAGATGTTCAGGGAGCCGGCAGTGGTTTTCATGATAATAATGTTTCCGATAGTGTTCGTTACGGCTTTCGGCATATCCTTCGGTGGGGCCGGAGCGACGCAACCCCCAACAAGCCCTACAGTGTTGCTAGACCTCCTTGCGGTTGGAGCGTCAAGCGTAATCATATTACTTGCTGGAATACTCCTCCATAGAAGGTATTACAGCTGAAGATCTTAACTCTTTTAGAGGTGGGGGGTGAAGTTATGGATGAAAGATAATCTAGAAGGACGACGAGGGTAACGCCCGAAACTTACTGTAAGTTGTCTGGTTGAGAGTCTTGTACCGCTGGGTTTAGGAATTATGCATAATGTGGTAGTCTTTGTGTACGGAGTAGCTCCTTAACTCTCCCATACGCCTGCGTTTCCCTGATCTTGTATACATCTCCTAAGCTTACGTTCAGGAGAGGGTCGAGGGGGATGTTCCCCAGGTATCTTACACCGTGTTCCCTGCATAGACTGACAACGTGCTCGGAGGATCGATCGCTCATGTTCTCAACCACTCCTAGGATGGGGGTTCCCACCTCTCCTAGGATCTTTAACAGAGACTTGACGGGGTTCAGTGAAAGAACGCTAGGCGTGGTGACTACGAGGGGTTCAGCCCCCCTGACGTTGTTGAGAACCTCCATGAAGACGTCGCTCATGCCAGGCGGTGTGTCCACTATAAGGTAGTCAAGCACCCCCCAAACTGTGATTGCCAGCACCTCCCTCACGACGTCCACGAGCTCAGCCCCCCTTAACGGGAGAGGGTTTCCACTGGAGTAGTAGGCGACAGTCATCACCTTGACCCCCTTCACGTCAGGGGGGATTACCCCCCTCTCCTCCGAAGGCCTGAGTTGTGTGTCAACACCTAAAGCAAGATGGATGGAGGGATTAGTTACGTCGAGGTCAAGCACTCCAACCTTCAGACCCTCGTCAACCAGAGCCAGTGCTATGAGCACTGATACTACGGTCTTCCCCACCCCTCCCTTAGGGCTCATGACCGGCACAACCCTCTCTACCCCCTTGAGCCTGTCCTCGATGACTAATCTACGGGGGTCATGAAACAACGCTCTCCATCGAGTCACTCCAGCGACACCTCTAGGATCTCGACACCCCTGCCCTCAACCACTTCAAAGTCTCTGGAGTTACATTTCGGACATGAGGTGTAGGCACGGATCACCTCAGGGATGAAGTGAACCGCCTCTCTCTCCTCCTCAGACAGGCCTGCTTCCCCGAGACTCCATAAGTGCCCGCACCTCCTGCACTGCATGACCGCGTGCTTCACCACAAGCTCAATCAGACCCTCTCCAATCTCGAAACCCTGCGCCTTAAGAAGCTCTGTCAACGCGAATTTAAGCACCTCCTCATCCACAGACTGAAGCTCCCCTAAAGCGATCTTGACCTTCTTTAACCTCCTTCCTCCCGCCACGTTGGTAACGTACCTGCAAACGCCCTCAGCCAGAGCCCACTCGTGAACCATCCTAACCCCTAAGAGTATGTAAAGAGACCCCCTAATTAAGGTGTGGGAGCCCCTTTAACGTCATCAGACTTTACACGACCTTGATAACCAGTCTAGTCCTCAGCCTCGAGTACGTAATATAGGATATCGCGAGTCTGCCGTACATGTCAGTTATCTGGGTGAACCACACACCGTATATGCCGTGAAGGGGCTGGAGTGCTTGAGCTAGAAACGCCCTGAGTATGAGTACTGTAAAGGAACTTATCATGAGAGGAACCCAGGTGCTTCCGAGCCCTCTGAACACCCCGTAGAGAGCCTGTGAAGCCCCTAGGCCGACCTCAGAGATCGCTGCTAGGACCAGGTAGACTGTGACGAGTCTGGAGACCTCCGGCTCGCTCGTGAAGAAGCTTCCTACAAACGGTGAGAGTATCACGAGGACTGCAGTCGCTATGGACATCCAGGATATACCTATTCTGAGGGACTCTCTAGTCAGATAGTCCAGGTCCTTGATGCTGTTAGACCCAACTCTATGACCGACCTTAGCGGACGCAGCAACTCCGACCGCAAACACTGGATTGATTACAAGGTTTTCCACACTCAATCCTATGTTGTGGGCAGCGAGGGCCTCCACCCCAGACCTCGCCACCGCGTTGATGTATATGTTCTGACCTACACTGCCCACGACCCTCTCAACGGACGCTGGGATCCCAATGGCCAACACCTTGAGGAGGGTTCTCGAAGGGATGTAAGGCCTTATTCTCACCGGTAACCTGAAGAAGAGGTAGACCCCCAGCCCCACGTACTGTGAGGTCGCTGACGCTAAACCCATCCCGGAGACTCCCAGAGCCGGCAACCCAGCAAGCCCCAGCGTCAACGATGGTATCAGCAGAGATCCAGCCACTCCAACACTGAGGGAGGAGTAGGTTGAGGGCCATGGCTTCTCCACAGCTCTGTAGGCAGTGGCGATGACTGTGTTCAGCATTAGAGCGGGTAGGGACAACATTCTGAGGTTTAAGTAAGTTAGAGCTACTCCACCAACCTCAGCCTGACCGCCTGAGAGGACCTCCACGTAGGGGGTAAGCCAGACTGATGATGAAAGCATGACAGCAAGAGCGAGCGTGAGGGAGGCGGTGATGGACTCCCCTAAAGCCCTCTCAACGAGCTTCATGTTACCGCCTCCGTAGGCCTGGGAAGCGACGACCAACAGCCCGACCATAAATATCGAAGCCACGGCGTTCATTATGAAGAAGAGGTAGGAAGCGAGACCTGTGCCCGCCACGGCCTCAGTACCAACTCTGGATGCGGTGGTCATGCTCACGAGACTTATTATCGAGTCAGGGATCATCGCCAGCAGGATTGGTAGGGCTATCCTACTGACCTCCCCTCTCGCCCTCATTCGCCGACCACCATGAAGGACTTTACAGACCCTCAAGCACTGCAGGGAGGTTCTCAGCCCATATCCTGCAAGTGCCCTCAGAGCTCACCATGCACGGTCCATATGGGTTTTCTGGGGTGCAGGTCTTCATGAAAAGGGGGCATTCAGTGGGCCTAACCTTACCGAGGGTCACCTCACCACACCTGCAACCAAGCAAGACATCGCTGAAATCTGGTGATTCCCTAATGCCGTACCTAGCTGAAGCATCTCTACACTCGAAGTACCTTCTCAAGACAGCGCCGCTTAACTCAATCACACCGATCCCTCTCCAGTATGAGTCGACAATGTCGAATACCTCACTGATCAGTCTCTTTGCCCTCAAATTCCCGTCAGGCTTGACGACTCTCCCGTATTCATTGATGAGGGCCGGTCTGTTGTCCACCCTACTCTTAAGTACGGTCAGTACGGCTAGGAGTACATCAACGGGTTCGAATCCCGCCACCACCGTGGGTATACCGTGCTCAGTAACCAAGAACTCCCAGGCCTTCGACCCTATAACGGCCGACACGTGACCCGGAGCTATAATCCCGTCAATCTTCACCTCCTTAACGCTCTTCAGTAAATACCTCATTACCGGTGGCGTTAGTCTGTAAGCACTCAGTACTGTCATGTTCGGCGGCACAGCATTGCCGTGCAGGAGCTCTGCCACAGACGGCATAGTAGTCTCAAAACCTACAGCGAAGAAAACGTGTTCCTCGCTTGGTTTCCTCAAGGCCTCCTTAACTGCGTCTAGGAAGCTATAAACCACCGTCACCTTGCCTCCCGCCACCTTCGCCTCTGCTAGGCTTCTGAGTGCTCTCCCCCGGAGTGAAGGTAGTTTGAATGCATCACCGTAGGTGAGAATGTTAACTCCCTCCATAGATAGCTTGATCAGACCCTCAACGTAGTGGCCCGGCGTCACGCAGACTGGGCAACCAGGACCGGCGATGAGTTCCACGTTCTCGGGCATGATGGTTCTCAACCCGTAGCTCGTTACTGTCCACTCGTGAGTTCCGCAGAAACTCATTATCCTAACGGTCTCCCCTTCAAGGAGTCCGGCCAAATGCTTGATACTCTCAACTATCTTGGAGGTGTTGGGGTTGGTTACGTATATCTCTCTTATCCTAGACCTTAAGTCCATCTAGCCACCACTTAACTATGATGAAGGGAGTTATAACTCATCGCTCTCGAAATTTTATTTTAACTCTCCCCCTGCTCTTATTATCTTGGTGGTTGACGTGGGTCTAGGGGTCAGGGAGTTGGGTGCCGAGAGCCGACATGGTATCTACAGGTACGCGCCGGATAGCGATGAGTGGGAATATCTGGATGTTCAGGGGCTGGACCCCTTCATTCCTCACGACAAATATTCAGTCATTTACTTCGGCAACACTAAATGCTCCGCCTGCAGGAGGTACGACATTTACTGGTATCCATTTGTTAGAGGGATGTGTAGGGAGGGCAGCAGTGACTTCGCCTTCTATGTAATTTTGTGTGGTTGGTTCGCAAAAGACTGTAACTCGGTCCCGGCCTCCGTAACCTACATGCACTTTGACGTTCACTCATCCCCCACAACAATATTGACGAGTTGGGTTGATGGGAGGCTGGCATATAAGGAGAAGTATGAGGGTGTTCTAAGCGACGTTGACCTCAAGACTGTTGTCCCGACCTTCCCAGAGAGGGTCGAGAAGTTTCTGAAGGGGAAGCCTGTGAAGCCCCCTATAAGTAAGGAGGACACCTTACTGAGCCTCATAAACAAGTTGCTGAAGAGTGAGGGCGATAAAGATGTTTGACGTCCAGAGGGTTAGGGAGGACTTCCCGATATTGAAGCGTAGGGTGCATGGGAAGCCCCTCATATACTTCGATAACGCGGCGACTACTCAGAAGCCGAGGCAGGTTGTCGCCGCTATAGCTAGGTTTTACCTTCATTACAACGCGAACGTTCACAGAGGATTCCACACCCTCTCGCAGGAGGCCAGCAGGGCTTACGAGGAGGCGCACGAGGTGGTGGCTAAATTCATCAACGCTTACTCTTGGGAGGAGGTTGTTGATGTGGCAAATACTACTGACGGTCTTAACCTAGTGGCGTGGGGCTGGGGCCTTGAAAACCTGAGGACGGGAGACGAGATACTGGTTACGACTATGGAGCATCACAGCAACATGCTCCCTTGGAGGGCTGTTGCGGAGAGGGTTGGAGCTAGGGTGAGGTATGTCAGCGTCACTGAAGACGGACTTCTGAACTACAGGGAGTTCGAGAGCCTGATTAGCGAGAGGACTAGGGTGGTGGCGTTCCCCATGGCGAGCAACGTTGTTGGGACCATAAATGACGTGAGGAGGATAGCGAGGCTGGCGCACTCCGTGGGGGCTATAGTTGTCGGGGATGGGGCTCAATACGTACCGCACGTCCCAACGAATGTGAGGGAGCTTGAACTGGACTTCATGGCGTTCAGTGGGCACAAGATGCTCGGACCGACGGGGATAGGTGTGCTGTGGGGCAGGAAGGATCTCCTTGAGTCCATGAAGCCTTTCAGGGTTGGCGGGGACACGATAAAGGACGTCACGCTCGACTCAGTGGTATGGCACGACCTCCCTTGGAGACATATTGCAGGGACACCGAACATCGCCGGCATGATAGGACTGGCTGAGGCAGTAAGGTACCTCACGAAGCTCGGAATGGAGAACGTAAGGCAACATGACGTGTTGCTTGTGGAGAAGACGTTAAAGGGCTTCAGCGAGGTAGGGGAGGATGTGATAGTTCTAGGACCGAGAGACCCTAGGGCACGAACAGGCTTAATAGCGTTCAACGTGAAGGACCTTCACCACCACACGGTAGGGAAGGCGTTAGATCTTTTCGGAATAGCCGTTAGGACTGGAGGGCATTGCGCTCACCCACTGCACTACAGCCTAGGGTTCAGAGGATCCGTGAGAGCGAGCTACTACGTCTACAACACACCGGAGGAAGTGGAGACGTTCATCGAGGCGTTGAGGTTGATAATATCGCTGAGGGAGAGACTTGCTAAAGAACCCGTGGAGGAAGTATGTACTGGAACTTAATCTAAAGTCCTCCTCAGTTAAGTTCCTATCTTGACCGCCGTTTTTAAGTCCATGAAGAGCTTTTACATTCCGTGACCCTCGACCACGCTTGACACGTATCTGACCCCCCTCCTCGCCTTGAAGGAGTGAGGTTCCTGCGAGGTGGTTTAGGGGTCGCCCTCGCCTCCTAGTGCAGGGTTCAGCCCCGCGTCCAGTCCCACACACATTTACTCCCACTCCGTACTATGCAGAGCTCAAGGGCAACGGTATTTAAGGCTAGAGCTAAGGGCTCATTCCTCAAGTGCTCTGAGGTAATTCCATGACGTCCTGCAATGGCTTCGGTAGAGGTGAGGGACCAACGCTAAGCCAGACAAAAGCCCGACCTTGCCTGAGGTAGGCAAGAGTCGAGGATAGACAGACAGCATCAAGCGCAACGAAACCAATCGCTGGCTCGCGGTTACTTAACGCTTTTTACAATTCTGCTGTTAAGATACTCAAGTACCTGCTTCAAGCATGTCTCCAGCTGATGCGGCTTCAGCACCATCGGTTCCCCAAACCTCCTCCATACGTATGCTTGATGATCTACGCACAACTCCCCACACCTTACTTTAATGACTATATCAGCCACTGCAGTGCTTATTCTGCTGTATTCCTCGTTGACGAAACTTGAGAATCTCGTCATACTAACGCCAAGTCTCTTCATAAGCAGGGACTGGTTGTATAGGAGGGTAAAGTATTTATCAACGTTGGGCTCTGAATTCATCAACACTTCAACGCCGTGAAAGACCACCATACTTGGCTTAACCTGATCTACGAGGGAATTTTCAAGGGCATTCAGCTCAACTAAGCTGTACATAAATGGGTTAATGGATTTGAAGGCGGGCTTCTCCATCACCCACCGAACTACCTCATCCTGTGCCCCGGCTTCTGCAAGGCGCGTGCTGAGCAGTTTTGAGTAACACGTCCTCCGGATACCTGTAGCTGATGAGCAGCACTTTCAGTTCGTTGGCAATCCATATTAGAGGGATCAAGAGCGCTGGTGTGAGTGCACGGTACTCAGCCGGGTATTCATAGTAAATGTGATCAGTTATCCAGAGATCTCTTAACACCTGCCTCAACCCATCGCATGGTATGGTTAAGTTGTTGAGGGTCTCCTTCACCTCCCCTAGTCTGTAAGGCGGGATAAAGACTAAACCCTTCTTAGGCTGGATCGAGTACGGTATCTCGGCGACCGTCAGCGGCGCACCGCGGACTTTCCTTACCTCCATGCTTCTAGTGAGCAACCCTTTCTCCACTCTCTGCTTCATCACCAGTATAGCGTCCGCGACGAACTCCACACCACCAGCACCTACCCTCTCATCCCCTATCGGTATCTCAGCCACGAGGATGACAACCCCCTTAAACACCCTAGCGACCTCGTAGAAAAAGTTCTGAAGGTACGCTCTTGCCCTCACGTCGCTCCCAACGGCGTCTAGTACAGGCGTTACTGAATCCATTACGAGGATGTTTGGCTTGAATTCAGCTATGCATCTTGATATGGTTTCAATGAAATCGGGAACCACCTCCTCCTCTGAGAAGACCGGGATCCTAATATGTTTCAGCAATCCTTTCTTCTCAACCTCGTTGAAGTCTATGCCGACGTTTGAGAGATGCAAGTACAGCTTCTCCTTATCCTCTTGTAGACTCACGTAGAGGCACCTATGTCCGTTGCGGGCCTTCTCATAGCATACGGTGGAGGCTAAAAGCGTCTTGCCAGTGCCTGGATGTCCGGCGACCATCACCATACCTTCTTTCTCAAAGAGATCGCTTAAGAACTCCTTCAGAATGTAGACACCCGAGCTTAAGTCGGTATAGGTCATTCATATCACCCAGACATGCTGATAGGGGCTCACGTAGTGAAGCACTATTCACCACTAAAGCTATCCTTACCTTAGAGCAATATTTAAAACCGTTTTGTCTTTCCGCGGTCAGGGTTTCGTATTGTGACGCGCTTCAATTTCTGTAAGTTTGGACGGCTCGTTATTATTTTACGATACATTCAGGATATTTGTGGTGAGTATGCGTGGATATCTCCTGGGTGCAATTATCCCTTGATGAGGTTAGGGGCAAGAGACCCCTTGTCCATAACATAACGAACTTCGTCGTCATGAACACGACTGCCAACGCTCTTCTGGCTCTAGGCGCCTCGCCGATCATGGCGCATGCTGTGGAGGAGCTTGAGGACCTAGTACGGGCGGCGGACTCCTTAGTTGTGAACATAGGTACCCTTGACGAGGGTTGGGCATACTCGATGCTGAGGGCTGTTCAGCTGGCTAGGGAGTTGGGTAAGCCTGTTGTCCTGGATCCTGTTGGGGCTGGAGCCACTAGATTCAGGACTAGGGTAGCGCTTACGCTCCTAGAGAACGGTAAGGTGAGCGTTGTTAAGGGGAACTTCGGAGAGGTTTCGGCGCTCCTCGGCGAGGTCGGGAAGACCAAGGGAGTTGATACGACGGTCTACGACGAGAGTGTTGCTAAGTACTTAGTTATTGAGGTTGCTAGGAAGTTCGGCACGGTCGCTACTGTAACGGGTCCGGCGGACTTCGTGAGCGATGGACGGAAGACATACGCCATCAGAGCAAGATCCACGAACGTCTCTAGAGTCATCGGCAGGGTTACGGGACTCGGTTGCGTGGTCGCAGCATTGATAGGGGCTTACCTAGCGGTTGAGAATCCTTTAAGAGCGACGATGGCGGGCCTCACAACATTCAAGGCCGCGGCCTCCAAGGCCTCTGAGGAGGCTCCATATCCTGGCAGCTTCCACGTTAAACTGTATGACTGGCTCTACAAAATAACGGGCGATGACATAGTCAAGGAGGTCGAGGTGATCGAGGTTGGGCCTTAGGGAGTCGTTAAGGTTAATCGTTATAACAGACAAGAAATTGAAGCCGAACATCCCTCAAGCTGTTAGAGAGGCCCTCGAGGGCGGCGCTACTTCCATACAGCTCAGGTTGAAGGATTCCTCAACACGTGAGATGATCGAAGTCGGCAGGGCTGTCAGGAGGTTAGCGACCGACTACGGCGTGCTGTACTTTGTTGACGACAGGCTCGACGTCGCCCTGGCCACAGAAGCGGATGGGGTGCAGCTCGGCCCCGAGGACATGCCGGTGGGCCTAGCTAGAGAGTTGGCCCCAAATCTAATAATAGGGGCTTCAGTCTACAGTGTTGGTGAGGCTAAGGCGGCTGAGAGTGAGGGTGCACACTTCCTTGGCGCGGGCTCCGTCTTCCCAACTCCCTCCAAGACCGGTGTGAGAATCTTAGGTATAGAGGGGTTGGCTAGAGTGGTTAAGGCCGTCAAGATACCTGTAGTTGCCATAGGTGGCATCGATAGGAATAACGTAGGACTCGTTCTAAAGACGGGCGTTGTAGGTGTTGCAGTCATCTCTGCAGTCATGGGGGCTGACGATGTCATGAAGGCCGCCTGTGAATTGAGGAAAGCGGTGGACGAGGGGTTGCAGAGTTAAGATCTCTGTCTACAAAGATAGCTTGTGGTCTGAGTTATGAGCAGACTAGATGAGATCGTCAAGAACTTAGCCAGGGGAGTGAGGAGGCATCCCAAGACCCTCCTGACGTGGTTCGATGACGCCGGCGCCGTGAGGTTTGACAGGGGCTACATCCTGGTCAAGGTCGACGGCTTCGCTGTCTCGAGGGCTCTGTATCCATGGTGTGGTTTGGGGGACTTCGGCTTTAGAGGGGTTACTGCGGCTGTGAGTGATGTCGTCGCTAAGGGTTGCAGTCCTTACTTATACGCAGTCTCCATAGGAGTCACTCCGGATCAGGTGGACAGAGTTGAGGAGATTGTGAGAGGGGTTGAGAGTGCGGTGCGCCTCTATGGCGGGTATGTTGAGAACATGGATACGAACGTGGGTTCAGATGGTTGGGTGGATGTATTTGTTCTCGCTGAGTGCAGGAACACGCCACTCTCAAGAACTGTGAGGCCGGCTGACATCCTTCTACTACCCAGGAGAGTTGGATTATCGGCTATAGCTTTCATAGACTTTGTACGGGGTAGGACCCCCCTTACTGATGAGGTCAGAGCCTTCTCCTGCAGACCTGAGGCAGACCTAAGACTTGCAAGGTTTCTGGTGGAGGATAGATCGTGCGTCGCTGGTTCCATAGACGTGAGTGACACGTTGCTTGAGTCCCTGCAACAGATAAGTGAGGTGAGTGGAACGGGTGTCTACATGACCGGGGCCCCGAGTGACCTCCTGCATCAGCAGGCGCTGGCTTACGCGCACAGCGAGGGGGTGGATCCACTCCACATGCTACTGGGCTCTAACGAGGAGTACGTACCCATAATGGCTATAAGGCCATGGTGTGTTGATGAGGTATGTGAGCGTCTTGAGGCGCTGCACCTAGAGCCAAGGGTCTTAGGCACCGTGACTGGGGTGGGTGGGGTGACGTGGAGAGGTGTCAAGGTGCCGAGCATTGTCTGGGACTATGTGGCGGGCCGCGTAACCATTACTCAGTAAGCTCTATCCCTCCCCGACCGGGGTTCGTAGTGAAATATATACTCCGTGCACCATTTATTATTTGGTTGATAGCATGAGTTCACTCGTCAGGAGGGCGGGTCCTGGGTCTAGGCTAAAGGGTAAGAAGGTCGTGTTTATAGTTGCTAATGAATTCGAGGATATTGAGTTACTTTACCCCTTCGTCCGCTTGAGTGAGGAGGGAGCTGAAGTCGTCGTGGTTCCTGTGAGGGCGGGCCACCACCCAAGGCCTTCAGATCCAAGCAAGCCCGTCACCGGCAGGTTTGGCATACCGGTGCCCTTCCTGGTGTTTAGAGAGGGTGAGAGACACGTGATAAGAGAGCTCAAGGAAGTCAGCGTTGACGAGTTCGACGCTATCATAATCCCGGGCGGGTTCTCGCCAGACTACCTGAGAAGGCTGCCTGAAGTGCTGAGCTTAGTGAGGGAGGCACATCAGAAGGGTAAGGTAGTGGCAGCCATATGCCACGGCCCCTGGGTGCTGATATCTGCAGGCATAGCGAAGGGCAGGAGGATGACAGGGGTGTCGGCCGTTAAGGATGACATAATTAACGCTGGAGCCACCTACGAGGACGTGCCGGTCGTCAGAGACGGGAACCTGATAACGTCAAGAGTTCCTGACGACCTTCCGGAGTTCTGCCAAGCGATAATAGAAGCTCTGAGTGTTCAAGCCTAACGAAGTGTAATCATGCCATTCCCTCATCGGATGCCTGTTCCATAGAGGTGGTTAGGCCTGATTAGAGTTGACGGCCCCTATCTATACGTAGGGTGCTTTAAAGCGGAGGAGTTGGCTCACCGCTTCGGAACACCGCTCTACGTGTACGACGTGGAAACGTTGGTTGGGAACTACAGGAGGTTGATTGATTCAATTCCGTACCGAGATGTTGAGATCCTCTACTCCTGCAAGGCGAACAATAACTTAGGGATCCTCAAGACTTTGAAGGACCTGGGGTGCGGTCTCGATGCGGTCTCACCCTGGGAGGCCTTGCTCGGCGTGAGGTTGGGCTTTCCAATCAGGAAAATACTCTTCACGGGCAACAACGTCACGGACGATGATATGATGCTTGTCAGAGGCGAGCTAGGGGTGCTAGTGAACATAGACTCCATACCGCAGCTGAAGAGGTATGGGAGGCTCTTCCCAGGCACTGAAGTCTCCCTCAGAGTCAATCCAGGAATGGGTGCTGGGCATCACGAGTACGTCGTCACTGGAGGGATCACTAAGTTCGGCATATATCCAAACCAGGTTGAGAAGGCTAAAGAGCTAGCCAAGGGATACGGCCTGAAGATTGTGGGGCTGCACATGCATATAGGCTCCGGACTTCTCGATCCGACGCCGTATCTACGGGCACTTAGAACGTTGCTTGAGATAGGGAAGGGGTTTAAAGAGCTGGAGTTCATAGATGTGGGGGGAGGTTTTGGACTGCCCTACAGACCCCGGGAGGAGCCTTTGAACCTTACGGAGCTCGGCTCCGGTATAGCAAACCTTCTGGAGGAATTCACCCGGAAGTATGGTCCGGTAAGGCTTAGGATGGAGCCTGGCAGATACATAGTGGGGAACGCTGGGGTGTTGTTTGTGAGGGTGATTGAAGTTAAGGAGGCTGAGGTAGATGGGGTGAGGAAGGTGTTCATAGGGGTTGACTCAGGGATGAACCACCTCATCAGACCAGCCCTCTACGGGGCGTACCATGAGGTCATTCCAGCATCTAAGGCTGATCATCCTAAGGAGGTGAGAGCAGATATAGTCGGCAACATATGTGAGAGTGGGGACGTACTAGCTTCAGACAGATCCCTGCCGGGGCTTGAGGAGGGCGACATACTTGCGATAATGGATGTCGGCGCCTACGGCTACTCAATGAGCACTAACTACAACACGAGGCCAAGACCTGCTGAAGTAATAGTGCACGGTGGTGAGGTTAGACTTACGCGTAGAAGAGAGACCTTCGACGACCTGTTGAGGACTTCAGTCCTAGATGATCTCATCCTCTTCTTAAGGTAGCACTTTATCGGGGTTGAGAATGTTGTTTGGGTCAAGCGTCCTCTTCAAGGCGGACATGGTCTCAACCCACGTGTCACCAAGTATCCTGCGAACGTACTTCCTCCTGACGTACCCTACACCATGTTCGCCTGTTATCGTCCCACCCAACGCAACCGCCGTCTCGTAGACCTCCTCAACGACCCTCTCCAATTCCTCCACCGTAGAGTTCGGGTAGTTGAGGACGTGGACGTGGAGGTTGCCGTCCCCCACATGTCCGAAGACTGGCAGCCAGATGCCGTGCTTGCTTTCAATGCGTGCGATGCCGTCTATAAACCTCTCCACAGCCCCTATTGGAACAGTCGTGTCTAAGATGTCGTGTGTGTCATTCTTCAGTGCCGGGAATATCTCACTCCTAATCCTGAGGAGCTGTTTCTGCTCGTCGTTCCTCTGCGCTATGAAGGATTCGAGCCCTCCCTCCTCCCTTGCGATATTATTCATGTGGTCGAGCTGGACGTACAGCATGTCCTCCAGCGCTTCAGCCAGTATAATCATCAGAAAGTACTGTCCGTCAGTCACAGGCCACGGGACCCCGAGGTGTTTTGCAGAAGCCTCGATAACCCTTCTGTCGAAGTACTCCATGGCGAGGGGGACTACACCAGCTGCCAATATCTTCCTAGCCGTTCTGAATGCTGCGGCGCTTTCGTTGAATGGTGTTATGAGGGTTGCTGTGTACCTCCACCTCGGGTAGAGCCTCAGCCATGCCTTAGTTATTACGCCGAGCACTCCCTCACACCCTATGAATAAGTGAGCAAGGTTGAGCCCCATGTTGTTCTTTAAGGTCTTGCCACCGATTTTAAGTATGGTTCCAGTGGGTAGGACTACCTCAAGTCCTAGCACGTAGTTCCTGAGGATCCCGGTTCTCACAGCCCTGGAGCCGCCGGCGTTGCAGGCCACTAGGCCCCCTACGAATGCCCCCTCATCACCAGGGTGTGGAGGGAACATTAGATCATGCTTCTCAGCCTCCTCAAGGAGCCTGCCTAAGGTTACCCCAGCTTCGGCCTCAGCCACCATATTCTCGGCGTCCACGTCTATCCTATCAAGCCTCTCAAGGGAAAGCACCATGCCGGGCTTCGTCGGCACGGCGCCTCCTACGAGGCCTGTGCCACCGCCCCTAGGATATACCGGGATCTTGTACTTGTTCGCCACTTTAAGGACCTCCGCAACCTCTTCAGTAGATCCCGGCTTAACAACCACAACCTCTTCGGAAGCCTTCGGACGGACGCTTGGGACGGTCTCATCCTGCAGGTACCTCTCTAAAATGCTCTTCTCAGTAACCAGCCACCTGCTTCCAACTACCTCCGCAAGCTCCGCCAGCAAACTCTTCGAGAACGTCATTCTACACACCACTATAGCTTATCCCTGAGCTCATTAATCCTTTTCATCAACTTCGGCGCGATTTCATAGATATCACCAATTACGAACAGATCACTATGCCTAGATATGGGGGCCGAAGGGTCTTTGTTGATCGCTATGATGTACTCGGAGTCCTTCATGCCGGTCAAGTGCTGTGGAGCGCCCGATATTCCACACGCTATGTACACTCTGGGCCTCACAACATTCCCGCTGAAACCTACCTGCCTGTCCCTCTCCATCCACCCTGCGTCAACGAGGGGTCTGCTACATGCAATCTGCGCCCCTAACACTCTGGCGAGTTCCTCGAAGAGTTTCAAGTCCTCTCTACCCCTCAGACCTTTACCGACGGAGACTATTACCTCAGCTTCTGAGAGCCTAGCAGACTTCTCCCTAGCTATCCCCAAAACCTTCACCCCTGAAACGTCGCTTCCGAAAGTGCTCAGCTCCCTGCGGAGAATCTCGCCTTCCCTACCTCGGTTGGGCTTTGGCATTGAGAATACCTTAGGCCTCACTGTTGCTATGATCGGGTTTCTCAGGGTCTTTATATGGGCTATGATATTCCCGGTGAAGGCCGGTCTGACCTGAACGATATCGCCGCCCTCGTCAACGTACACGTCGAGGCAGTCCGCGGTTATCCCTGTCTTAAGACGTGCAGCCACTCTAGGGCCTAAAGCTCTTCCCCACTGGGTCGCGCTGATGAGGACTAGCTTTGGCTTAACAGTCTCGATTGCGTCAACCACCGCGTCTCTGTGTGCAAGCTGGTTTGGGAGCAGTTCCTCCGGAACTCTGTAAGTCAGCACCTTCTCTGACCCGTAGGAGATTAACTCCTCAGCCAGCCTCTCAGCCCCTTCTGATGCCAGAACTACGGAGTGGATTAGGCCTCCTAACCTAGACCTCAACTCACTAGCCTTACCTAGCAATTCGAAAGTCGATGGTTTAATGCCCTTGCCGTAGTTCTCAGCGTAGATGAGGACTCCGCTCCACAACGTTAAATCAACCCCCTAGATTTGAGAGCCTCTATAATGCGGTCAACCCCCTCATCACCTACCACCATGACTGGGTTCCTGCCTCTCTCAAGTGCGCTAAACGCCCTCACTACCCTCGTGGCCGAGCCGGCCAATCCGAAGCCCTCTGGGTCCGCTAAGCCTATCAGGTGGTCGGCGTTCCAGACCTCAACCTTAGTCTTCCTCGCTCTGAGTACGTCGCTCAGCTTAGGGGTCCTGGGCTCTACGGCTCTGTCACTGAAGAACAAAGGTCTAGAGAGTGATATTAGAGCTGGCAGCCTGAGCTCCAGGAGGTAGTAGGCGTCACCGTAATCCGACTCAACGACTATCCTTTCATTCGATACGTCCACCACTCTAGTGACGAAGGCGGCGTGAGGCACTCCGAGGTACTCAGCGACCTCAGGACCCACGTGAGCAGTATCCCCGTCTACTGACTTCTCCCCGCACAGTATGAGGTCATACCTCCCCAGTTTCCTCACAGCCGCTGCCAGAGTGTAGGACGTGGCTAGGGTGTCAGCGCCTGCGAACCTCCTGTCCGTCAGGAGGATTGCCCTGTCAACCCCCCTGGCTATTGCCTCCCTTAAAGCTCTCTCGCCCTGAGGGGGCGCCATAGACACCGCCGTCACAAGCCCGCCTAAAGTCTCCTTAATGATCAGAGCGGTCTCCACAGCATACAGGTCGAACTGATTGATCTCAAGCTCCGCTGAGGCCCTGTCGACAACCCCACTCTCGACGTCGAACTTAACTCTATTGATGTCGGGGGTTGGCTTGATTAACACCACTACATCCAACGTTGACACACCTAACTACTACATGTCGTGTTAGGCTTTAAGCTGGGCTTCACTAAGATATGCAGGCATGTCACCCCAGCCGGGTTTAGCGTAAGTAGTACCTACGGCTCTGATGATAGCCTCGCCCGCCTGCCATTCTCAGCAACTAAAGCAGTCCTTGCTTTAAGCCTCCTGGCATTGACTCGCTACGTTCACGTCCTCTTTTACGGTTACCTTACGTCGGGCGTTGTGAAGATCTCAGCCGATATGTTAACAATATCGTTGATGCAGTCCCTCAGGCATTCTCCCGCCAACCTTACTGGGAACCCTCCCTTCCTAGAGAAGAGAAGGTTGAAAACGCCCTCGCCTTCAACATCCCGTGACTCGAAGTCTATGATTACGTCGGCGATATTGTTCAACAGGTTGCGGACGTTTTCGTGTTTGCCTCCAACAATCACTGTGGTCAGGCCCTTCCTCCTGAGGTAAAGTACATGGTTAATCATTAGATCACTGTGATTTCTAAGGAAATCGTCCTCGTCAACCACCATCCCTACAGGGGTGTCCCCTACGAAGACTACCACATCCGGATTTGTTTTCTCCACTATCTCCAGACTCAGGTGGAAGAGTTCCTCAGGGATGTGGGCTGTTGGGTTGTAGGAGACGATCACTACGTTATCCTTCAGCGCCTCCGCTACCTTCTCCCACGTCAAGTTAAGTCCAGCAAGGTTTTTAGCAACCTCCGCTACCTGATGCCACGTGTATTTAGGAGAGCTCTCGTAACTTACCACCAACGCCTTGACTTTGTTGTGTGCGGCTGAGATGAAGAGGTGGAAGAGTATGTGGGATAGAAGGTATGGTTTAGGGCTGGGTACATACACTATCTCTCCGGCATGTAGGGCCATCCCCAACTCCTCCAAACTCCTGCACGGAAGTCTGAAGGTCCTGTGTAAGTTGGGCGGCGGTATCTCCTCAAGCCTTGGCGGCGCGTAGACTCTGATCCCGTGACCCTCAATTATTGCGAACGTCATCAGGGTCACAGGCACGGAGGAGCCTCTCGACTTAACTATTCTCAACTCCCTAAGCAGTAGCCTCCCCATAATTTTGTGTGTTAACATAAGAATTACGTCGGCAACGAACTCGAGTCCTCCTAAATCCGCGTCATTCCTGCTTAAAGGCGTCTCAGCGATCAGGATGACTAGACCGTCGGTCAATCTAGCTAGGTTGGCGAAGAAATTCTGAAGGACTGCTCTAGCCTCTATGTTTGTGGACAACGCGTTGAACACGGGTGTTATCGAATCAATGACGATCACCCTTGGATCGAAGTTCCTTAGAGCATTGTTAACTATATCCGTAATTGCTTCCACTACGGTGTCCTTGCTTACTATTATCGGCATTTTTACGTGCCTGTATTGATTTTTCTTTTCCACTTCCTCTAGGTTTATTCCCAGCTTCTGCATGTTTCTGTATAGTTTTTCTTTATCCTCCTGAAGCGATATGTATAGGCATTTATGGGTCCTGAGCGCATTGTGGTAGCACATGGTTGAGGCCAGTGTGGTCTTTCCGGAGCCCGGATGACCTGCAATGACGATGAGGGAGCCACCGGCCAGAGAGCCCTTCAACACTGAATCCAAACCCTCAATGCCGAACACGAAACCGTTATCGTTAGACAATACCCCAGTCAACCCCCTACTGGCCATTTACTAGATATATCTAGCGTCACATTATATATATTGTTATTCAAAGTTTTTACGGACGAACTCTGAGTGGATGAATGCATGGTAAGTCGGTAGAGTCCGTCACCGCATTTTGTCTATGTAGGGGGCGAGCAACTCAGGCACAGAACGCATCAAGCATCCTTCACGGACTCTAGTTCATGATTGCCAAAGCTCTGAGTACGAGATGCTCTTCGACCTTGCATCCGTCCGACGTGATGAGGAGTTGGAGGTGCGTACTCTGGTGAATCCTACCTGGAATGCGAGTTAAGGTCTGTCAAGAATAAGTTCTTGACATATATCTTAGCGAATTCCTCGTCCGCCGAGGCTTCCACATATTTTGTTTTAGAGGCTATCTTCTCAGCCCTCTCCCTCGCCTCAGCCGACTTTAGAATTAACTTTGCCCCGCTGATCGCTGTGTTCCCTGTGAAGACCGTTCTGTCGACCCAAACGTGAGGAAGCAGTCCTATGACGGCGGCATTATCGGGGTTTAAGCTTGTGCCAAACGAGCCCGCCACGAACACCCTACCCACATCTTCAGGCATTAGTCCTGCCCTCTTGAGCGTGAGATGAGTTACTGCAGCTACCGCCGCTTTAGCCAGAAGGAGTGCCGCGATGTCTTTACTATATACTGCTATATCCTTACCCGTGCCTGACTCATCCTCCCACACTATCACGAACCTAGGCTCCCCATCCTTTCTAAGCCTTCTAGAACCCACGTCCCTGAACCTTCCCCTCTCGTCTATCACTCCATGTCTGCGGAGGTGCGCTAGCGTGTCAATGTAGGCTGAGCCGCAGATGCCTTGAGGTTTCCCCCCACCCAATACCTCGTAGGAGACCTCGTAATCACCTGAGGAACTGCTCTGGTATATGAAAACCTTCCCGACGGCTCCCTCAACAGCCTTCATGCCGTGCCTAGTTCCGAATCCTTCGAAAGCAGGTCCTGCAGGTGCTGAGGCAGCATAGAGCTCCCTACCGTTGTTAACTAGAACCTCAGTGTTCGTCCCCACATCCATTAAGATGCAGGGCTCCTCACACTCGTCGAGACCCACTGCCAGAGCACCCGCTACAGCATCCCCGCCGACGAACCCGGCAATCCCTGGGGCGATGTAGACGTAGCTGTTGCGGTTTGACTCGATACCAACGTCCCTAACTTTAAACTCGAGTCCTTGTGAGAATGCTGGGACGTAGGGAGCGACCCCTAGACTGTAGGGATCTACCCCTAACAGCAGGTGCGTCATCACGGTGTTTCCGACGGCCACGACCTCATAGACGTGTTGTGGGTTAACCCCGACCTCAGACGCTGCCTTAAGTAGCAACGTGTTAATTGAGGAAATGACTTCCTGACGTAGCCTCTCAAGATATTCGGCGTTGCTGACCGCGTGAGTTATCCTCGACACGATGTCGGAGCCGAAGAGCTGCTGCGGGTTCGGTGAGGAAAGCACCGCCAACGTCTCCCCAGTTCTCAAATCAAGGAGGTGCGCAACGATTCTGGATGTGCCCACGTCTACAGCCAGGCCGTACAGCCTACCCTCAGAGTCTCCGCACTCGACGTCCAACAGCTCGCTATCCCTAACTGTCACCGTGACTTCCCAACCACACTCACGAAGCACCTTAGGTAATGCCCTAAGCAGTGCTAGCGGGATCTTAAGCCCCTCCACATCGTTGCCTAGCAACCTCCTTAAGTCGGATCTCTGATCCGCCAGGCTCGGGGGAGGGACTTTAAGAAACCGCTTACGCACCAGTGGTGATAGCTTGACAGGTCTCTCGTAACCCGTGTCCGCAGACGCGTAGGAAGTCACAAGGCTCGATTCAGGAACCTCTACATATACTTCATCGCTAACCACACGGGCCTGGCAGGCGAGTCTAAACCCCTCTTCAAGCATTCGTCCGCCTAGAACTCTACACTCACTTAGACTACCCTGCGATGTCTCACCACCTGTAACCCTGACGACGCACTTACCGCACACGCCACGTCCGCCGCAGTCAGACCTGATCATGACACCACGATCCCTAAGCAGTTCAAGCAGCGTCTTACTAACGGCAGGTTTTTTCAGCCCTACCTTCAGCGGGCATCCACCGAACTATATAAGCCTTGAGGAAACTTAACCTTCACAGTCTATGGGTTAAGTGTGGATGAGGAGCCGCTTCAGGTCTCACCGTATCTGCTTTAAATTCACGCATGCGTTATAGCTCTATGTGGGTGACGTTAATGCTCGACGAGGATCTTAAGAGGGGATTGCATGAGGCGATAGTCGGGGGAGATCCTGAAGGGGCTGTGAGGTGTGCTGAGGGATTGGTTAACTCGGGGGTTAATGTACTGCAGGTAGTCTCTGAGGTGTTAGCCCCTGCCATGAGGGAGGTCGGCGCACTGTATGAGAGAGGGGAGTACTTCATAGCGGATTTAATCGCCTCGGCCGAGGCTTTTAAACAGGCTTTCGAGAAGGTTCTCAAGCCCAGACTGCCGTTAACTTCCCCAAGCAAAAAGATTGTCGCAGTTTTCGGCACAGTGAGAGGCGATATCCACGAACTCGGAAAAACCATAGCCAAGGCCCTCTTCGAGGCGGAGGGCTTTGAGGTCGTGGATCTGGGGGTTGACGTCCCTCCGGAGAGGTTCGCTGAGGCTGTTGAGTCCCATGGTGCTAGGGTTGTGGGCGTATCGGCCCTGATGACTACCACCATGGTTGAGCAGGGGAGGGTTGTTGAAGAGCTTAGGCGTAGAGGTCTCAGGGACAGGGTAGTGGTAGTTGTGGGCGGAGCTCCCGTGACTGAGGAGTGGGTGAGGGATATAGGCGCTGACGTCAGCGGTGACGACGCTTTTAAAGCGTTGAGGAGGGTTAAGGAGCTGCTGGGTGTCGCATGATGCCCAAGCCTGTCCTGGCGGTCTTGAACAGGGATGAGGCGCTGGAGATACACAGCAGAGCACTAGAGCTACTGAGTAGAGTGGGTGTTAAGTTCGAGGATCCCAGTGTTGCGGGGTTGTTGCTCGACGCTGGGTCGACGGAAAGGAACGGCAGAGTGTTAATACCCGAGGAGTTGGTTAACGAGGCTTTGAGGAATACCCCCAAAAAGTTCGACCTTTACGACAGGGACGGCAGGAGGGTGGCTACGTTAGGTGAAGGCGCTCTAATATTCAACCCGGGCTCTGCAGCCATAAAGATGCTCGACTACGACTCGAGGGAGCCAAGAACCCCCACACTGGAGGATCTTAGGGATTTCACACTAGTTGTTGAGGGTCTGGAGTACATAGACGCGCAAAGCACCGCCCTCGTTCCTGGTGACACGCCAATCGAGGTAAGGGATGCGGTTAGACTCTACCCAATACTGAAGTACTCAAGAAAACCAATAGTTACTGGAGCGTTCACCGTGGAGAACCTGCCGTACATGCTTGAAATGCTTAAGGCAGTTAGGGAGGACGCGTGGAGGAGGCCCTTCACCATATTCGATGCCTGCCCTTCGCCTCCTCTCTCATGGAGTAGGGTGACCTCAAGGAACGTGGTCGATCTGGCTAGGGCAGGGGTCCCCTCGGAGATAGTTTCGATGCCTGGTCTGGGTGCCACGGCACCCGTCACTGTGGCGGGGGCGGTGACACTCCATCATGCTGAAGTGCTGAGCGGTTTTGTCCTGGCTCAGCTCTCCTCCAGAGGGGCTCCAGTCATCTACGGCGGGTCGCCAACGCTCATGCATCCAAGGTATGGTACGCCAATCATAGTAGCGCCTGAGTCGATCCTCGTGTCTCTGGCATACAGGGATCTCGCAGGGTTGTTGGGTCTCCCCACTCACACATACATGGGTTTAAGTGATGCTAAGCTTGTTGACTATCAGGCAGGGAGTGAGGGGGCGTATTCAGCGCTGGCAGCAGCCGCTGCAAGGTTTGATGTGGTCTCGGGGCCCGGGATGCTTGAATTCGAGAGCGTTCAGTCGCTTGAAAAGCTGATCCTTGACAATGAGGTCTGTGGGGTGGTTAAGAGGCTGTCAAGAGGTTTTGGAGTGGGCGTTGATGACGTGGCTCTTGATGTCATAGAAGGTGTGGTTTTGAAGGAAGGGGGGAGCTTCCTGCCGCACCCCCACACTAGAAAGTACCTGAGGAAAGATGTTCACATGCCAAGTGTATGGGACTCAACTCCGAGGTCTAGGTGGAGTGGGAGAGACGCATATGAGGAGGCGCACGCCGTGGTCGGCAGCCTTCTTAAGGAAGGGAGACGCAACGAGTTAAGTCCCGATGCGCTGGAAAGGCTGAACGCCGTCTACACGGAATTATGGAAAAGGACTGGTTCAAGACCCAAGTATGTCTAGACCTGCCTGACAGAAGGACTTAACAGCCCTTACAACTCTCCCAAGCTTTGAGAGCGCCAACCTGTACTCCTCCTCCCGATTGGCCAGCGAGCCCCTCAGGCCAGCGAATCCACAGTCACCACAAACTAAGTCCACCCGACCCCCAGCCTTCTCATAGATTCTCTTAAGCAGGTCCAGCACCTCACTCTCGCTCTCAAGGATCGGCCTCCTTGAGCTGACGATGCCTGGCGAGATGATTTTATCATTAGTCTCGAGCAAGTGCCTATCTATGACCTCAACGTTCCCTGGGTTGTCGTGAAACTCGAAACTTAGGTACTTTATCTTCTTCACTTGAGTCAGGAGTTCGAGTATCCTCCTGTGAATTCGACCGCACACGTGCACACCCACCTCAGCCGCGCCAGCGGCCCTTGCAACCATCTCGAGAACCTCGATTAGGTCTTCGTCCCTATAATTGAATAAGTTCCTCCTAGCGCCAACCATCAGACCTAGTGTCGGCTCGTCAATGAACACGAGGTCAAAACCTATCGAACTCATGTAGCTGACGTAGCGGGACACGTACTCGGTGAAGAATCCCTTAAGTAAATCTTTGCTAGACAGCGCCGTCGATGATAAATCTGTAGTGCCTGCACGCAGGTAGATCCTAGAAGCTAGGGTGAAGACCCCTGTGACGGGGGCCCTTAAACCCTTAAACTTAAGCCCGGACTCTTTGACAGTGCGGACAGCAAGCTCAGCCTCAGGCACGCATAACGATCTAAGATCTTGGCTTGCTAGCGCATTCACATCGGTGCGCAGGAAGCCCTCCGTTAAGCTAACCACACCAACCTCCATCAGCGGGCTTACGTAGATGTCAATGAAGCCCCGCATTTGGGGATATGGGGGAACATCGATACCTAGGGTTGCGAGGTCCTTCAGTATCCTCCCGACGTTCTGGAGGCTGTGCTCCAGAGGGAAACTACCAACATGACTACTCCTCACAGCTGCACCCACCAACTAACTCAAGCCAGTCCTTAAGCGTTTTCCTAGGTGTAATCCCTCTCTTTCGTCCTACGAGAAATCAGGTGAAAATATTATTAACCTGCTGGGAACCTCACGTCTGCAGTTATCGCGTACCTTTGTGGGGCTGCTACGACATTCAGTACGAAGTCCACTGTGATTGTTTTACCTTTAAACTCCTCCCTAAAGTCATTAAGTATCTGGACCGGCGCTGTTAACTCCTTTGACTCGTTTGGCATTATGATCTCTTCAGGGACGAGCACCCACCCCACAACAGTTCCGGTGCCGGTTCGCTCTATGCCAACGCCCTGCAGGATTAACGGCACGTCTCCAGTGTTGGTGAGGGAAAGCTTTAGGTTCTCGCTCCAAGACCTCAATTCTGTGGGGGAGATGTTTGCTTTGAGGTTCATCTTGTAGACAAAGCTCTTATCAAAGAGTAGTGAGCGGTTCTCGTACGGTCCCTGCAACCAGACTACGAACCTGTACGTCCCCTCAAGACAAGGGTTCTCATACCAGTTGGTAGGTATGTAAACATCTAAGGTCATTTCCTCCCGAATGTATCTGAAGTCTCTTACTATGTTGACATAATCACCTGGCATGAAGAGCCTCGTCTGTTCTCTACCGTCCGGGAGCGTTACTTTAAAACGCCCAAACCAAAAAGCATAGACCCCGTTAATCTCAATTTTATCCCGCAGATCTACCGTGCCAAGGACCTTCACCCTCCAGTAAACCTCCCCATCCACGAGCACAAACCCCATGGGAACCACGTCTGTGATTATAGGTTTGGTTAACCCTGAAGGTTGGGTTGCCTGCGTAGTTGTGGGGGTGGGCTTTACGGGCGTAGTAGTTGTGGAGATGGTTGCAGTCGGTGTGGATGTTGGCACCGTTGTGCTGGGCAGGGGTGTTGTGATTGGCGTTGCCGGTGCGGTAGGTCCCATCAAGTGGAGGGCGGCTCCAACCACCGCGCTCATAGCAACTAGGATTATTACAACTAATAGTAAGTTCCTCAAATTTAGACACCCAATATTTCAATCCTCTGCGCTACATATAAATCACATTATCTAACGCCAGGGTTGAATTAAGCCGTATTCCACAGGCAGGCGATTTTCAATTGAGTCCACTCCATCACATGTTTCGGAGGGGGTTCTTCTGTCTGAGCCTAGCTCATTAGGATTGTCCTTACTAATGCTTGGTAGTCCTGATATGGCAGTCCCTCAATTCCTGAGTCCATGCACTCTATCTCAGAGACTTCAGCATTCGGCGCTGGGCGTTCTGGCTTGGTTTTTAGCCTTATTCTACAGTCCCCTGCGTTGAGGAGTTCCTCCGCGTGCGTCACGACTATCACCTGGACACCACCGTTTCTTAATCCTTTCAGACCTTCCAGGAGTTCAGCTAGATATGTAACGTGTTCGCTGTCGAACCCTAGTGTAGGTTCGTCGAGGATTAGCGGCGCATCCTCAAGTTTTTTGTTGACGGATCGCACAACATTATTCAGCGCGAGTCTGTAGGCGAGGGCCAGTGCAGTGATTTGAGCTCCGCTAGGCTGTGTTAGCTCCCGCCCCTCAGCGTCCTTGAGAGCGGGCCTGAAATCACTGTCCACGTCAACCTCAAACCCCTGGACCCCGAAGATCACGTCGTAGTATTCCCTTAATTTCGTCTTGAACGCATCGAGGAGGTGATTCTTTATCGTACTCTCGAACGTCCTGACAATATCCCCCAACCTGCTACCGACGAAGCTGTACAGCTTCGTCAGGGTTTCAAGCCTGCTCTCCTCAGTATCAAGCTTTACGGAGATCTCCTCAGCCTCTTTGATATCGTCCTCGCACCGCTTCCTCTCAGCTTCCTTCTCTGCCTTCTCCCTAACTAATTTCTCCTTCTCAACCTCCAGGGACTCGAGCTCTGCATTAAGCTCCCCAATCTCATCTTTCAGGATTTCCTCCCTCCTTTGGATTTCCTCCCTCCTTTTAGCTACGTCCGGCAATCCCCTGAGCTGCTCCTCAACTTTAACCACCTCATTATGGAGATACTTAAGCCTGGAACTGAACTCGCTTAAGTTGTTCAGCTTTTCATTCAATAGGCTCTTTTCATCTTCCAAGGAATCCAGTTCCTTTTGAAGAGTCGCAATCTCCTCTTCAGTCTGCTTCAGGAGCTCTTCCGTTCTGCTGAGTTTGCCTCTCACTTCCTCGAGCTCCTGGGTCAGGCTCTCTATGTCATTGTTAAGGTTCTTAATACTCTCCTCAACCTCCTTCACTAACCTCACGCCATGTTCATGCATTATCTTCTGTCTACACTTGGGGCAGACGCCACGGGACACCAGCTCCCTCACCCCCTCATACTCCTCCTCCTTCGTCCTCAGAGACTCTCTTAGGGAGTTGATGTGTCCCGTCAGCTCACCCTCCTCACGTGCTAGCTGGCTTTTCTCGCTCTCCCGCTTGCTTTTCTCGTCCCTCAGCAGGTTGAGCTTCTTTCTGAGTGAGGTGATTCCGTCCTCTATCTCGCTTAACCGTTTCTTCATCTCGCTTCTTGCATCCTCCACCGCCTTCAGCAAATCTGAAACTGTAATGCAGGGCCCCTCCAGCTCTAAGATCCTCATCACATTACTGCAGAATTCATTCAGTTCCTTCTCATACGATTTCTTATTCTTGAGGAGCTCATCATGGAGTTTCTCAACACTCTCAAGGTTGTTCAGCTCATATTTAATTCCTACGCTTTCCTCATTCAGCTTCTTTATTTTTTCGTTCAGCCCCTGCATCTCTGCTTCAACGGCCTTCAGCCTCTTCTCGATCTCAGGTATCTCCTCATCCAACTCTTTAACTCTCTGCATCTTGGACTTCGAGTCGAGCTTGTCGTAGCGTCTCCTAAGTTCCTCGACTTTCTGCTTCTGTACATATATCTCGCTACCTATTACTGAGTCTCTCCGCGGCTTGCTCACGTCCCCAGAGCCTGCGAGCCTCTCCATGTTCTTGTAGACCCTCGTGTACTCGCCTAAGCTGAAGGCGGCATTCAGCAATTCTCTCCTTTCCTCGTTGCTGAGGGTAAGTATCTCGTGAATGTTGAACTGCGGCACGTATACAGTACTCGTGAAGAGGTCTCTCGGGCCCTTAATGTCTGCCAGGCCCAGCACACTCAGGATTCTCTGGTTAAGTGCCTCAGTGTTTAGCGGTATCCTTTGGGCAGGACACTTGACGACTTCCTCCGTGAAGCTGCACTCAACTAAGTAGCCGCCGAACTGACCTGTCGATGAGAGCGTCCTCTCAAGCAGGTATACCTTACCAGCCTGCTCAAACAGAACCCTCACATACCCCCTCGCAGTGCCGGTCCTCAGTAGGTCGTTAACTGTAGGGTCGCTGAAGCCCCGGAACACACTCCTCCCGCCGTACTTCCTTGCTGATCCGAAGAACGCATATTGAAGTGCCATGAATATTGATGTCTTGCCGGACCCGTTTTCTCCGTGGATGATCGTCACCCCACTATAAGGGATGACTATAGTGCTGTCCCTGTAAGTCCTCACGTTAACGAGTCTGATTCCAAGCACTCTCATTTCACACCACCAAAGCGTTCGGCCAGCTTCGAGGCGGCCCTACGGACTCCGGTCTCCGCATTCATTCTTTCTTCAAGGAGCCTGCTCAAGCGCTCCTTGACCTCCGGGTCATAGTACGACGGTATGTAGACTGGTATAGGTTCCCTGACCCTCAAATCAGGTGTGTAGAGAAATCCCTCACGGTCCCCCAACGATATGAGCGCCTCTCCCGGCACGCCTATCGACGTCAGGTAGCTGATGTCCTGGAGATTCTTAGTTCTCAACGCCACTATCGTATTGAAGTTAGCGAGTATCTGGCGGTCAATCATTGAAGCCAGCTGGGCAACTGCCACCAGCCCTATGCCGAACTTCCTCCCCTCCCTAGCAATCCTCGCGAATATGTTGTAGGGTGACTTAACCCTGTCAGGCGATAGGTAGAGGGGGGCCTCCTCAGACACGACGGAAACCACCGATTTACCCACGCAGGCCTCTACACCCTCCATGAGCCTGGCAGTGAAGAGATTCCGTAAGATACTCATGGCGATTATGTCGGCCACGTGCGGTGGCACCTTAGACACGTCCAACACCATCAGACCTCCCTTATCAAGATCCAGTAATATGCTGGACGCGTCGATCCCCTCCTCAGCGGTGGTATACTCCGCATGACCTCCAGCAACCCTCCACCTATAGGAGGTCGTGGAGCCCGCTGCCTTGACCAGGGCGCCTAAGAACGCCGCGACCTTCGATGCCTCCTTCATGAATGCGGGTAGCTTAATCACGCTATGGGAGTCGTCGAGAACACGCACAACCGTGTTCCCCGACCAGCCCTCAATCTTCTCGATCCGCGTCGTTAGTCCTAACGCGTAGAGTACCTTCCTCCTGTAAGCCCTCAGTTTGTTCACGTATATCCCGGCTTCCTTGAAGACGTCATAGAACGTCTTACCGCTGATCCTCCCCTCACTCTTTTCCTTGTGGTCGTACCTGATCACGTTATCGACCACCAACGCGAGGAGTGCTAGTGTATTGACGTTCGGTTCATCCGGGCCGTGGAAGAATAGATTGACGACGTTCTTCGGTAAACACTGCTCCCTACCGCCGGTGCTGAATTCCTCCTCCGGGCACTCTGAGAGTCTCAGAAACTCTTGAAGTATGGTAAGGGACTCGCTGAGTTCTGAGTGCTCCGTTTCCCATAATTCCATGGAGTACAGGACGTCGTTAGCGTTCACTGAGGAGGCCTTCAGTCCACCCACGTACGTGTTGGGATCTCCCGGCCGCGTGGCGTTCGGCTCCAGCCTGAGGATACTTAGGTTAGCGGAGTTACGGAGCCTACCCGAGTTCAATCGGGCAGCCGTCCTAACCGCGTCCATGAACTCGGCCCTGCTGTACTCGCCATGCCTATCTATGACCAGCCACGCGAGCCCTCCCTCCCCCTCCAGGAACCAGGTGAGGACCATGCCCATGACGCTCGTGGTCTTACCGCTCCCGGTCGCACCAACCAGCAGTACGTGCTTAGGTATGGTCTTAGCTAGATCCAGCCTCAGGCATGCCTCAGGGAAGTACCTCACCTTCCTCAACTCTTCATATTGAGCGCTACCGGACCTGAGCCATGCTATGCCAACACCGGAGTCGGACGGTGTTATGCCCTCATTTAGATCCCTCATTATACGGTCACTCACACCGTCGCCACGCGTTATCAGACGGACTGCGGAGTCCAGCGGAGGCGGGCTCTGGGGTCTCGTCACGATAGCCCTCCCGCTCCCCCGCCTGACCTCAAAGACAGGTGAAGTGATAACCGACATTACCTTCGAGGTGCTACGGAGTATGTCGCTCTCCACTAGAGTGCTCACAGCCAGCGATGCCGGATGAGTCGGCACGCCTCCCCTATGACTCACTACCTCCAGAACCACTACCCTGTCTGCAAGTTCAACGTACAGTAGATCTCCAAGTTTCACGTTAACTTCCTCGCTTGTGAACGAAACCTCAACACCCTCTCTACCCCAGGACGTGACACGACCTACCTCCACGTTAGTCACACCCCCCATCTGTAACCATACCTCCGTAAGACAGAGCTACTTATCAGAGCGAATGCCCACGCGACGTCCGTTCCCCCTGACTCGCTGATCGCCTTGATAAAGGCTACGTCGATCGCTCTTGCCTCATCGCCACCCACCCTCACCGCCTGATCAACCTCCATGAAGCCGTACGGCGGTACCCCTACGAGCCTAGATCTGAAAGCGAACACTGAGGGTATTGCCTCAGCCAGCCTCTCGTTAACATTGTTTAATGCATCTTTATCCACGATAAGCGAGTCACTGTTGAAGTCTATGACGGGCTTCATGCTATGCACGTCCACCATGTAGACATTGAGGCCCACCGTCACAACGGGGGCTCTAACGGCCCAAACCCCTCTAACATGATATACCATCCTGTTGTAGATCCTCACATGCTCCTTCAGAGTTCCCTCAACCCCTTCGTCTACATCGCGGTCACCCATTAGATCGACCGCCTCCCTAAGTCCATTCCAGTCAAATATCCCGTAGACCTCACTCAGCTCGTCATACCCCTTCTCCCTGACGAGCTTCCTGACGCGCAGGAGATTCGTTGTCTTACTTGACTTGCTCAGTCCCACGACGTTCGTAAGGTACTTGAGAACCGTAGTCTCGTCCAGCCCTGTTAGAGCGGTCAGCACATCCACTCCATCGACTGTGCCGCCCCGCCGCCTGACGGCAAACCACCTCATGAGGGTTCCGTCGATGACTATGAGGGGGTTCAGCGATCGCTCCTGCCTCAACACGTCATAAAGCTTCAGAGCGTAGGAAAGTTCGATCAACGCTGTCAGGTACCTGGAGAACCGTCTGTAAGCACGGTAGTCCTTAGAAATCCTTGGACGAATCTTCCTGATCAGCCTGGTGAGTTCCTGCCCGGCCACGAATTCTTCATCAGGTCTGCCGAGGAGCACTCTGGAGTCTATGCCCTTCACTCTGGCCCTCACATCGTACCCATCGCCTGACCTGACTCTTGAGACGCTTAAGATTAGGGCGTCCCTTCCTCTCACCATCGGCTTGAGGTTCCCTTCCACATCCCTGTAGAGACCCCCCAGCTGTATGTAAGTCACGTTACACACATCGGTCTCGTAAGTTCTGAAGCCCGAGTCAATGAATAGAATGTCCTTCCTAGTAGTGTCGGTCTTGTTGAGTTCGATCAACCTGTAGGCTCTCCTGTAGATCTCCCACTCCAGTTGTGATGTTGAATCATGTGAGCTCTCCCTATAGTCCATTTCAACATCCTTCAGGACCTCCCTGAAGGCGTTGATGAGCGGGTTTGCGGTTACGTTCACCTCACCATCTCCTCCAGGATAGGCTTTATTTTCTCATAGATTTTCTCCGGCTCATCGTCCTCGCCGAGGGTCTCCAAGAGCTCCAGCAGCTTTTCAACGCTTGTGTTGAGTCTATATTTCTTGATTATGTCCAGCGCTATCTCCTTCTTAAGTTCCTGAATATCCTTTGAGAGCCTAGTGACTACACTTGAGATTATCGGAGATTTCAGCATCACCTCCACCTCCCTAATGTCTGTGTAAATGAGCGTCCCTAGAGTTAGCTCCAGTACTCTAAGCTCGTGGAGTACCCTGCCTCTGATCACGGGATTGACTCCACGTAGCTCGACAAGCAACGCCTTGAAGATCCCTCTCATGGCTGAGACTCTTGACTTAATAGCTTCTCCCAGTTCCTGCAACCCCTTGTAGTCCAGGTCGATCTCGTCGATCTCCACACCAAAGTCGTCCCAAATACTCCTACATCTCGGAGGGTCATCTGAGAGATCGACTAGCACTGCTCTGCGGTTGAAGCCATTCCTTCTAAGTTGGAGGGTCTCCCTCAGGTCTGCCTTGTCCCTGCCTACCGGCGCCCCAGCGTAGACCATCCTATGATGGCCCTCATGAAATACTGGTACGGGGAAATGCACGTGGCCCAGAGCGATGTAATTGACTTTATCGCGGAGTCTTCTGAACCAGTCGTCAGGGAGTAGGGTTAGTTCCCCGTATCTGTTGCTGTAGTCTGCTGGATTGTAGCCTTCGAACCTCACGTTGGTATGCGCTATCAGCACAACAGGTCCTTTCACTTCCTCTAGCCTCTCAAGCCTGACTCTGCCGCTACGGACATACTCTACCTCCCTATTGTTGTTTAATCCTGGGAGCGCGTAGAAAGTCACGCCGCCCACCTCAAGAGGTTTAAGTACGAGATACTCTCCGGTCTCCTCGTGCTCTGGAATATGTAGGAGTCCAGCCTCTCTTAGAACCTCCAACGTGCTGACGGATCTGTAGCTCCGGTCGTGACTGCCCGGGCCAACAACTACCTTAACACTCCCCCTCTCTTTAAGCTCGCGTAAAATCTTCAGCACTCCAAGCAGTGTGGGGAAGTCCCTGAACTCCGGCTTTTCGAAGAAATCGCCTGCAACAACCAAGTACTCCGTCTTTTCATGAAGTGCGAACTCAGCTATCTTTCCGAAGGCATTTAACGGTGCTTTGAAGAGTGACGTGTTGCTGAAAGCCCCTATATGCAAGTCACTCACATGTGTCAACAACAACTCAACCACTCCCCCACTCCCTAACACACTAGTCTCAGTTAAAGATATTATGTTTAAAATAATCCCCCGCCTACTGTGGTTCTTGGTTTTCATGAGTGATTCGCCATTGGGTTTGGGGCTCCATTGCATGCAATGTTGGTTACCACCACCCTAAGCAGGATGGTCATGAACCGCAGCCCCACACCTCCGACTTACCTTCAACTGGCTCTCCTTGGACTGTACCACATGCCTGCATACAAAGCCAGCCTCACCAATAAATAAAACACGAACAGCACCTAAACCTGCATGAAATAGTTTCATAGGGCTTCAGAATCTATCTTTCCTCGTCGGGGTTCATTGGATTGAAAGACAAACCCAGTTCCTTCACCACCTGTTTGATCCTTTCCTCGACCTCCGGAGGCTCCGGGGTTAGTGGGCGTCTTACGTATGGTTTGATGGGCGCACCGATTGTTTTTAGGAGAGTCTTCACGGCGGTGGGGTAAGTTGATGAATAGTCGTAGACTCTGACGAGTTGCAATATCTTCCTCCACTCTTCATATGCCCTACGTAGATCTCCAGCCTCCCACGCGTCGTAAGCCGCGCGGTGGATCTGCGGGGTTGCGTTCGCTAGCGCCATGATACCTCCGTCCCCGCCCATCATTAGGGTTGGGAGTAGCATGTCATCCAGCCCTGTTAGGATCGTGAAGTCCTTCCTGATGCTCTTGACTTCCTGTATAAGATTCCTGAGATATGTAAAGTTGTCAAAAGTGATCTTGGCCCCGACCACATTACTGTACTCTCTTGCAAGCTCCACATACAGCTGGACAGGTATGTTGATCCCTGTGGTAGCGGGGATGTTGTAGATTATGATGGGAAGCTCGAGTTTCTCAGCTATGGTGGTGAAGTGAAGTCTCAGTCTATCTCCCGAGACTTTAAAGAAGAAGGGGGGCGTGACTATAACTCCTGAAGCCCCCATGTCGGCGAACCTCTTACCTAAGGAGATGCTGTCGTCAGTCGCGTTGGCGCTGATCCCAGGTAGCACCCACACCCTATCACCTGCCTCCTCTAAGACAACTTCAGTCAACGTCACTGCTTCCTCACGAGTAAGGTGTACGAACTCCCCAGTGGTGCTATTCGGAAATATTCCGTGAACTCCACGCTCGACTTGGTATCTGACTAGCCAGCGAGCTCCCTCTAGGTCAAGCGCGAAGTCCTCTCTGAACGGTGTGATGAAAGGGGTTATCACCCCGTAGAATCTAGGACGCATTTGAGATCCCACATATAGGGCGAAACTCAGTAAATAAGTCTTTTACCTCACACTCACTATAGATTACCGGTGGCTCGTATAGATCTGTTTAAGGAGATTCTAGAGGCTGAGGGGAGGATAAGGGGCTATGTTAGGGAGACGCCTCTGGAGTACTCGCCTTTCTTAAGCAGGTTAGGTGGTGCTCAGATCTACCTTAAGCTGGAGAACCTTCAAGTGAGCGGTTCCTTCAAATCTCGAGGCGTCTTCAATAAGCTACTATCCTGCAACAACTGTGGCGAGTTCTTCGTGACCGCGTCCAGCGGGAATCACGGTGTAGCTTTCGCCTATGCTACCAAATTGCTGGGTCTGAAGGGGCTTGTCTTCCTTCCAGAGAACGCGTCTCCGGCCAAGATTCAGGACATAATGCTGTATGAGGTCGACATTAGGTTCTACGGCAGAGACTCCGTGGAGACTGAGACTTACGCAAGGAGGTATGCTGAATCATGCGGAGCTACCTACGTCCCACCCTACAATGACGTTAAAGTGGTTGCAGGCCAGGGCACTGTCGGAGTTGAGCTAGTCAGGCAGCTCAAGGTCTTTGATGTAGTGCTCGTGCCTGTAGGGGGTGGGGGGCTGGTTTCGGGTATTGCAACCTACCTGAAGAACGTGATCCCCGATGTTAGGGTTGTCGGTGTACAGCCCGAGAATTCCGCAGTGATGTATCACTCGCTGAGGGCTGACAGGATATTGAGCGTGGAGTCGAAGCCCACACTAGCTGACGGGGTTGCGGGAGGGGTTGAAGAGAACTCCATAACGTTTGATCTCTGCAAGAGGTACGTGGATGACTTCGTCCTCACATCTGAGGCGGAGATAGCTGGCACAATAAAACTAATGCTTGAGAAACACCATATGCTGATTGAAGGTTCAGCAGCGCTCCCTATAGCGGCATATTTAAGGGATCCCACTGCCTACAGAGGTAAGAGGGTGGTTCTGGTGGTGACGGGGTGCAGGATAGATCTGAAGACCCTTAAGAAAATCCTTGAGACTTAATCAATCCCACCGGCATTATAGGCAGTACATAGTGTGTGGTGGGAGCCTGTGAGGTAGGCATGATGGTCTGTTGCCACCGCTGACATGCTACTTGAGAACTGTAGTGCTCATATCTGTGTACATAGTGGGTTTAGAGACTCTGCGGAGGTCACTCGAGGGATCTGACCGCTTTAACCAGTTCACGTACCCTCTCAATACTTAGTGGGTTTCCAGCCCTGCCATCCACTCTGACATATGAGCCCACTATAGCTCCATCTGCGTGCCTCAGAAGTTTCTCAGCGTTTCGAGGGTTTAAGCCACTACCTACCAGAACTGGTATCTTGGAGTATTCCCTGACCTCCTTCAAAGTGCGTTCATCAGGTTCAGCTCCCGTTCTGAGCCCAGTTACTACCACTGCGTCAGCACCTCCCCTCTCCGCGAGATCCAGGATCAGGGACTCTAGCACCCTTTCATGCGAATCCGTTGCCGTGGTGTGTTTGATTTGAGCGTGTCTCTGAGTGTATGTAAGGCTTGCCGCGTGCTTGCTCACCACGTCAGCGAATACCTTGACTCCAGGGTAGTTTAGCCTCACACCCCTCATCCTGGGGGCTTCAGGTTCTATAATGCCGGAGTCGGTGATCAGCGTCTCAACGAGTGCGTTGACTCTTATGAACTTAGCTCCTGAGGCAACAGCTATTGAATATGCCTCAAGCCCTGAATTCCTCAGAAGGTTAATTCCAACAGGGGCGTTGACACTTCTTACCACCTCCCTGACGACCACGGTCATGAACGCTATGGTGAGCGGATCCTCAACCCTCTTAAGGTACGGACTGTCGCCGAAGTTCTCAACCAGCACCGCGTCAAAACCCTCCCCAATAAGGGTTGTTGCTTCCCTAACGGCGGTTTCGAGCATCGAACTTACGTCAGTCTCACATCTGATTGAAGTGCTTGGCAACCTCGGAAGGTGGATCATGCCGATTAGTAACTTTCTACCTGAACTGAACACTTAGGTCCAGCCCCTCCTCCGTAAACCTAGATACATCAGCATTATTAAAACTGGTCGTCGCTCGAAGATGGACTGTTAGTCATGGACTCAACAGGGTTGGCCAAGAACCTATAGTTGAGAAGCCACGTCGTTTGCGTAGTGGGCGAGGTCGTAACCTCTAGACGCGGTTGATTTCAATCGTAATCCTCCTCGCGTTAGGGCTGACCCCCTTCAGGGAACCTACGAGACCCTCCACTGTTGACCTGATGATGTTCTTGACGAAGGGCTTCATACTCACAGGCCTGTTGTCTATCAGGAGGCTTACGTCAGATCTCACGGGACACCATGCCGTCTTACCTGCGGCGTAGGCTTTAGCGAACGCCCTACAGGATTCGTAACCGCAGTGCTTGCAGTTGATTCTAGGTGTTTGAGACTCTATGTAATCGAGCGCCTTTTCTTCAATTAGGTCCGCCAGGCGTTCCACATCATTCATCCTAAACACTTTGATGGGTCTATTGATAGAACTTTCCACCCCTTCACCATTCAATACTACAGCAATGAGGTTGCCATGCACAGTCTTGCTTAGCGCTTCAAACTCCTTATCATCGCTTAACACCGCTATTGCGTCACCCGTACTTGATTCCTTGAAGCCCTCTGTAATCACTATAGGTGTGCTCAAGAACTTTAGAACGCTTTCGAGATCGTCGACCCACTTGCTGTAAAGTACAGCGCCCAGAAGACTTGATGAGATCACAACCACGTCTGCTCCAGCTCTCAAATATCTGTTGCTGTCCTTACTGGCTAAGTCCACGTTGCGGTGAGAATGCTTCACAACCCCTACGACGTAACCCCTGTTAACGAGGCATGAAATGACGCGGGAAGCAACCAAAGTTTTCCCTCGCTTTCTAGCGGTCGAAACAAAGCGAACAACGTAGCAGATCGTAATGCACACCCAAAACATCTAAATCAACAACTGCTTTAAACACCCTCGGAGGTAGCTTCCCATGAGGGCTGTCTAGGATAGTACTGCGGTGGGGGTCTTGAAGAGGCCTTTAATGATAGGGGCAGTAGCCCTGCATGCAGAGCCTGCGCGTCAATTACAATCAGGAACCCTTACTCTGCTCTTTGGGCCGGGGAGGAGGTCAACCTCGGGAAGTCTCCTCAGCCACCTGACATCGTCAGTCTTTGTGATGTGTTTAGATTTATTAAACTGATTGTAAAGGAGAATACTTAGTGTGTTTGAGAGCTTGCTACGGATTTGGTTGAGTGGTAGGCATGTCTTCTAAGGTGGTAGTTGCCGAGGGTTTGGTGAAGAGGTTCGGGGATCTTGTAGCTGTCAATCACCTTTCATTCAGCCTTGACGCCGGCGACATCTACTGCCTGGTCGGGCCGAACGGTGCTGGGAAGACCACTACACTCAGGATGGTTGTGGGTCTCCTCAAGCCCGACTCGGGGAGGGTCCTCATCGAAGGGTTCGACATCCAGGCGGACAGAGTCGAGGCCTTGAGGAGGGTTGGCTATGTTCCAGACTACCCGAACCTCCCTAGCTTCCTAACCCCCCTTGAGTTCATGTACTATGTTGCAGCCCTCCGCGGCTTCAGGAGGGCAGAGGTTGAGGATTATGTTAAGTATTATGTAGATGTCTTTAACATGGTGGACGAGATTAAGAAGCCCATAAGAACCCTGTCGCGCGGCGGCCTCCAGAAGACCGCGATAGTGTCGTCTCTGATTGCCAGACCGCGGGTTGTAGTCATGGACGAGCCGTTAACAAACATAGAGATAGATACTCAGGTGATGTTCAAGAGGGTAGTAAGGAAGCTGGCCACTGAGGAGGAAGTCTCTTTCCTGATCTCCAGTCACATGCTTTCGCTCATCGAGGGCGTTTGCTCGGAGGTGGGGATAATAGATAAGGGTAGGCTAATCGCCGAGGGTAGCATGGAGTCAATACTCAGGCTGGTTGGTGAGAGGGCCAGGTTCGAGGAAGTCTACATGAAGGTCTTGGGGAGGGATGTTGAGGGGGGTTCTGGGAGTAACTAGGATTGTGTTTGTTAATCAATTCAAGTCCCTCTGGAGGCAGTTCAGGCCGGGAAGGCTTTACAAGAAGCCGGGATTCGTTGTTGCAATGATTTTTTACGTCCTTATGTTCCTCAACATACTCTACCTGGCTTACAGAGACTATGTGAACTCCACTGGTCCAGCCTGGTTTGACCCCCGTCCTCCCGACAATTGGTTGTTAAGCTTAGCTGGAGACATCTTATCAGCCCTCTTCCTCGTCTACTCCTTCGTTCAGTACTTCATTCGTAAGAACGTGATGAGCATACCGCCTGACTTGGAGTTCCTGCTCTACCAACCACTCCATGCTTGGGAGATATATGTCGGCATGCTTATCGGATCCACTGCATTCATCGTAATCTCACTCACAGCCCTGTGGGCGGTTTTTTCATTCCTAATCCCGTGGTTTGCCTTTCTTGTGATCTACGGATTCACGTATGTGTTACTGGTGATTGATCCGCTGTTCTTCACGGTTTCGAGAATTCTGCGTAGGTCAGGCCACGCGGGTAAGGTGATAGTAGTTGCTCAGACCTACCTGCTCGTCGGGTTCACTCACACGCTGTTCATCTCCTACTCAAACGGTCGGCCAACGGTCTCGCCCTTTCTGAGCTATCCGGTCAAGGGTCCCTACATCCTCACTCTAAGCCTTTACGAGTCATTCAGCTACTTAAGTTTCTTGATCTACCTCGCTTCAGCACTTCTGGTCACTCTACTCACTGCCTCTACGCTCGGCAGGCGACTTGACGTGAGTGACTTCATGAGCTTCAGGGACGCTTACGAGGCCAGGCTGTCGAGTGAGCTTAGGAAGTTATTGAGAAGGGATGCCCTCACCAGCTGGTCATCCCCGACCGATGCTTTAAGGCGTGTCGTGCTGGAGTTCACCGTCTATAACCCCCGCTTGCTTGTGAGGAGGTACGTGCCGATTTTCATAGGGCTTCTCGCAGGAGGTTTTCTAGCTAGGAGTGTCCTCATGAACCAGGGTGTGGATCCTATTACAGGTCAGCCCTACCTTACGATGTTTTTGTTTATGGTCGCGTTGCTGATCCACAGCAACTTCCTCAGGGAGTTGCTGGTCAACGATCTTAAGTGTCTGTGGATAGTCAGAGTCTACATGCCTGACTTAAGGTACTTCAGCAGGCTCCTGATGTTAAAGTATACCGTAGCTTATCTAGCGGGCATGACGGCTGTGGCCGGCTTCGTAGCCTCGCTTAGCCTCAATCCTACAGTGTTGGCAACGCCTCTGGTTATGTTGCCTGTCCTCACCCTGTCCGTCTTCACCACCCTTTTCATGGCGGCGTTGCTTGTCAGGAGGGCTAGGCACCACGAGCCCGTGACTGAGATATATCAGCGTGGCGGCCTGCCGATAGCGGACCCCATCTCGCAGGTGCTCCTGTTGCCGATGTTTCTATTAATTTCAATTACCTGCTTAAGCGTCTTCGCTACGTTCTTCCTCATCATTACTGGGGTCTTGACCCACACTCACGTGATGTTAATCTCCATCGCTTCCGTGTTCATTTCCTACCTCCTCTACCGACTCCTCTCCAGAGGATTGGCCGAGACGTTGTTCTGGATTGACATTCACTTCTAAGCGTTGCTACACGCTGACCTCCTTCCTATCCTTGAGGGGCTCTCCTTTGGTGTCCTTACGGAGGCACCTGGTCAGAGCGGTGGTTGCTGTTGCGGAAGTGACGTACGCACTTTGTTGATTGTATCGCCCATCGCTGCGTAGAGCAGTATCCAGGATATCGCGCCGAGCACGGGTATGAATATGGCTATGATGAAAAGTATGCCAGCGACTATGTAGAGTGTGTTACTGTATGCATCGTTCAGCTTAAAACACATTATTATCACGCCGACGTAGCCCAGCACCATAAGAACCACTCCAGCCAGTATTAGGAACACACCTACTAGGATTATTGTGAGCACCACGCCAACCATGATTAGAATCAACCCCCATATGTACTCTACTTTAATGAGTGTAGAGGATGTAGCGAATTCAGGGTTTGCGCGGGCCAGATCGCCGGCGCCCGGAACAAACTTGCTGTAGAAGCCTACGAGAGCCAGCACAGCGCCGGTGAGTGACAACACGCCACCGATAATGAGTCCCCCCTAGAGCAAGTGTTGCGAACATCCCCATGAATATAGACATTATGCCAGCACCTAGCAGGATCCAGGCGATGAATATCAGCAGTAATCCATCCCTCATCCTCGTTAAGGCATCAGCCACCGTTGCCCCCGAGTGAGTTAACACTGTAACACCCTACGTAGTATATGGGGCTCAAGTCATATATACGTCACGTGATGATGTCGGCTGAGGCCGGCCTAGGAGCCGTGGTTTAGTGAGCAAACGTTGTTCAGTGGCTGGCGCTTTTAAGTGTTATCGCATGGTTTAATATGCAGGCAACGAGGTGTGGAGTGCCTATGAACCGCGCTGTACTAATGTCAATGTTTGTACTTGTCCTGATGGCTGGGTTAACTGCCTACATGATCGTCAGCCAACCGAGCATTCAATACACATCCCCTAGTGCCAGCACCTCCGAGCGGACGTCGCCCCAGACCGGAGGGCCGTCCACCTCGTTAGAGCCCGTAATCATTGTTGACGCGTTGAACAGGACTGTGGTGCTTAGCAAGCCTCCTGAGAAGGTGGCTATAGTTGGGAAGGGCTCCAGATACTTGATTGAGGCGGCTTACATGTTCGCTACTGCGCCCCGCAAGACCGTGGCTCTTGACAGTAGTTCTACTGAAAATCCAGTATTGAGGTTAAGGGATCCTGACTTAAGCACAAAAACGCTGTTCAGCGGCTTCCCCAGTGCGGAGGAGCTCCTCAAACTTAGGCCGGATTTAATCGTACTGAAATCCTCATTCATGAGTCAAGGACGGGTGTATGAAGAGGCAGGACTAAGAGTGATCTACGTTGACGTTGAGACCCCTGATCAGTTCTACATGGCGGTATCCACGCTTGGTAAGGTCTTCGGGGAAGAGGTTCGAGCAACGGAACTCACCAATTTCTTTAGGAACATGACTAGGCTGGTCGAGGGTAAGCTGGAGGGCTTGACGGTTAAGCCGACCACTCTCTTCATATATTACGACGCTGTTAGGGATAAGGTCGTGAAGGCGCCTCCTGCAGGATACCTTCAGAGTGTGCTGGTCGAGATGGCTGGGGGTAAGTCCGTAAATAAGGAGTTGCCGGGTAGCAGTGCCCAGCCGGTGAGTCTGGAGCAGATTATTACCTGGAACCCGAATGTACTGTTCATCGCTACCTACAGCAACGACCCCTCGCCAGTCGACTACGTGAGGCAGGTACTCAGTAGCAGTGAGTGGCGTAACGTGGCGGCGGTCAGGGATGGCAGGGTGTACCCCATACCTGGAGGCCCATATTCTTGGGACATGCCAGGGCCTAAGTGGACGTTATGCCTCATCTACATGGCTAAGGCAATCCATCCAGATAGGTTTGCAGATGTCAGTGTGAGAAATATTACAGTAGACTTCTACGCGAAGGTGTACGAACTCAACCCAGCCGATGCTGAGGAGATGGCGTCCCGCGATCTGGAGGGAATCAAGTGGCTGGGCTGAGGGCACTTGGATTCAGGTCTGTTGTGATCTGCCTGCTAATCGCTGACTCCCTTCTTATCTTAACGTCAATTCTTTTTATCGGAAGGCTTCAGATCCCGCTTCAGGATTTAATTAGGTGGGACGGCCTAGCCAGTGTAGTTATTCCTCTAAGAGCCTCTCGAGTGTTCTTCGCCACCGTAGCCGGGTTCAGCCTGGGAGTCGCCGGCGCTGTAATGCAAGCAATCTTTAGAAATCCCTTAGCGTCCCCCGACATTCTGGGGGTCTCTCAAGGCGCTGCTTTCGGAGCCGCGCTCGGGATCCTGCTCTCTCAACCAATCCTCAGCGTCCAGATGCTCTCCTTCACCTTCGCTACAGCCTCCCTAGCCTTCACACTAGCTACCAGCAGGCTGATGAGATATGGGGATGAGGTGCTGAGGCTAGTTCTTGCTGGGATAGCGGTCTCAGCGCTCTTCAGCGCTGGGGTGGGTTACCTGAAGTACATGGCTGACCCCTACAATAAACTACCGCAGATAGTCTTCTGGACTATGGGCTCCTTCGCTTCTGTAACGTCTCACGAGCTGACCTGGACATCCCCTCTGATACTGACGTCGATCACAGTTCTTCTCATGCTTTCCTGGAGGATCAACGTCCTCTCACTCGGAGATGAACTGTCGAAGAGTCTTGGGATAGATCCCCTTACCGTCAGGACCCTCTCTATATCTCTGGTTGTGTTGAGCGTCTCTGCAGTCACCTCGGTCTCCGGGATAGTTAGTTGGGTTGGCCTCATATCGCCACACATAGCTAGAGGTTTAGTCGGTGCGGACAGCAGGAAGGCTATGCCAGTATCATGCTTGATAGGGAGTATCTTGTTGCTGATTAGTGACGACATGGCTAGAACTGTAAGCCCTTCAGAGATTCCGCTGAACATAGTTACATCGCTTGCGAGCGTTCCGATACTCATCGTGATCTTAAGCAGGGGGCTGAGGCATGGGTGATGAAGTGATTGTGTCTGTCAGAAGACTGAGTTTTAGATATGGCCCGCGATCCCCATACGTCCTGCGTGACGTGAGCCTAAGGATGTGTAAGGGAGAGGTAGTGGCGGTCTTAGGTCCTAACGGTAGCGGTAAATCAACACTACTGAAGATATTGTCGAGGATTGTTGGTGGGTACGAGGGGGAGATTGAAGTTGGTGGGAAGGGTCTGCTTAGTTACGGTCTGAGAGACTACGCTAGGATCACCGCCTACGTACCGCAGGAAGAGCACTTACCATTACCTTTCACGCTTTTCGAGTATGTGTCACTGGGGAGAACCCCTCATATGGGTTTGCTGGTGATGAGTCAGGATGACGTGAGGAGAGTTCATGAGGCAATCACTCGGGTCGGACTCCAAAACATCTACAGGAGGAGGGTGAGTGAATTATCGGGGGGTGAGAGACAGTTGGCCAGGGTGGCTAGAGCGTTAGCTCAAGAACCAACGATCCTACTTCTTGACGAACCTACCTCCCACCTGGACCTCGGTAATAGGGTCAGGGTGCTGAAGTTGATACGGGGATTTGCTAGAAGCGGGGGAGCGGCACTACTCACTACCCACGACCCCAACGAGGCGTTGCTCATCGCTGATAGAACCTACATCATAAGTTCAGGAACCATCGTAGCTGAGGGAAGGCCGGAGGACGTAATACGTGAGGATATAATGAGGAAGACCTACGGAACGGAGGTTCTCGAGGTGGATGCTGAGGGACGTAAGATCATAATACCTACATTACCTGAGTGATCCCACCCCTCATTGAAGGAAAGGCATTCCACGTTAGTAGGGTTTCATGTGCATCACTGAGCGGGGGGTGTGGAGGGTCTGTGGTAGGAGCTCTTAAGGAGGACTCTTGGCCTGGCGGGGTTTGATATTTTTGAGTAGGTCTAAACCCTATGTTCCAGGTGAGGAACTTGCTGTAAGAGCCACTCGGCCAGCTCAGCCGCGTTAACTATGTGATCTGCTTCCACCCTTAAACCGCTGTTGTACTCGTGTCTCACTAAGATCCTCACATCGGCCTCCCTGAATGCTGGTATGTCGTTAGAGCTGTCTCCGAAGTAGATTACCTTACTGATGTCAAGCAGGGTCTTGAGTACCCTGATTGCTTCGTCCTTACTTCTTCTGCTCACATGGATATCCGTGAACTCAGCGTAGTCACCCCACCTCATTACAGGATAGACGACAAGCCCGCTAGCCCTAGCCTCCTCAAGTATTGCGTTGAGTTCTTTAGGCATCCCGTCGCTTAGGGACCAGTAGACGCTTATTCCGAGCGGTATTCCTTGAAGGGTTTTACCGACGATCACACCCACCCTACCATTAAGTAGGGTAACGAATTTTGACTCCAGATCCTCGAGCGTCTTAGACTTCACACCCAAGTACACATTCTTGTCGACCACAGCGTAGTTGCCCGCCAGGATCTCCATACCATAAACACATGCGTAACCGTGGAGGTCAGGTACTCTCTTAAGCAGGAACCAGCAGTCCCTCCCACTAACCACTGCTACTTTATACTTGTTCATTAACTTTCTGAGGATCTCCATCAATCTTAAATCAGGGTCCCCGCCATCTGGGGTGGACACTATCGGGGCCAGAACACCGTCATAATCAAAGAACAGCCCGACTCTGTCCACCATTCTTACTTAACACCTCCGCTCCCTGACATTTCCACATTGCTTAACGGTATTCGTTAAGCGGGTTAAATATTTTTGAGGCTGTCTAAAACATTATCTTAGCGCACGTTCTCCTAGATGTCAGGATGTGTTAGCAGCTCGACATCCTTACACACTCAGCATTCCCGTATGCAGGAGGATTCTAGAACACTTAAAGGTCAGTAAGTCCTCATACATCCACACCTTCAAGCCATAATTGCACTGCTTCAGCGTAGGATTGGAGAATTTTCAACGAGGACGTGAACAATGTGATATGGACGTACCCTCAATTACTAGACAGACCAAAGGATGATATAAGAAAAAATTTATAAAAGTAAAGTAAAAAATTGATTTAGTGTAACACTCTGCTAAAACGTTGGAGGCGATGTGTGAATGGGTGAAAGGGAGGCGTGGGCCACTCGAGTGGGACTAATACTATCCATGGCCGGCAACGCGATAGGTTTGGGTAATTTCTGGAGATTCCCCAGGGTTCTTGCCGCCAACGGTGGGGGCGCGTTCATGGTACCGTACTTCATATCGCTCCTCCTGCTGGGTATACCACTCATGTGGGTTGAGTGGACTACCGGTAGATACGGTGGTAAGTACGGGCATGGAACGCTCGGACCCATGTTTTACCTGATGTCCAGAGAGACGCTGAAGCCGAGGTCAGCCCTAATCTTCGGAGTCATCGGCGGGATGCTGGCCTTCGCAGTGACCACCTTACTGAACTCATACTACATACACGTGATCGGGTGGACGGCCGCGTATGCCATCTACAGCGCGACAGGAGCCTATTACGGCGCTGACACCGTGAAGTTCTTCCTAAATCACATAGCCAACACGCCAATGGTTTTAGCTACGTGGCTCATACCGGTTGTCATACTGTTCATAGCGGCATATAGAGGCGTTTCAAAAGGTATTGAGACTTTCAACAAGGTAATGATGCCGCTTCTCTATATCTTCGCGGTAATACTGATGGTGAGGTCCATAACAACGGGTTCACCCATAAGACCTGAGTGGAACTCCGTAGCTGGTCTTGAGTACATCTGGAAGCCGGATTTCAACACGTTAAGCAGTAACTTCTGGCGAATATCGCTAGCTGCTGCAGGCCAAATATTCTTCACTTTAAGCCTTGGAATGGGCATCATTCAGAACTACGCATCCTACGTCAGGAAGGGGGACGATATAGCGCTCTCCGCCTTGACGACCACATCGCTGAACGAGGTTGCCGAAGTAGTGCTGGGGGGAACTATCGCGATACCTATAGCCTTCGCCTATCTAGGGACTGGGTTCATGGAGGGGATAAGGACTGGCGAGATAGGCTCGGCTGGCTTGGCCTTCATGGCGTTGCCGAACGTCTTCACAACGTTGGGGGATGTTGGAAAGGTTTTCGGCACCATGTGGTTCCTCCTCCTCTTCTTCGCTGGATGGACGTCCGCTATAGCTATGTACAACTACCTCACCGCAATGTTTGAGGAGGATCTCGGCGTGAAGAGGAAGCTGGGCGCGCTCCTAGTGTTTGTTATATACTTCCTGCTCGGTCTGCCAGTAGCGCTCGACCCGACGCTGACCTACTTCGACGAGCTTGACACGTGGGTAGGTAGCTACGTGCTGGTAGTGCTAGGATTCTTCGACGTCCTAGTGGCGGTTTACCTCTTTAAGCCGAGCAACCTCTGGAAGGAGCTCCACGAAGGCGCGTTAATGAAGGTGCCCACCATATTTAAGTACGTCCTAATGACCCTAACACCGATCTATATACTCATCCTCTTGGTTGGGACTACCTATGACTACTACGTCGGCGGGGTCTTCGCTAAGACAGACCCGCTTGTTGTTGCTGCTAGAGTGGCCATAGTGCTGGCGCTGGTGATAGGGGCGTTGGAGACCTATCACGGCATAAAGAAGAAGTATGCCAGGGAACTGGCTGAGAACAGGAAGTTAGTTATTGTAGAGTAGGTGATGTGTGATGCCTTTTGATCCTGCGGCGTTGTTCTTCCTGTTGGTGTCGTGGTTCTTCATCTTAGGGCTCATGACATACTGTTTTGTGAAGCTGTTCGGAGCTAGAGAGAAAAAGTCAGGGTAGCTCAAGAGGTCTGAAACCCAGTTGTTATTTTTTATTTTTAATAAGATATTATCCATATTCTCTCACGAGGTCTGGTGATCTTGGAGAGCGCTACTTTGTTACGTGAAGCACGTGATCTCCTAGTGAAGCTTGAAAATATGACATCTGCAAAGTTGATGAGGAAGCATATTGGGAGGGCTAGGGCTTCCCTAGACTATGTGGTAGAGAACATCAAGCATGACAACGTCGAGCTCGCTAAGCTCATAAACGGTAAGGTGAGGGAGGTCTACAGTAAGGCGTCATCGCTGAGGGGTCGAGAGTTATCGAGGGAGTTCGTGGAGGATGTGGAGAAGGTGGTCAGATGGTGCGGCCTTGCAGTATACGAGTTCACTGACAGGATAGCGGAGGTCAGGAGGGCTTACAGAAGCTATGTATTGGGTATGGTGGTTTTCTTCGTCTTGGGCGGGACGTACTCATTGCCCTTTGCAGTCTCAGCGCTCGTGCTGGCCCTTCCCTGCATAATGGCTATGTCTTTCCTGAAAAAGAGGAGGGCTATGGGCTATATGATGGCCCTCTCAACTATGCCCCTACCGATGGTGATTCTGGCGAATATATCGTATTACTGTATCTACGCATTGACTAACGCCTCTGAACGATCTGGTGTAGCATCGCAGTACGGGATGGGTGAATCCTACGCCACATTGTTCTTAGTGCTTCTCTTAGTGGGCAGTCTGACGGGTTTAGGACTACTAGCTCATTCCGCATACAACCTCTACAAGACTAGGGACGCATACATCTAACGTCTTCATTACGCAAGATCCATGAGTACTTCATAGCTCCTTTCATAGGGGCTTAGGACTTGCTTCGCGGGGGAAGCTCTATCACTTATTCTCGAGTCTGTATTGATTCACCTCTAATCCTCATCCCTCCATGCTCTGAGGATAAGCTTTTGAAGGGCAAGCCCAGAAGTATGTGTGGAGGATAGGAGGCAGGGAATCACAATAATCAGCACAGGTTCAATGACCCCGGAGAGTGTAATCCAACATCCCCGCATGAAAGGTGTCGATTAATGCTTCATGCAATAATTTAATTTCAGGCTGTTAATACTTACAGTTTTTTAAGCGTTTTTGTGTTTAGGATTATTTGAGGGAAAGCTTTTATGGTTAGCACAGAGCCTTTCATGCTGTATGTGAGCAAGAGGTTCTTAGATAAAGCTTCCAAAGCGTTTGGCCTTGGCTTGATAGTCAGGAAACCATTAGCGGATATTCTGAGGAAGATGGGCGTCGCTTTTGCCGAGCTTGAGAGGGATGAGGCTCAGAAGGCTCTTGACAGGGTTGCCGAGTCTAAGGGTGTGAACGTCTCCACCGCTCAGCTCATAAAGGGATTGGCGCTCGCCTTCCTGCTCCCCACAGGAGTGTTCATGGCTATGCTGAAGAAAGTCCTGTACAGAGCCGGGATCGAGACCGATGATTACATCATACTCGAGTTCCTTGCCGAGATCCCGAGGGCCTTCAGGCCGACGGTATTCTACGACATATGGATAGTCATACCTAAATCTGAGGAGGGAGCAGTTAGGATAGTTAACTTGCTCAGGGAGACGGTGGGGAGAGTAGGTGTTCCGCCATTAAGTGAGGAAGAATGGAGGGATGCGGAGCCCATCAGAGAGAAGCTTGCTGGGAAGGTTAATGTAAGAGGTCTAACTGAAAACCTGTGGGTTTCGATTCTAAGCTAGTGATTCAAACGCTACTAGTTGGAGGACTAGATTTTAAGACACCTAACCAGCTCGCTGAGTTTCTCTTTAACTTCCTCCTCCCTGTTCAGCAGTTCCTCCAATATCTTCTCCTCATCGATTGCACGCACTCTTCCGTCCTCGAGCACGAGCTTCCCGCCAACCATGACGTCTGTGACATCATCCCCCTCCAGGTAATTCACTACCGCGTCCACAGGATTATTCAACGGCAGAGTTTTGAGGGTCCTTGCGTCAAGTATTGTTAGGTCTGCGGCAAAGCCTTTCTCTACCCTTCCTACTCTGTCCCCGATCATCAAACCTTTCGAGCCTGTCATCATACTTAAAAGGGTGGTGGAGTCCAGGCCCGCCTTAAAGTAGGTGACTGCGTTGGCGACTGCCTTGCCCAATGCTTTGGCAACCTTTGCTTCATGAAGCAGGTCCAGCCTGTTCCAAGCCCCACCGTCGCTACCTAATCCTACCTTTAGATCCTCAACCCCCGTGAGACCAACCCAATGAGGACCCATCAACCAGGAGTCGACTGTCGGACACCAGCATACTCCAATCCCGTGCGTCCTAAGGATGTCAACTTCCTTTGGCGATAGGAAGACGCCGTGAGCTATGACCGCAGGCTTAATGTCCTTAAGCCCCCTCCTAACCATGTATTCGAGGGGTCTCATCCCGTACCTAGCGAGCGTGTAGTCAACCTCTCCCTGGTACTCACCTAGGTGAATCGTAAGGCCTAAGCCGTACTCCCTGCTAAACTCTATTACCTCTTCCATCAGCTCCTCTGAAACCATCATAACCTGCCTTATGCTCATCCACACACGAAGATTGGCACCTCTCCCAACATACGTCCTGTAAAGTTCTCTAACCCTCCTCATCACGCTCTGTGCCTCATCAACCCTCTCCTCAGATATGTCGTAAGTCGCGTAGGTAACCACCCCCCTAATACCTGACCTTAAAACCTCCTCAGCGAGTGTTTCTGCGTAGGGGGCCCCCGCCTCTATGAAGTACGTCACCCCGTTCTTCAACATGTTCACTATGCTCGCCTGAGTTGAGAGTCTCGCGAGACTCTCCCCCATTATCCTCTCGAACGGGACCAACACTTTAGTCCAGACTGGAGGTAACTGAAGCATCGCATCACTTATCGCTGATCTGAGGAGGTACTGCTGTGTGTGAGTGTGGCAGTCAATCAGGCCTGGAATGATGATGTGGTGCCTCCTCTCAACGACTTCGTCAGCTACGTACTTACTACGCATGTCGTTCTCCTCCCCTACGTCGACGATGAGGCCGTCTCTGATGGCCACAGCCCCCCTAGGAATGACTCGGTCAGCGTGGTCAAGTGTCAGAATATACCTACCGTACACCATGATATCAACCTTCTCCATCTGGAAACACCTAAACATAGTAGTTGGCAGACCACTATATATGGCTTCCTCATGTTAGGTTTAAGATTCCACGTGACGGTGTTCGGCAGGGGTTTTGCTGGAGTCCATGTCGTGAGGATCCTGTGACTCTATGCGTAGCTAGTGATGATTTAGAGTTACTTGTCATCGGAAGATAGTTCCACAGTACATGCACTGTAGTTCAAGCGGGTCATCCCTGAGTCTTCTGAGTCTTGACCTAACAGGCTCTCCAGCCTTATTCGATATGCAGGTTGGGTTGGGGCATTTCAGTAGATCCTCCACTATGTCAGGCACTGCTACTTTGAACTTCCTCTTGACTTCGTAGTCCTCAACTATGTTTATGGTTGCTGACGGCGCTACTAAGGCGATGAGGTTGAGTTCCTTAGGGTCTAGGAACTCATCCTCGATCTTCACTATGTCCTTCCTACCAAGTCTCCTGCTCTCCACGTTCATCAACACAGCAGTTCTAAAACCTTCTCTACCCGTTATGCCGAGCATCCTCAGGACTTCCAACGCTCTCCCGGCGGGTATGTGGTCTATTATGGTGCCGCGCCTTATCTTAGAGACCGTCAGCGTAGGGGAACTCATAACTCAACACCCACTATAAGTGATAGGAGTGCCATTCTAACTGGCACTCCGAGCGATGCCTGATGGAAGTACGCCGCGTATGGGGTAAGGTCTACCTCTGGTGCAATCTCGTCGACGCGCGGCAGTGGATGCAGAATTTTCAGCGTCGGCCTTGCTTTAGATATGGTCTTGAGGTTCAGCACGTATGAACCCCTCACCCTCTCATACTCCATCGGGTCAGGGAACCTTTCCTTCTGAATCCTGCTTGCGTACACCACGTCCACATCTCCTACGACATCCTCGAGATTCTCAGCGAACCTGTAATTCAGACCAAGTTCGCTAACGGTCCTCAGAACTTCCTCCCTAGGTCTCAGCAACGGTGGTGATATGAGGTACACTACCGTCGGCTTGAATCTGGTGAGTGCGTAGAGGAATGAAGTGACGGCCCTACCGTACTTGAGGTCTCCTACCACGGCGTACTTTAGACCATCCACACAGCCGAATAGATCCCTCACTGTGTAGAGGTCTATCATCGCCTGGGTTGGATGATGTTGTTTCCCGTCACCGCCGTTCACAACCGGATGGGTAGCCACTTCAGCGGCGAAGAGCGCTGCACCATCATATTTATGCCTGATGATTATTAGGTCGCTGTAGCTGTCCAACATCCTGATGGTGTCGGCAAGGCTCTCACCCTTCGCGGTGCTTATCGCCTCCTCCCCGCTCACCGATATCGTGTCGGCACCCAGCCTCTTCGCGGCCGCCTCAAAGCTGAATCTAGTTCTCGTAGAGGGTTCGAAGAATGCTAAAGCAACTATCTTACCCTCAAGCAGTCGGAGCTTGCCGCTGATAAACCCCCTGGCTCTATCCGCGTACTCAAACAAGACTTCCAGATCCTCCCGCCTGAAATCCAACACAGACACTACATCACGGCCTAGGAACGGATTACCCACGAGGGACCACGAAATACTTTGAAGCCGAGCTTATAAGCGTCTACTATAGTTCCCCAGCCAACAGGCGCTTACGATTCTCCACACTCACTATGGTACCTCACGTATCGATGAAGAGGGATCATTGGGTCTGTGCAGAAATCCTCGCTGATGGCTATTCTCCTAAGATCTTCGAGATCCACCTTAAGGTCGTCTGGCGGACTGATAACGTCTTTCTCCACCTCCATGTATTCCCTTGAATCCTCCTTAAGGCCTGCCAGCACCACAGGCCTCCTGAGAACCCAAGCGAACACAGTTGCTTGAGCCATAGCATACTCGTTTATAGGATAGAGCTTGAATTCGTAATAGGTGCCTGTAGATTCGTCGTAGAGATCCGGTTGAGCCCCTATTAATAGGGAGCCGCTGAACATCCTGAAGTGAGTTGGGGGTTTCACACCAACGATGTCAGCCTTAAGCAGGGTAGCGTAAGCCCTGTAAGCCTTAACCACTAGCTCCCTACTGTAAATTCCTTCAAGTCTCAGCCTGGCCGCGACCTTCCTGGCGAACCATCTGGGAACCTGAGTGTACCCAGTCCTCATGTATATATGATTAGCTAGAGTGTACTCCTCCTCGAAGATCTTGCCGAACTTCATCGAGACCTCATCACCTGCTGGAGGCTGGCTCAATAGTTTAGCAACATCGGACGCTCTGGCAACTAAAAGAGTGATCACCTCGCCACAGCACTTCCTGAAACGCTCATTCAAAGCGCTTAACCCTCTAACCATTTACTGAGTTGGAAGGAAATATCATTGCATGAGGCTTCCTGATAAATGGGTGATGTAGCCTGAGCAGCATCCGAGTCGGTGTTGAAAGTAAACCGTTACATGGATTTTTGAAGCATCATTATATGGAGGATTTGACTGGCGGTGAGGGTGGGAATGCCGCCAGGTCTCCGCGTTTGCTTGGGGGCTAACCCCCAAGTGGGTGGACGTGGGGACACGTTAAGGGGAATGATGACGGGGGACCTATGTCAGCCGCCTACTGCGAGCACCAGCCGTAAGTCTGCGAAGGTTTCTCACGCAAAATCATGGCGGAGGGTTCCGACCTCGAGGTCGGCAATGTTGGTAGGGGGGACAGTCTCGAATCCATAATAAACCACAGTAAGCCAGTCTGAGGGAGCCTGGAAGAAAGGGCCTGCTAGGAAGCCATTTTTAAACCTTAAACTGATAGCTATTTGGAGTGATGATGCATGGACCTCTCATTCGTGCTACCTGGCCTAATGCTAGGAGATCCTGTCGAGCTCACCATCAGACTAATTTTCATGGTATGGGGGTTCGCTCTGCTCTACCTAGGCCTCAGGAAGGTTGAGCCCCTCCTGATGTTACCTCTGGGGGTTGGTATGATCCTAGCTAACGCCCCCGCGTTGCACTTAGCTCAGTACGTGTGTGAGACCTTCTCAGCGACGGAGTTCAGCGCCAGCAACCTGGGTGGGTTGGCGGGCCTCGCCAATGTGGTGACTTTAGGGGATGTAGTCAAAGTATGTACACCGGAGTCCACCGCACTTCTCGCGTGGCTCTACCACTTGGTGGTTAGGACTGAGATAGGCCCCATAATGATATTCGTTGGTATAGGCGCTATCTCAGACTTCAGACCGCTCCTCTCATACCCTGTAGGGGCGTTGGTGGGTTCGGCGGCACAATTAGGTATTACTGTAGTTACTTTAGTAGCGCTCTCCACAGGTTTATTCAACTTACCTGAGGCCATGGCTATAGGAGTGGTCGGCGGTGCTGATGGGCCGACAACGATATATACTGCGACTAACATAGCACCCAACCTAATAGGTCCTCTCACAATCGCGGTCTACAGTTACATAGCATTAGTGCCGGTCATACAGCCGCCGATAGTCAGACTTATGGTGCCACGTAGCGTGAGGGGGATGAAGATGCCTAAACCCAGGGAGGTCTCCTCAAAGGAGATAGTGATCTTCTGGATTGTGGTGATCGCTGTTATAGCGTTCTTAGTTCCGGCAGCACTGCCTTTAGTGATAGCCCTCGCGCTGGGTAACATAGTCAGGGAGTCGGGGATAAGTGAGGTGGTCGCGAGGTATGGTAAGACTATATCGGATCCCTTACTTGACATCGCGACTATACTGACAATGATAGGTGTTGGGTCAACCCTCTCCTACGACTTCCTAACACAGTTCGTCACTGTTCAGACTCATGAAGCGTACTTGGCTTTCATAGGTAAGGCTTTCCTCATATTGGGTATGGGGCTGATAGCATTCGCCGTCTCGACTGTGGGAGGTATAGCCTTCGCCTGGCTACTCAACGTCGCGACCAAAGGTAAGGTGAACCCGGTCATCGGATGCGCCGGGGTGTCTGCAGTACCGATATCGGCTAGGGTGGCGCAACGTGAGGCTCAGTCCGTAGACCCCACTACATACGTGCTCTTCCACGCTCTAGCGCCGAACGTTGCCGGCGTGATAGGGACCGCTATAGTTGCTGGATACTACATATCCTTCGTTAAAAACTTCTACATCCCCTGAAACATGAGAGACTCAATTAATAGTCTGCGTGCAGATTCACATACTTAGGTGAGTACAGCGTACAGGTATCTAATAACAGTGGCCGGCGAGTTACCCATCAAGTCATGGCGGAGCAGACCCAAATTCTATAAGGTGTTACTGAGGAACATAGGGGAGTTGCTTAGGAGGAAGGGGGCTCTT
>JAVYVJ010000003.1:0-77936 GCA_038727705.1 Zestosphaera sp. | reverse complement strand
AGTACAGCGTACAGGTATCTAATAACAGTGGCCGGCGAGTTACCCATCAAGTCATGGCGGAGCAGACCCAAATTCTATAAGGTGTTACTGAGGAACATAGGGGAGTTGCTTAGGAGGAAGGGGGCTCTTACCTACTCGTCTAAGTTGATTAACGCTAAGATATTCCTGGAGTCAGATGTCAGTGTTCTTGAGGAGTTAAGCAGGGTCTTCGGCGTCATGAAGGTCGCTGAGGTGGAGGTGATAGACTTTAACTCTTTGGAGGACCTGGTGCGTAGGGCGGGTGAGCTCAGCGTAGAACTCGTGTTGAACAGAAAGTTCGCGGTCAGGGTTAAACGCAGTGGCACACATGACTTCACCTCTCTTGACGTCGCGAGGGAGTTGGGTGCTTACTTAAGACCGCGTTCTGCCGGAGTGGATTTGGAGGAACCAGAGGTCGAGGTCATTTTGGAGGTCAGGGATTCTAGAGCTTACTTGTACAGGAGACTCGTCGAGGGGGTGGGGGGCTTCCCTATAGGCACTGAAGGACGCTCACTGGCCATGTTTTCCGGTGGCATGGACTCCCCCGTAGCCGCTTGGCTCACAGCTAAGAGGGGTGTCAGGGTTGACTACCTGCACTTCTTCATGGGCTCGCCGAGGTCAACCCGCCTGGCCTTCACAGTGGCTAAGACTCTCACCTCAGGGTGGTTTCACGGGCATAGCCCCAGGTTTTACGTGGCAGACCTGACGGAGGTGCTTACTCAAATCAGGGAGAGGGTCAGGTGGGAGTTCAGGCAGGTGGTGTTGAGGACGGTCATGTACATCATAGGGGCTAGGGTGGCTCTGAGGAACGGGTATGAGGCCCTCGTCACCGGAGAGTCTATAGGGCAGGCGTCGAGCCAGACTCTAACGAACATGAGCGCGGCTCAGGCAGTAGCGAACGTGAGCATACCCATCTTGAGGCCTCTGATAAGCTTCGACAAGGACGAGATAGTGAAGCTAGCAAGGACCATAGGGACTTACGAGCTCTCCTCTAAGGTGGGGGAACCCTGCGCCATAGCACCATCACGAGTCAGAACTAGAGTGTCTGTGGAGGAGTTGCGTAATGAAGTTGGTAAAATCTCAGGTGAGTTGATAGACAAGGTCTCGGAGTCCGTGAAGGTGGTTGACGTCATCAACTCAGTCCCTGAGGAGGCGTTGCCCGACAGTCTCGTGGCAATAGACTACATACCTGAGGACGCTGTTGTCGTAGACTTGCGTGATAAGGACGAGTACGTCGAGTGGCACTATCCGGGCGCACTACACTACGAGGACATAGATATCAACACGTTGAAGGGAAGGACGCTAGTCTTATATTGTTGGAGAGGCAACGTAAGCTACATAGAGGCAAGTAGGTTACGTGCTAAAGGGTTTAAAGTATATTCCTTCTCCGAAGGTGTGGAGGGACTTAGGAGGATTCTTGGGGTATGTTCGAAGACTTCATGCGAACGCCGTGATGACCCTCGATCACGACCTTAGAAACGCACTTCAGCAAGGAACACATCTCAGTTAACATGTTCGAGACTTCCCTACTGTCTGCAGCACATGAACTCCAGCATCCACCACTGCAGTGAAGGAGTGCCTTCAGGACGTCCCCCCTAACTTTAATCTCAAGATCCTCAACGCATTGATCCATTAGCTTGTCAGACGCTACAGCCAAACCTCCGATGAGCTTAATTAACCTATTGGCAACGTCACCTGCAATCACGTGATCCGTCCTGCCTGGCAGGGGCGGGCCTCTTAGAACGCATCCAGCCGATCCTCGCTCCACACGCCCAGCTAGTTCATGGATTAAGCCTTCGACCAGGATTCGTTGAGATATCCCAGTGAGGGATGAAAGCGATTCAGAGGCGTTCACGCCTATCTGAAACACTTTAGAGAGGTGATCCTGGATTCGGCGGTCACTGCATTCGAGATTCTTAACCACTAAGGAGGGATTCAGATACCTCAGCATGGTCTCGTACGCCTTCAAGACGGCGACCTGCTCAATCGACTCCAGCGAGCCCTTCCTGAGCTTCCTGATCTGCGTGACGGCATCAAGCCAGCTCTTACCGTACCTTCTAATCAGGTAAGCGGCAGCGACTGTGGCGGATCTCCCAAGTCCCCCTACACAGTGAACATATACCCTACCGCCTTCATTAACCCTCCCTAGGATCCACTCAATGATGTGTACTAAGCTGAGGAGGGGTGGTGACCTGAAATCGGGAACGGGGTCATGGAGCACTTCAACACCTAGGACTCTCCATAACGTTACATCATATCTTAGCTCGTGAGGGTATGTTAGAACCACCACATGCGAGTACTCCCTGACTAGTCGTTCCAACTCATTCTCCGAAGGTGCTGGGCCAAAAGACACATTCCTATCGACATGCACAGGGCCGGCTAACCCGACACCACCAATAAACAAAAGCCTTAAACGCTATTATTTAAGGAGAAGGGAAGACCAGAGTATGGAGACTATTATCTGCAAGGTCGTCGCTATGGAAGCCAGCTTAAGCCACCCACCCCACCCAATCTCGATCCCGGACTTCTCACTCATTCCGACAGCCACTAAATTGGCGGTCGAGCCTATCGGAGTGTAGTTGCCTCCAAGAGTCCCTCCATACAGTAGAGTCCAGAACACTGAGTTCGAAGCACTCAAGCTGGCTATGACCTTAGCCACGGGGGTCATGGCTACTATTACTGAGAGGTTGTCAAGCACAGAGCTTAGTACAGCAGCCATCGTCAGGATAATCAGGTTTAGAAGTGTATAGTTGACTATACCTCCACTTAATGACGTCAGGACGCTTAGGTAGGCTAGCTTAGACGCCGCGCCGCTCCAGAGAAGTGAGTGCCCCAACATGAACAGCGTGATGAAGAATAGGATCGAAGGCCACTCAACCCCCTTGACTACGAACTCCTCCAGCTCCTCGGGACTTACCCTAACCGCCGAGAGCACTATGAATACGTATGGGGTGAATGAGAGTAGAGAATGAGGATCTACGTAGAAACCACCCAACTGTGAAATCAGGAAAGAGATCGGGGAATTCAGGGCTATTGCGGTGAGGAAGCCGACCAACATCATTATTCCGTGTGTAATGAGCGCGAACTCACGACGTGTTATATTAGCGTAAAACTGAGTGACCATCGACTCTACATTGCTCTTAACCAGCCTGAGCGATAATTGAGTCAAGTACTTGCGGGTCAGGAGAGCAAACGAGGTCAGCATCACGATTAGCGAGAGGAGTGAGAGAGGCAGTGCTTTATAAATGAATTCGTTAACGGTTAACTGTGCTTCGAAAGACAGATATATGCCGATAGGATTGCCTACAGGTAACGCTATACTACCTGTGTTGGTGGCCAACACCGAAAGAATCACTAGGGGTCTAACGTCATACTTCGTGATCTTCCTCACGTTCATGACCAACATCATCACGTAGACTATGCTGGTTACCTCGCCCACCGCCAGCGCCAGAAACCACGCGAAGAGGGATAAGTATAAAGCGAGGAGGTAGGGCGAGCCCTTGCTCAAGTAGAGCAATCTGACGGCAATATATTCGAAAACCTTAAGCCTCCTAAGTATATATGCGAACACCATGCTCCCAATAAGAAATAGGATCAGCCTCCACTCAATGCCAGCTATCAACTCCTGAGGCGGAACTACCGCCATGAAGGTCATTAACGCCGCCGAGAAAAACGCTGCGAAATACCTAAGCCTCATAGAGATCACTGTGAGCCCGATCACCGTCAGGAAAAGACTCAGTGACACGACCTGCTCATATACCCCACGTGTCGAGTTGATGCTCTCCCAGCAAGTCTCCGAAGACTCGCCAACCCTCACAGAACACCAGAACCTCACTATCTCGCCACCCACACCATCGCTCGGGAGCTTGATGAAGCTCATGAGAACGTAGGAAATTGAAAGAGAGACAGCGAACAATATGAAAACTCTGAAAAACAGCTTCAAAGCGAAACACCATTATTTAGGTGGAGGCCATCTTCTGTCGAAGTACGGGCTTTTCGGAGACGCTGACAAGGGTATACCGAATATGTAACCAGGGTCCATCAGACCGAGTTCTTGCGCAGCCACCCCTATAGTGAACATCACACGATTGTCCACGTTATGGAGTGACGCAGTCTTAACTGCGGAACCTATTGCTATGCCTAAGTTGACCAGCGAGCAAACGACATTTGACTCCAGCCTCCACCCTTTAGGGCTCTTAACCCCTACATCAACGACCTTACCGCCCACCAGAACCACCGCCTCACTACCCCTCACGCTCTGAGCGTCCCTGGCGAAGAAGTCCCCTAAATCTTTGGCTAACTCCTCCATCTTAGTTGCTAGCGCCTCCAACTCCCTCCTATCGTTGAGTATTTTGACCTCCACGTTGTTGATGCCTCTAGCTTTGGGCGCTGTCCTGGCCGCCAGGGCCATCAACTTGGCTACTTCGAGAACTGCCTCCTTAACAGCCGCGTCCGGGTCAATCAAGCCGATGTCCCACCAATGTATATAACGAGGAGGTATTTAAATAAAAGTGAATCTTATTGAGTGCGGATCACTCACCCAGGAGAAAGCATAATTACCGGTGAAGCGACTCAAGTCTTGAGCTGAGGACCCTTGATCAACGCCCTCATTCATGAGGCTAGACTCCACAGGCCTCAGGCAGATGGCTCCCTTGAATGTCTGGTGTGTGAGAGGAGATGTCGCCTGAGGACTGGTGTGAGGGGTCTTTGCAGGAACTACATGAATATCGGCGGCAGGCTATACTCACTGGGTTACGGGAGGCTAAGTGCTGCGGAGAGCAGGCCTATAGAGGTAAAACCCCTCTACCATTACTGGCCTAACAGCACTGCCTTAACCTTCTCGACATTCGGATGTAACTTCTACTGCCCCTGGTGCCAGAATCATTTCCTGAGCTTCAGAGACCCTGGAAGTGATGTACCGTTGATGGATCCCGCCCATCTAGTTAAGTTAGCTAGGATATCTGGCGATAAGGGGCTTTCAGCCAGCTTCAACGAACCTACAGTTAACTACGAGTATTTAATCGACGTCGCAGACATAGCGCGTTCTGAAGAGCTTTACCTATCTATAGTGACTAATGGTTACCAGACTCCGGAGGCGCTGGACGAGTTAGTTGAGGTAGGGTTTGACGGCTGGAGTGTGGACATAAAGGGATGTCCGGGGATGAGGAGGGCGTTGCCCAACATAGATCACTCGAAGGTCTTCAGAAATGCGAGGAGGGTCCTTGACTTAGGCGGGCATGCAGAGATGGTGTACCTGGTCGTGACGCGCACGAACGATTACGACGAGTGCTCAGAGTGGATAATAGATAACCATCTCTCCAAGCTGGGGCCTGAGGTGCCGCTCCACATAAACAGATACTATCCGGCCCATAAGTGGAGGGAGGAGGCAACCCAGCTGAGGAAGTTGCTTGATATTTATGCTAGAGCCAGGAAAGAGGGCATTGAGTACGTGTACGTTGGTAACGTGGGAATACGTGAGTTGGAGACCACTAAATGTCCTAAGTGCGGGAAGATCCTCGTGGAGCGCTATAACTACAGCGTTACAGGGTTTAGCTTGGTTAGGGAGGGAGGCACGTATAGGTGTCCCCGTTGCGGGTATAAAATACCTTTGAGAGGAATGTGCAGTAACTCTAGATAAATGTAACGTCATCCCTAATGTGGATAGTCAGTCACCTCAGCATTTGAATCCACTCAACAACGCCGTTCTTAATCATCTCGAAGGCCATCGCGGCTATTATTATGGACATGAATCTGCCCAGCCCTCTGACGAAAGACCTGCTTAACTTAGCCACTATGAGCGAGGAGTACCTGAGCATCAGAGCTGATGTCGCAACAGCCAACAGTGACGCTGTAATCACTGCTAGGTAACCATCTATCGTGCTGTGCTCGGTTACCAGCAGTATTATAGTGGTCATAGTCCCGGGACCCACAAGCAGAGGGGTTGCTACAGGCATCACGGCTATCTCCTCAGGATCCAGTTTCTTGGATCTTGGTGCTTCGCCAAGTATGTCAAACGACAGGACCAGCAATATAGCACCACCACCAACCCTTAACGAGGCCAGGGAAATCCCGAAGAAGTTGAGGATCCATATACCTGAGACGGCGAAGATCACAACCATTATACTCATAGCTGCGAAAGCCTTCCACACAATCTCCCTCTTCTTCCTCTCCTCAAAACCCTCGGTGAGAGTTATGAATACAGGCACGGCGGCGAACGGATCAAGTATGGCAACTATCTTAACGTACATAACGAGCAGCATTAGCAGCCAGTCGATCACTTCGCTCACTCCGTATAACAAACTCTCCGCTCTACCTTTAAAGTCAGGTGTTCCGGTTATCCAACACTTTAACCCTCCAGAGTCTTAGGGTGACTCACCCGACCTCGCCCACCTTTGGGGCAGGGGCTGCCGGTTGTTAAACGTGTTTAGAAGCCCGTTTTGAGGGCTTCAACGGATTACTCAGACAGCCGCCACGACCTCACCGCTCAGGCTGTATTCTCCTCATCACTAAACCAACAATGATTTAGCGTTCCTCAGTATTAAGTCTTCTTAACAAATGCATCAAGACTCACCCCCCTCCCAGCCTTAGCCTTGCTGTGTGTCTGTATAGACTCATTAAGTTTGCTGAGGAGCTCCTCCCACGTCAGCTTTTCACCAACCGCCCAGTCAGCTATTAGGTCTGAGTGTCTGCTGATGATGCTTAAGAACTCCCTCCAATCAACACCTAATTTCTTCAATTCATTACCCCATGCACTCCAGAGGTACTGAGGCAGTTTATTGTATAACAAGACGCCCTTACCTCTATCATCCCCCAGAACCTTGTTGAGTTCCTTGATCATGTGCTTAAGCTCCCTCGGTTCACCAACTTTCGCTAAGCTCAAGCTAAATCCCTACAATCTAATATGTTATCCGTATTTAATACTGTAATGCAGAGGTGACTGCGTCACACACTCAAAGCACATCATCCACTAATTTGGTGCAGTGATAGCTTACTGTGAAAGAAAATTGATGAAGAGCATGATTGCTCAGTGTAGTGGAAAAATATCCGTATACTTAGACTTGAGGTTGTAGTTTATAACCCAGGATTTTAGTTATCAGGACCGTGCACGCATTATCGCCTGACACGTTGATGGCAGTTCTTATGGCATCTGCTATAGTGTCGATAACTAACATTATGCCGATACCCTCTAGAGGTAGCCCCATCACGGCTAACACGTACGCCAACATTATCGTGCCACCTCCGGGTATGGCTGCAGTAGCTATTGAGCCTACCAGGGCCGCGAATACTAGTAGCCCGTAATGATATGGTGTAAGAGGTATATTGAACAGCTGAGCTATGAATAGGGCACTCATAGCTTGATAGAGGGCTGTTCCATCCATGTTGACAGTGGCCCCTATGGGTAGCGTCACACCGAAAACCTCTTCCGGCACACCCATTCTCTTAGCAGCTTCCATGTTGGCCGGTAATGTGACTGCTGAGGACCTGGTTGTGAAGGCTATTATGAACGGGTATATCTGGGCCTTGAAGTACTTCACCGGGTTAAGTCCGCCTAGCCACACTACCACTGAATATACCACCAGGAAGTGGAAGATCGTTAAAGCATACTGAGTGCCGAGGAACTTAGCGTAGGCTCCAAGCATCTGAGGGCCGTATTGTATCATGAGCCAGGCCGCGTAGGCGAAGACAGCGACCGGTGCGTAGTACATGATAATTCTCACAAACCCTATCATGGTCTTAGACCCAAGTGACAGGAGGTTAGCCGCCTTCCTACCCTCCTCACCCAAGAACGTCACAGCCAGTCCCAGGATGATCGCGAATATTATCATGGTCATTGCGCCGCCTACCGCCAGCAACGCGTTGAAGTCCGTCTGGAAGAACGAGAGCAGTATATCGACTCCTGTAGGCGGTGTGGGCGGCGTGTATTTGACGGTGAGATTTAAGCCAGCCCCAGGCATCACTACCGAAGCTCCTATAATCCCCCATATCGCAGCTATTATTGTTGTCACTATATACAGGGCCATCATGTATATCAGTATCCGGCCGAGCCTCCTGGCATCAGCTATGGAGGAAGTCGCGGCAGCTATGGTGAAGAATATCAGCGGAGGTATGACTATCCTGATCATCCTGACGAATATATCACCGAATGCCTTGAGCCAGGTGCTAACGTCCTTCTGAACCTGCGAAGGGGTGGCAACGGACACGAGCCAGCCGATGGATATGCCGAGTATGAAGCCTATTGCTATGGCTACTAGAAGTCCGTACCTCGCACCAGCCTTGGACAAGGAGTGACACCATATATATGTATTTTAGAATACTTATAAATGTTGAAGAGATTTTCAACTGCTCAAATAATCGGTTAGCAAAAACTCCAAATATATAGCAACCCTGAGTAGTTTATCTAGTGCTATGTTTTTATTTACCTTGAACGCAGAACTCTATTGATGTGAAGTGATAGAATCTCTTGGGAAGGGTAGGAGAGTACATAGGGATATCGGTAAGGCCTACGTCTTTAAGGTACTCAATATAATGAAGCACTACTACAGCCTGAGAGACATCGAGAAAATGCTTGACCTGCCAGCCCAGACCATATGGAAGTACGTGAATCTGATGATCGTGCCTGAAGAGAAGACCGTAGCCAAGATAATCTCGAAGGTTGACGAGTTAAGGGTAATCGACAGATTAATTGATGAGTCACTTAGAGAGTTTAGAGAGAACCCGGTGAAAGTGTTGAGCAAGCCCGGCTTCCTCAAGCTGTTCTCTTATGTCGCGGAATCCTTCGTGGGTAATGCCAAGATAGACCTAGTGATCCCCGTATCGAATATCGCGATGATTCTAGGCAGTTATCTCGCGACGGAGCTCCCCAGCATCTTGTGCCCGTTCACAGAGGATCCCATCCACGATAAGAAGGGTTATGTGGTGGCCTACTACGCCAATACTGAGGGAGTTAACTTCATGGCAATGCCCAGGAGCTGTTTGAAGGAGAAGCCAACGTCCCTACTCATTGATGTCACGCTGGACGAGTTAAACAAGCTCAGAAGCGTTTTGGAGGCATTGAGCAGGGCTAAAGTAAACGTCTACGGCGTTGTAGCAGTCGAGGCTTCGGACGACGTCTGGGACTTCGTTAAAAATAACGGACTCCGGTTAACGACCTTAAGACACAGACACTACTAGAGGCTCCTCAACGCTCTGAGACCTGTCCGCGTAGGCCAGCTTATATTTCCTCGGCTTTAAATATCCTATTATTAGTTCGATCCCCTTAAGTGGGTCGCTCTGATCTCCGCACGTATAGACGTCCACAGTAGCGTACGCATACTCCATCCACGTGTGGACGGCTATGTGGGACTCCTCAACCAGCGCAATGACGGAAACCCCGCCCTTCTTACCACCGAAGCTCCAGGACTTAACCTCAACCAACTTCATGTTGGAGGCTCTGGCTGCCTCGATCACTACATTCCTCAGTGCCTCCTCGTCGGTAGCAGCACGAACGTCTATGTCGTAGAGGTTGGCGTAGTAGTGCTTACCAACTATGAAATCCTTGCCCTCAGCCATCTACATCACCCCTATCCGTCTCGTTAAACAGGAACGAGGAATCGAATCTGTAAGTCCTTCTAACATTGCCTTCCACTAGCGCATGAGTGACTATCGGCAAGGCTATCGTCGCGTCCACGTACACTACCCTCTTCCCAGCCTCCGGCGCTACTTTACCCCAGCTGACCGCCTCCTCGAGAGTGGCCCCGCTTAAGCCACCCCACTGAGGGGCGTCGGTAGTGAACTGAACAACGTACTCGAGTGGTTTGTAATAGTCGTGGAGGCCTTCCTCCTCAGCTATTAAAGTCTGCGCCACCGTGACGAGGTTAACGTAATCCTTAGGCACGCCGCCGCCTACGTAGATTGCGGCAAGCCTGCTTGAGAGCCTTCCGACCTCAACTATCTGGTAGAAGTCCTTAACCATGTCTATAGCTATTCTGTGCCCTCTACGGTATGGCAGGAGCGTCGCCATGCCGTAGCCGCTGTCAACTAGAGCTGGTGAGAAGACGGGAACACCGGCTCTGTAGGCTGCCGCAACTATTGAGTCGATGCCCCGCTCATTCAGGAATTTCCCGAACAGGTGGAGGAACTCTGCCGAGGAGTACGTGGACCCGTTGGGCAGGCCCTCGACAAACTCCCTGATAAGTCCCTCCATCTTTCTGTACTCCAGTTCGCTCGCTACCGTATCGTAGAATCTGTCGAACTTGTACTTAAGTAACTCGTAGTCGTTGACGCATGGGTGTGTCTTCAAATATTTGAAGCCCATGGCCTCGAATATGTCCTCACTTATTATTGCACCGGTTGACACGACTACATCAATGTACCTCTCCTCAACTAACCACTTAATGATCTTCCACATTCCGGCTGTGCTCATGGAGCCTGCAAGTCCGAGGAATATTGTAAGACCTTCGTCCTTAAACATATCTAGAAGCGCCTTATACGCCTCGCCTAAAGCCCTTCCCTGAAACGCCGTATCACCCATCCTCAACAGCAGTTCGTGGAGACCTCTACGGCTAACGTCAAGACTCCTCAACTCGCCCAGCACGAACGGATATTCCTTCATCTTTGCCTCTGACCGAGGTTAAGGGGACGCATGACTATTAAGCTTTAATGAATCCAAGTGGCACTACAATAAAGAAATGAGCTAAAGAACATGTATTTATTCATGTGGTTACATTTGAACATATGTGGGGTGCTTTTACTCTAATATGGTTAATCCTCACTTTCAGTATGCAAAGAGGTCTCTGCTCTCACGTACAAACACGTCGAACTCCTCAGCGAACTTACTTAAGTCCTCATATGTGTGAGCTGCTGAGAGGAAGAGGTGAGGCTTTGCGGGTGAGGTGTAGAGCACGCCTCTGCTGACCATGTGTTTGAAGAGAGCCCCGCAAGCCCTGACATTTTTGGTTGCCTCACTCTTCAAGGGATCTGTAGGCAACTCTTTAGTGAAGTGGATTCCGATCATAGATCCAAGTCCCGTCACGTGTCCTTGGAGACCGCTACGCTCTATAGAGTCTCTGATGTAGTCGCTCAACCTTCTACCCAGGGAGTCGAGTCTCTCGTAGAAAGACTCGCCAGCCTTGAGTAACTCGGATATTAAGGTGTAGCCGGCCCTCATGGTCAGTGGATTCCCAACGAAGGTTCCTCCGTGGAAGGCTCTCTCCCAGAACTTGGGGTGTTTTGTCTGATCTAGTAGTTCCATGTACTCTGAACGCCCTACTATGGCCCCCGCGCCAGCGAAGTACTGACCGCCGACGGCCTTACCAGTAGTTATTAAGTCAGGTCTGACTCCATAGTAATGCTGGGCTCCTTTATAGAATCTGAAGCCGGTGATGACCTCATCAAAGATGAGGAGGAAGCCCTCCTCATCGGCTAGCTCACGTAACCCTTTAAGGAAGTCCCTCTCAGCTGGAATGCAGCCGGCAACGCCGACCACAGGCTCCACAATAACTGCAGCGGGCTTCTCCTCCTTAACTATCGCCCTCGTTCTGTCCAAGTCGTTGTAGGGAAGTACTACTGTCTTGCTCGTGTCGAAGTACTGCATGTCGATTGAGGATGGTTTGTCATAAGGGTAGTTAACCCCTACATGTAGCTCTGGGTAGCCGCCGTGCCACCCGCCCAAGAACTTACCGACCTTAACCCTCCTAGTGTAGGCTCTGGACAATCTGACTGCGTACATGTTTGCCTCAGTACCTGAGTTAGTCGGTCTCACCAGGTCCATGTCGAACCACTGTGTAACTGCCTCAGCCCACTTGACCTCCCACTCATTACACCAGCCGAGGTGAGTTCCCAACTCCAGCTGCTCCCTCACGGCCTCCAGTATCGGCTCGTACCCAAACCCCGTCACTACGGCGCCGTGTCCCATCCAGAAGTCCACGTACTCGTTACCGTCAACGTCCCACACTCTAGATCCTTTAGCTCTGGTGACGTATATCGGATGGGGTGTAAAGTACCTCAGACTGTACGCAACGCCGCCCGGCAGGAATTTCCTTGCCCTCTCATACAGTTTCCTCGAGTTATCGTGGCCTCCTAGGTTTGGCACTCATAATCACCCAGGAACGCTGATGGGGTCATGATGTCCTTCATGGTCAGAAGCCCTGGCGGTGCCTGCATCATCCTCGGAATGACGTTAAGAACTATCGAAGCTGTCGCTATGTCGCCAGGCGTCCCTAACACACTCCTCCAACGCATTGTTGGCTCGCCCTCCAACACCACCTCGTCGTAGTCCTCCCTACCTACTGAAGCAAGCAGGTCGAGCCTTATGAATTCCCTGCCGCCGACGTATCCAATACCCCAACCATGTATCCCTGAGACTCTACCGGGCTCTATCTTGAAGTATTGGGTCTCCATGTATTTGTCAGCGATTATGGGTTCCTGACCCTCCTCAACCCTATCTACGCAGACCCCCAGCATGCTGGCGAGCAACATCACGGACTCCGCGTAACCCACATGCGCCGTTATCTCACCCGAGGAGACCTTCACCCTAAACTCTTCAGGAGTTAATGATAGCCCGTACTTCTTCTGGAATGAGTACCTTCTCTTAGATGCGTCCTGAGACCTGACCACGTGAATTCTATCTACTCTAGCGCTAACCGACGACAAGACGGCTGGAACGGTGTCAAACACGAATCCAGGATTAACGCCGGTGCCAAGGACTCTGACGCCGTTCTTCTTAGCCAGTTCGTCAATGAGTAATGAGAGCTCAGGATATCTGTACCAGGGGTATGCCAGAGTCTCCGAGGTCGACACTACATTAGCACCAACAGATATCGACTTAACGACTTGGGTGTAGATTCTGTCGAGGTAGGTGCCGGTGGTTATGACCACGAAGTCGGGCTTAACATTCTTCAGGAGATCCCAGGACTGGGCGTCATGTACCACCTTAACGCCTAAACTCCTGCCCAGACCGGCTGCAACCCCTAAGTCCTCACCGACCTTAGCCGGATCCACGTCAACACCGCCTACAAACTCTAACCCCTTTCTCGAGCTAGCGAGCCTGACTACGAGAGCCCCTATAGGGCCAATTCCGTAGAGAATCAACCTTAAAGGTCTGCCCAATGTATTACACCAAAAGTTAGTAGTAACTTAAGGTATTTAATATTACACTGTTCTACCATGTTTCGAATAACGCACCCACGCAAATTTAAAATGTACCATACGACTCGAATCTTTAGATGAGCAGAGACAAGGCATCCGGCCGGGTGTGGTAGATGGTTAAAGTGGTTGTGGAGGTATACTCCACCTTAAGGGAGAAGCTCGGCTGGTCTAGAAGGGAGTTACTCATCCCCTCCTCGAAAGCGTTGCTAGGGGACGTTCTTGATCTACTGCCTGAGGTAAAGAAGTACTTAGTGGATGAGGAGAACCGCATCAGAAGAGGAATCATACTGTTAGTTAACGGCAGGCACGCAGAGTTCACCGGGGGGCTGAAGACGCCCCTTGAAGACGGTGACTTAATAACTATCTTCCCGCCGAGTGGTGGCGGACAGCAGCCCTGACCGGCCGCACTAAACTCGGGTGTACGTAATCGCTTCATAGGTTACGCCTACCGAGTTTCTCGATCGTGATGGACTGCATGTCTAATTTGAAAGGGGACTCACTAACTCTAGGGAGGGTGATAACGAGAGGCAGATATTTTATGATAACTAACCTATAGAGGATGGTTGGGTCTGAAGCAATGCTGGTTGACGATCTGCGGGACGTGGGGAGTTGTTTGAAGGGGGTAGGTAAGAGAGTCAGGTACGAGGCCGTTTATGTGAGGGAGTGCACCTCAACACAGGATCTCGCAGCCTCGTTAGTCAAGCAGGGGTTCGGTGAAGGTTTGGTGGTGGTAGCTGAGAGCATGAGTCTCGGGAGGGGTAGGCATGGGAGGAGGTGGTCGGCTAACCCAGGTGGTTTGTGGTTCACTCTAGTCCTTAAGCCGTCCAAATTGAGTGGGATGCAGCTCCTGAGCCTAAGCACGGGTCTCTCAGTAGCTAAGTCGCTGAGAACGCTTTACGGGCTTAATGCATCGGTTAAGTGGCCTAACGATGTGGTAGTGGAGGGCAGGAAGATCTCGGGAGTTCTTGTTGAGGGGAGAGGTGATGCCGAGGTCTTCATTCTGGTGGGTGTGGGGGTTAACGTGAACAATGAGATACCTGAAGACCTTAGGGGGAGGGCTATCAGTGTGAGGGAGGTTATTGGATATCCAACGCCCAGAACACCGTTGCTGATCGAGATCCTTAAGAATATAGAAGAGGCGTACATGAAGATACTTGAAGGCAGGTCTAGAGAGGTAGTGGATCAATGGCGTCAACTAGCTGAGACATTAGGGGGTAGGGTTAGGGTGGTGACAGGCGAGGGCATTATAGAGGGGAGGGCAGTTGATGTGGCCGACGATGGGGCTCTAGTGGTGGAGGAGACAACCGGTGTGAGACACCGAATTTATAGTGGGGATGTAGTTCGCGTGAGCTAAATCACCTCAAGTATCAGGGGTTGAGATTCAAAGTCAATGACACAAAGATGCCACGCTTAAGCTATAAAAACTTAACAGGCTATGATAATCAACGTGCGAATTTATTAATCTCTTCTTACTGAATATATGGGGAGTGTATTTATGTCCTCAGGCGAAGATAAATTAGCTTCTGCGTTGCAGAAGCTAGTAATATATGTGGTTATCGCAGTCATTGTGATGGGGGTGCTGAACTGGATCTTTAACTACTTGATACCGGATGTGGCCTCCGCCTATAAGTTGGAGGGTCTATTGGTGATAAGGGATTATCAACCATACATATACATACTTGTGTCCCTGGTGATAGGCTGGTTCATCGTATCGGCGGCCGCATCGATGTTCTACGCCATTCTGAAACCTAAGTACGGGGTCTCGGCTGCCGCGGCCGTCAGGAGTTTAGTGAGGATCTTGGGCTTGGGCGCGTTGCTTGCCTCGATTGCTGGAGGAGTTGCCGGAGGGGCTGCCGGGGTGGCTCTGGGCGGCTTTATAGGGTTAGTGATCGGTTACGCGACGCAGCAAGTCCTCGGTCAAGCTGTGGCCGGTATGTTCTTATTGCTCGCGAGACCTTTCAAGATAGGGGACCTCATAGACGCTGCCGGTGAGTCGGAAGTCAAGGTAGCTGATATAGGGACTCTCTTCACAGTTGCTGAGAGGAAGGACGGTAATACGGTCTTAATACCTAGTACTGCGTTAATAGGCCAGAAGATAGTTATAAGGAAGCTTCAGCAGGAGCAGACCCAGAGCGCTTAAAACTTGATTTTTAATTCCAAACCCCGAAATTAGCTTTCGGTGATGTAGCATGAAGATCTGGATTCTTAGAGACTACTCGAGATGTGTCGGGTGCAGGATCTGTGAGATCGAGTGTTCTCGGAGGCATGAGGCCATCATATGGCCTTCAGCCTCTAGAATAAGGATACATGAGTCTGTTTTCGGCTTCCCCATACCCTACTTATGCGTTCAGTGTGACGATTATCCATGCATTCCTTCATGCCCGACTAGCGCACTAAGCGTTGGAGAAACTGGAGCCGTTGTGGTTGATGAGGAGCGCTGCGTTCTGTGCGGGTCTTGCATCGAGGCATGCCCTGGGAGAGTGCCTAGGATCGTCGAGGGCTTGAAGGCTGTCGTGATATGTGATCTATGCGGTGGAAGCCCAGCATGTGTTGAAGTATGTGAACTGATGGGATTCAACGCGTTGAGGGTTGTGCGTAAGCCTGAGGGTGAGGTAGTCAAGAATTACCTCAACAATCCATTAAGAGCCTCCGAGGAGGTGGCTAGGAAGCTGGGTGTTGCCTTGAGGTGATGTGAGTGTTTGGGGTATGGGGTAGGATCTTAGACGTAGATTTAGACACCAACACTTCGAGAATACTGGACGTGCCTGAGGAAGTTTTCAGGAAATTTGTCGGTGGCAGAGGTCTTGCGGCGTGGCTTCTGTGGGATGAGCTGGGGGATAGGTGGGAGTCTGTAGACCCTCTCGGACCTGAGAACTTACTTCTCGTGCTCACAGGCCCCCTAACAGGCTACTACCCCGGCGCTAAGCTTGTTGTCTCAGGCAAGTCCCCGCAGAGTAACGGCGTCGTAGGCTCCACGGTCTCCAGTGAGCTGGCTGTGGATATTAAGACTGCAGGGTATGACGGGCTGATTATAAGGGGTGCCTCAGAGACCCCTGTCTACATCTATGTGGATAGTCACGGAGCTCAAATCAGGGATGCCTCACCCCTCTGGGGTTTAGGAGGGCTTAAGTTAATTGCTGCTCTAAACCACCTTCTGGAGAGCGACTTAAATGCCGGTAGGGGGCTTGACGTAGTGCCAAGCTACATCTACATAGGGCCTGCAGGAGAGAACTTGGTGAGGACCTCAGTCGTCATGAGTAAACTCACGCACGCCGCCGGTTATGGGGGCTACGGTGCGCTGATGGGTTCCAAGAAAGTTAAGGCTGTGGTGGCTAAGGGGTCAGGTCCTATGCCGCCTGTCCACGATAGTGAAGGGTTCGCTAGAGCATGGAGGGAGGCCCTTGGTGAGCTGTGTGACAGGATGAGAACCTTCAGGTATTGGGGGACGACGCAGGGGCTCTGGACTACGGGCTACAGAACGAGCTCTGAACCTATAAAGAACTGGATGGAGGAATGGCATAACATCAGGGCCTTCACACATGAAGTCCTTGAGAGGAAGTGCTGGGTGAGGAATCTCTGGAGTGATTGGGGATGCCCGACCTCATGCATGAAGGTAAGTAAAGTCCTTGACAACGGTACCACGTACGTGACGGACGGTCCTGACTACGAGATGGGTGCATACCTGGGAAGTAACTTAGGGGTCTTCGACATGCCTTCGGTTGTCAAGCTCTCCGCGTTGGCCGACGAGCTAGGGCTGTGCGGGATACAGACAGGAAACGTGCTCGGATTCGCTATAGAGCTCTTCGAGAGGGGATATCTATCGAGGGTCGACGTAGGCTGTGAGCTGAGGTGGGGTAATGTTGAGTGTGTAAGGAAGTTCATGGAGGACATAGCATACAGAAGGGGGCTTGGAGGACTCATGGCGGAGGGCACGTATAGAGCGGCGTTGAAGCTCAGTACATCTAAGGGCGTGGATCTGCTTAAGTATGCCGTCCAAGTCAAGGGGATTGCGGTGGGAGCTCATGGGGTGAGAAGCGGTCTGGACTACCCGCAGAAGATAGCCTACGCTGGATCTGTGCAGGGAGGCGATCACACATCAACGGCGGGCACGCCGGTTAAGTCAACGGAGTCGGAGGCTTTCAGCGCTTTCCTAGACAGTGCGGTAGTCTGTATCTTCAATACTATGGAGGTTGAGAAGTTGGTTACTTATATGAACGTGGTGACTGGATGGGGTTTAACCGAGGATGACCTCTATGCGAGTGGTGTAAGGATATTAACCCTTCAGAGGGTCCTCCTCTTGCTTGGAGGACCTGACGTATTCTGGGATCCGAGAGTGCATGACGACAACCCTGAGAGGTTCTACGAACCGTTGCCCGGAGGCCCTAAGGCCGGTGGAGCTCCTAGAAGGGAGGACGTAAGGATTGAGTTAGGGAGGTACTACAGCGAGCTGGGGTGGGATGAGCTGGGGATCCCTAAGGAGGAGACCCTGGAGAGGTTAGGCCTGGTGGAGCTTGCTAGGGAGATAGGCAGAGTCAAAGCGAGGTTAGGGATTAATGCATAGGGTGTGCGTCAGGACGGCGTGGTTGCCTAAGGACGTGAGGATATGCCTGGAGCTAGAGGGTTGCACGTCGGTGGGGGAGGCGATTGAGAAGGCGCTCAAGACAGTTGGTATGGAGGTGAACTTGGAACTCATAGCCGTGGGTAGTGGCAAGAAGCTCGTCAAAATCGATGAGGACGTGTGCAATTATGATGAATTACAAATATATAGGCTGTTCCATGGAGGGTGAACGCCGCACGTGGTAGCCGGACCTAGCGTTCCGTGAAGAGTCTGGTGCTAAAGTATCTTGCAGCGTAGTCCGGGAGTATAGTAACTATCTTCTTCCCCTCACCCAGGTTAAACTTGAAAGCGATCTTCAGTGCAGCAGCAACGTTAGCCCCTGAGGAAATCCCTACTGCAAGGCCCTCACATCTCGCAAGCCTCCTAGACATCTCTATGGCATCGTCGGTGGACACTACCTCAAAATGATCTATCAGGTGCTTATACCTCCTTATTATGTCAGGCACGAAACCGTCTCCAACCCCCTCTATCTCATGTCTGCCTGCCGGGCCCTCCACACCTGTATAGAACCAGTGATGGACTACAGGACATTCTGACGGCTCAGCCCCAACCACTAGCGTTTTCGGATTCACTTCTTTAAGCCGCTTAGCGATGCCGACTAACGTTCCTCCAGTGCCTACGTGGGCCACGAATGCGTCGACAGCGCCTAGCTGTTCAACTATCTCCCTGCCAGTGGTCTCGTAGTGTGCCTCAACGTTCGCCTCATCGTCCCACTGATTCAGAAATACGTACTTGTCCGGATGCAGTTCCTCAAGCTCCTTGGCGTAGCTAAGCACCTTAAATGCGTCGAACCCACCGCCCGGCACCCTAATTATGTCCGCTCCGTAGTGCTTAATCAGTTTAAACCTTTCCTCGCTAACTCCCTCCGGCATCACTACAGTCACTCTATATCCTAGTGCAGCACCTAGCGCGGCGAAAGCTATCCCCGTGTTACCTGTCGTAGCGACCAATATGGTCTTGCCCTTACTTAGTCTGCCCTGTGCCTCAGCCCTCCTAATCATGTAGAGCGCCATCCTGTCTTTAATACTGCCTGTCAGATTCATGAATTCGAGCTTAACCCACACCTCAGCCTTCAAACCTCCTGGAACAACGTTCTTTAGCCTGACTACAGGTGTGTGCCCCACCGCGTCGGTTACGAAATACTCCGACCTCAAGCTAGTGAACCCAATAAAGACGCCGTAAAGCAACTAATAAGGAGGAGGGTTGAAGGGCTGAGGAGACTTTATATTGACTATGGAGATACATTAGGGGGTCATGAAAATGACGTACCCGGTTATAGATCTTCATGAAGATGTATCTACCTACTTCCTGACGTTCGGGAGCGGCCAGGTGCTCGCCGACTTCGGTGTCGATGTTAGTGGTAGGGATGCGGATATCCCAAAGTACGTCCGTGGTAATGTTAGAGTGGTGTTCGCCTCCGCGTTCCCTGGAACCCACACCTTCGACGTAAGGCTTCGTGAAGAGGTAGGGAGCGGAAGGTGGCTACCTAAAACGATAATGAGGTATCCACAGATACAGCTTTTCGAACACTTCAAGATCTACTATGCCCTGGCCGAGGCTTACGGGATAGCGCTGGTTGAGTCTGCTAAGGACGTTGATAATATCACTCTCTCAAGGGAGTATAGATTCGGCTTCCTCATCCATGTCGAGGGGGCTGACTCTGTGGACGACCCGTACGACCTCATATTGCTCAGGAAGCTGGGACTGAGGTCCTTAGGGCTGACGTGGAACTACAACAATAAGTGGGCGTCGTCGTGCACCTCGCAGAAGGATTATGGGCTGACGCCCGACGGTGAAGAATTAGTCAAGATGGCGAACAAGCTGGGTATCATGTTGGATGTAGCCCATGCAAGCAAGAGAACAGCCCTCGAAGTTCTTGAGGCGTCCAGGAAGCCGGTCTTAATAAGTCACGCTAACGCCAAGGCAGTGCATAATCACAGGAGGAACGTAGAGGATGAAGTTCTTGAGGCGTTGCGCAGAAACGGAGGCGTCATCGGTCTGACTTTCGTTCCATCATTCATATCACGTAAAGAAAGACCCACTACAGAGGACCTGGTTAAGCACTTCATCCATGTCCGTGAGACATTCGGACCCGACATACTGGCTATAGGGACTGACTTCCACGGACTCTTAGGGCAGCCGGGGCCTGTAGGTCTTGAGACTGTGGACAAAGTGCAGGACTTACTGAATCTGCTGAGGGACAGGGGATTCAGCGAAACGGATTTGAGGAAGATAGCCTACGAAAACGTCTTGAGAGTGATTCACGGGAACCTGCAGTAAGGACCTTAGACAGGACCTAACGCGAGTCCGTCCCCTCTGATATCAACGTAACCTGCCTTAACCCTACTCCCAAACACCTCAGCGGCGGCGGCGACGCCGAGTCTGGACGGGTATTTAGTCTTTCTCAAACTGTACCCACCTACCTCGCCTTCCTCAAACCCCTCCTCCAACTCAATGATTTGAGTCCCGGGATGCCAGATGAACCTGGGATGTTCTATAGCTTCTTGTGGGCTCATTTTGTGCCCAAATATATTCTCGAATATCTCCGCATGGAGTTGTGGCCTAAAGTGACCTCCGGAAAGCCCTAACGTCATCTCCTTCTTCTCTGTCACGATTATCATTGCTGAGAGGGTGTGTAGAGGCTTCTTAAGGGGTGCAAGCGAGTTCGGGTGACCGGGCATTAGGTTGAATGAGGAAGCTCTGCAGTTGAGCGTAATGCCGTAGGTTGGTTCAGTGACCTTTGAACCAAATGGGTAGAATAGCGACTGAATACCTGACACTACTAAGCCCTCCTTATCTACTACTGTGAAGTACGTGGTGTCGCCCTCCCCTCTAGGCTTTAAGGACTTCCCTCCAACGGCATTATTCAGAAACTCGTCACTGAGTAGATGGTCAACGCTGACGCTCATACAACGCGGGTCTCCAACGTAGGTGTCTCTGATCCTGTAGGCGGTCTCGAAAGCACGCAAGTAGGCTGTGAGCCTCCTTATTGAGGTTGAGGACCCTGTGTCAGCATTTCGGAGGAGCTTCAAGAGATGTAACGTTGTGACTCCCTGCGTGTTGGGAGGCATTTCATAGATGGTCATGCCGTCGAACTGCAACCTGATAGGCTCTCCCAACTCCGCCTTGAAGGAATGCATATCCTCGTAGCTAATGAGGCCGCCCAGAGATCTAACATACTCTGATATCTTAAGAGCTACGTCTCCGTCATAGAAGTTCCTCGGGTTCTCACGGATGGCCTCCAACGTCCTCACCATGCCGTCGAACCTAACGAGATCTCCAGACATGTAGAACTGCGTAGCCGCGAAGTAAGTCCTCCTAGAACCTTCGTCTCTAAGTAGAGAGACCTTCAAGTTGTTGAGGGCTGTTGCGAGGCTCGGTGTGATCGGGAAACCCTCTTTAACAGACCTTATTACCAGGTCAACGAGTTTACTCCACTCAAGGGTCCCGAACTTACTCCACATAACTCTAAGGCCGTCGATCATTCCCGGCACGACCGCTGAAAGCGGGCCCTCCACAGGAACTTCGCTGAGCCCAAGTGTCTTGGGGTGTTCTATGCTCATTCTAGAGGGTGCGTATCCTGAACCGTTAACGAAGACTACGTTACCGTTTAGATCCTTTACAAGAGCGAAGAAATCACCCCCCAACCCTCCCAGGTGGGGCAGGGTGACGCTCAACGCGAGCGACGTGGCGACAGAGGCGTCGACAGCATTACCTCCTGACTCAAGCACCCTAACGCCGATGGCAGAAGCCAGCGGGGACTCACTGGCAACGACGCCCTTTAAGGAGTAGAAGGGTGTCCGGAACATGTACTCACCAATATACAGAGCATTAGCGATAATTTAAGCTGGGTTGGGGGCGGTGCCGGTTATAGCCCGCCTTCAGTAGTACGGCGGCATTGAGCTTAACGGCCTACCCGCGCCTCACGCGGCCCTCATCGGCGCTGCTTGGCCTTGCTCCCGGGGAGTCGGCCGTTTCAACGCATCCGCCCTCATACTCAGCGGGTTACTGACGCCTCGTTGCCGAGACGTCCTCACCGCCTCACAGACATCCGAGGGTGGCCGTGTCGTTTCTGTGCCGGAGCTACGGGTCTCCCCGCACTCCTTGCGGAGTCCCCGCACCGCGCGGAGGGCGGTGCTTCCTCAGGGGCGATCCCCGTAGCCGCCAACCGGCTCCGCCCCTATAGCTAATTAAGTACGTAACTTATAAGGCATGGATAACTGATTAGGCTTTGTCCTGCGGGTTAAGAAGAGGTTGCTTTATAGACTAGAGTTACTTCTTGCCCTTAGTCTTTTCAGTAGTCTCCGTGGCTTTAGTCTTCTGAGATTCCCTGCTCTCACTTATCATGAAGAGGGTTGTCTTCTGCCTGCCTCCCACACGCATCACCTCTATATATGGGGGCGTTGCCACTTAATAAGGTTTTTTACTGTTGGTCGCTATACAGAGTTAGGCGTTGGTGATGGATGAAGCGCTTAACACTTTGTCAAGTCAGCCTGCTATCATGATACCTATCTGCTTGACCCTCTCTGTCACGTATTTATTCGTGATAGTAGGGTCCATAGGCTACGTTACCTATAGGCCTAGGAGGAAGCCGTATAGAGCGGACAACGTCGAGTTCGTGCTTGTGACTGTAGCCAACGGTAAAGTTAAGAACGCTCTTAAGGAATCCCTGAGCAACTTACGGAATATGTTTAGAGGCTACGTGGTCTGGCTGGTGATCGACGAGGGTGCTGAGTTGACGCACTACTTAAGCGCGCTAGCGTTGTCAGATCCCTACGTGAGATTGGTAGTAGTGCCTAAGGGATATGTTAGTCAGTGTAGGGGTAAGGCGAGGGCCATGCGTTACTTCATAGAGTACTTAGTTGATCAGAGGAACTGGTATGTCTTTCTAGATGACGATAACTTGGTACTCGGCAACGACTTTCTGTATGAAATACCCTACTATGAGGAGAGGGGGTATGTGGCGTTCAACCCAATACTTAAGCCGAGGAGGGGTCGCTCCACACTGGCCTTCATAATCGACTGGGTAAGGTACTTCAATGATCTAACCTTCTACAGGTTCTTCACAGGGCTTCTAGGGGTGCCGCTTCTAGGACTGCATGGAGAGTTACTGGGGATTAGAGGGGATGTCTTGAGAGAGCTTAACATCCGCCCTAACTCGATCGCAGAAGATTTCAGGGTGGCGGCAGAGTTGGTCAGGAGGAATTACAAGACCTGGCAGTCGGGCACTATTGTAAGCATTAAATCGCCGAACAACTTAAGCGATCTTCAGATGCAGAGAGCCAGATGGTTTAAGGGAGTCCTAAACGATCTGATGCACGCACCTAACGCAATGAAGGTGCTTGTAGTGCTTAAATCTTTCAACTGGGTTGTCAGCATCCTAGCCGTGACCGCGATCATAGTGACTGCCAACTATAACGTGTACGTGATGTCGCTCATTATGCTGAACTCTATCTACTACTGGACAGCGTACATGTACGGAGTCTATAAGTCTGGGGGATTCAAATATATCCTGCTAACCCCTTTCGCGTGGGTGATTGAGGTCAGCTCGATCTTTAGGGTGTGCTCGATAAGAGGATTTTACGTTATCAATAAGAACTAGTCAGCCGATGTCGGTCACATCACATCTCAGCAAGGGGTTCTCATCACTTTAAAACAATCCGCACCCCTGTAAAGCATACTCATCTCAACCTATTTAAAACAAGTTAACTTGTTGAAGCGCTTGGCGATCAATAAAGGCGTGTAGAGGAGCGCAACGCCCATTATTAAGTACTTAATGACCGTCAATGCCTCCCCCGTTGAAGGAATTAGAGCCATCGTAAGCAGGACTGCGGCCAGAGCACTCGCCATACACAACACCCTGCAGTGGAGCCTCAGCGACTTAAATAGGTGTGCGTGGCTTCTGACGTGTGCATAGAGCGACAGCGCCAGTAGGAGACCTAACGCTTTCCACATCATGAAGTCACCGTATACAATACCGGCAGTTGAGGAGATCACGTACCCTAGGGCTAGTGTTGTATAGTAGCTTCTCAACCTCCCGTGCTTGGATATGAAGCCGTAGAGAACCCCTGTCATGATTCCCATCATAACTCCTGCATACACGTCCACGTACGTGTGAACCCCTAGAGCAATCCTTGAATGCGCTATTGCAAGCACTGTTAGCAGGGCGACCGCCATCAGGAGTAAGTCTCTAACACGAAACACTAAGTAACTCCAGAAGGTAGAGGACGTTGAGGTATGCCTACTCGGAAAGGAGTATCCCTCCTCAACCACCCTACCCCCGGGAGGTCTGGGTATCTTGAAAAAGCCCTTAAGAAGCCCGCTAGCAGATACGGCTATCAACACCATCAAAAGCGAGTTGAGTGCCAGATCAGCGTCAACGAAAATGTAGAGTAGCAGAAAGAGGAGTACGTATGTGTACTCACCTCCCAGCTCGCTGATGGCTACCCAAATCTCGGTAGAGTCGCTTATCAGTGCACAGATGTACAGGCCGGAGAGAGCAATTAATGTGACGAGCAACGTCAGAGTCCTCGCTCTCACACCCTAACACCGAAGCTTACTCTTTTAAGATCTTTTAATGTTCCGCCTGTTTAAAAGCTCTCTACATTTCTCAAAACGGAGAGCGTATAGCCACGCCTTCTGCGGCTAGGTAGATCCGCCGAGTTTTGAGGATGAATCACCAAGGTAATTCCGGGTGTAGAGGGATGGGTGTGAGACTTAGGGAATGCACTCCAAGCAACCTAGCTGCGGTGTTTGTATAAATCATAACTACTAGCTCTAGTTTAATGCGTTCTAAGAACTATCTTCATGGTGTGAGTCTTGGTGAGGGTGGTGGGCATAGACCCAGGTACTAAAACCATTGACGTGTGCCTACTTAATGACGGTCGCGTGATATCGGAAGCAGTGATTGACTCCAAGGAGGTCGCTACGAAGCCTGAGCTCCTGATTAAGGTTGTTGAGAAGTTCTCACCTTACGATATTATAGTTGGACCCTCAGGTTACGGTGTTGAGGTGACGTATATTGACGAGATTCCTGAGGAGTTCTTCGAAGAGTGGTACTACACCTATGTGCTGTTGACAAGCAGGAGTGAGATCGAGGAAGGTGTTAGACGGGGTGACGTTGGCTCCTACATATACTACGCTATGGCTAAGACAGTCAAAGAGTTTAAGAGACGAGGTCTCCCAGTAGTGTTCATACCAGGCGTCATCAACCTCCCCACAATACCTGAGCATAGAAAGCTAAATCGAGTTGACCTCGGGACAGCTGATAAGTTAGCTCTCGCAGTCCTCGCCGTACTAATGCAATCGCGGAGGCTTAGAATACCTTACAGCGAGACTTCCTTCATTCTAGTGGAGCTCGGCTTCGGGTATAACTCAGCAGTGGGGGTGAGGGAGGGCCTAGTGATAGACGCGTTCGGAGGTACGTCGATGCCTGGACCCAGCTTCCTTACCATGGGTTGCGCGGATCTTGAGGTGGTTCAACTGATAAAAAGTTGGGTGAAGACAGACGTCTTCACTGGAGGGGTTTCTTACATATCTGGATGCGCCAGTCCAGAGGAGTTAGTGGAGTGCTACGGAAGCAGGGCTGAATGCCGAGACGCGCTGAACTCTATGATTGAAGGTGTCTTGAAGTCTATCCATGCCCTAACCTATACAGTAGGAGTGCCACGAGAGATCATTTACTCAGGCAGGTTAGTCAGGGTTAAACTCATTAAGGAGGCCCTGATCAACGGGTGTAGCAAATCAGGGGTTCTGAGCCACGTCAATGCGGTGGCGGTAGGCAACCTACCTGGTGCCAGCGTGGTGAAGGAAACGGCGCAGGGCTATGCCGTGGTTGGTGATGGGATAGTGGGTGGGGTGTTCAATGACCTGATTAAGCATATGCGCATTAAGGAGGCCAGGGGTTCTGCCGTCGATTATGTGCGTCATCCGAAATTCAGGAGGGACGCGTTCCCTAGGTTTAAGCGTTGATTTATTAGTTCTAGAGCAGATGTGTTCCATAGGTGTTCTACGTGGCAGAGAAGTTTGAATGGTATAATGTGTTTGTTAAGAGGGACTACACACCTAGCCTAGACCGTGACGTGATTGTCACCTTTAAGGTAACGCCTGCCGAGGGCTTCAGTCTGGAGGACGTTGCCGGCGGTATAGCGTCCGAAAGTAGTGTGGGTACTTGGACGACGTTGACTTCATTGCCTGAGAGGATCTGGAGGTTGATGGGCAGGGCGTATGAGTTCATGGACCTAGGAAACGGGTCGCGGCTTGTCAGGATTGCTTACCCCGTGGACCTGTTTGAGGAGGGTAACATGCCAGCATTTCTGGCTTCCATAGCTGGGAATATTTTTGGGATGAGGAGGGTTAAGGGCCTTAGGATCGAGGACATATACATGCCTAGGGACTTCTTAAAGAATTTCAAAGGTCCTGTGAAGGGTGTGGGGGGTGTTAGGGATATTTACAGGGTTTACGATAGGCCCATACTGGGCACGGTCCCAAAACCGAAGGTAGGCTACACACCAGAGGAGCTTGAAGTCATATCGTTCGAGATACTGGCAGGAGGTATGGATTTCATTAAGGATGATGAAAACCTTGCGTCACCATCATATTGCAGGTTCGATGCTAGAGCTAGGGCGTTAATGAGGGCTGTAGACAGAGCCGAGAAGGAAACCGGCGAGAGGAAGGTCTGGCTAGCCAACATAACAGCTGACGTGAGGGATATGGAGAAACGGCTTAAGCTGATTGCTGATTACGGTAATCCTTTTGTGATGATTGATGTAGTGATTGCTGGGTGGTCAACCCTCACGTACGTGAGGGATCTCGCGGAGGAGTACGGGCTGGCCATACACGCCCACAGAGCCTTCCACGCAGCATTCACTAGAAACCCTGCACACGGTCTCTCGATGTTCGTGCTCGCTAAACTCCTGAGGGCGGTAGGGGTTGATCAACTGCATGTTGGAACGCCGGAGGTCGGTAAGCTGGAGGCCAAGGCTGAGGAAGTCATCAATATATGCAAGGTCTTAAGGGAACCTACCTACGTGCCAGAGGAGGGGGATGACTTCAGACTTAAGCAGGAGTGGTTCGACTTAAGAAACGTCCTCCCGACCTCGTCCGGCGGACTGCACCCAGGCACGTTACCCGAAGTGTTGAGGACGCTTGGAATAGATTTAACTATACAGGTTGGTGGGGGAGTCCTAGGACATCCCGGAGGCCCTAGGAAGGGTGCTATGGCTGTAAGGCAGGCCGTTGAGGCCTACCTTAAGGGGGTGCCTCTGGACACTTACGCAGAGGTTCATAGTGAGTTAAGGGAGGCACTCAACAAGTGGGGTTATGTGAGACCGGCCTAGACGAGGTGATTAATGGGTGGGTCTTAAATTCGGAGTGTATATACCTGAGGAACTAAAGCGCCATTTAGACGAGTGTATGAGGGCCCTGGAAATAGATAATAAATCATTAGTGGTCAGGGAAGCTTTGCGACTCTTTATAGTTGAGCATAAGTGGAGGGTCGGCGGTCTAATTTTGGGAGTTATAGGGGTTGTATATGACCATGAAACCCGAGATATAGACGCGCAACTCACTGACATTCAGCATGAATATCTTCACGAAATCATAGCGGCGTTGCACGTGCATGTTGATGAGCGAAACTGCATGCTCGTACTGACTTTGAAGGGTGAGTCAAACCGTATTAAGGAATTACTTGCACGGATAATCAGGTTGAGGGGGGTTAAGCTCGTGAGGCCTATCCTAATGCCGTTGGAGGAACTGTCTAGCGTCGGATCCACTCATCAATAACATGTGCTACGTACTTGATTTCAGGCACTACAGCGAACTCCTCAAACATGAGGGGTCCGCTTCTCACCTTCCTGTTTATAAGGATCGCCTTAAGTCCAGCGGCTAGAGCACCGCCGAAATCCTCACGAACGTTATCACCTACGTGTATAGCTTCACCTGCCTTCACACCGAAGGACTTTAGAACGTTTGCGAACGCTTCGAACTCAGGTTTCTGAAGCCCGAGTCTGTCGGAGAAGAAGTAGCGATCTACAAACTTGCCTAAACCCGAGGAATTCAGTATGGATTCAGTGACGATTGAATCCCAGAGAAGCACATTACCTAAGACCGCCACCTTAAGGCCTGCATTCTTAATGTAGGACATCACATAATCAACATCGTCTATGACTAGGTGGTTCAGCTTGCCCTCTTTAGCCTCGCTAACTAGGATCTCGTGGACCCCGAGGAAGTCCTCCAACCCGATTCCCAACTTGTTGCAGAGTCTTATCCTCGATGTAGGAACTACTTCACTGGCTGAGACCTCGTATACCCTTAAGCTCCTGACCTCATCGCGTACGGCCTTAATCGCTTCTAGGATCTCCTCCCGCGACTTAATCCCCAAAACGCCATGTAGCTTTGATGCGAGCGCGTTCTGCATTCCCTCCAAACTTAGGAGGGTGTCCCAGACGTCGAAGATAACCAGCCTAATCATGGTTGATCACCATAAGAATCAGACATACATTAGGCTTTAAATGCTGACATCTTGTTCCAGAGGTGTTTACCTTGCAGTTGTAATTCTTTGGGTTGTATTTCTCCCGTTGACGTTGACATCATGCATGTATGAAGTTCGCGAATACCGCAGGGGGAGGGATTAAAAGACTCTATAGTCTCTTGAGTTCTTCCGCAATGTCCTGAGGCAGAGTCCATTCAAGTGTCCCCCTTATCTCCTCCAAGTGCTCCCTGTTTTCGGTCTTCACTACTGCGGTCACGTGAGGATTGCGGAGGACGTAGTTTAGAGCAACCTGAACCACGGGTTTCCCGAGTCTTGAAGAGATCTCCATGAGCTTCGGGTTCTTCAAAACTCTACCCTTCTCCAGCGGTGTATATGCTTGGATAGTCACGTAATGTTTGGCGGCTATGGGAAGTAGGGATTCCTCAACATCCTTCCTCAAGACGCTATAATGAACCTGGTTGAGGACTATCTCAGACTTTTTAGTGGAGTTGATTGCCTCCCTTAACTCGCTCTCACTGAAGTTGCTCACGCCCATATATCTGGTTAGCCCTTCGTCCACCAACACCTCGAAGTTCCTAATCTGCTCAGCTATACTCAGCCATGTGTTAGGACGGTGAATTAGGTACAGATCTACCTCACTAACACCCAGCCTCCTGAGTGAAGCTTTACCGTATTTCAGCACCTCCTGCTTGTCCTTTAGGTGTTCAGGTAACATCTTAGTTATTAAGAACACGGATTCCCTGCCAACACGCTTCACCACCCTTCCCACCAGCTCCTCGGCTCTTCCATACCCGTACATCTCGGCGGTGTCTATAGTATCTAGCCCTAACTCAATGCCCGTCACTAAGGTAGTGAAGGCATTATCCTCACTCCTTATGTCCCAAGTACCGAGACCTATGGCTGATAGGGTCTCGCCGGTTTTTCCTAAGGGTCTTCTGCGGAATGGGATGGTGTGCGTGGAGTGTCACCACATATGAATGGTCTCGCAAATAATATCCTTGAAATCGGTATGTATGGTTTAGGGATGGTTTATTGAGAGAGGACCCCGACCTGCTGGTTAGGGAGTGGAGGGCTGGTTTAGACAGGCTTGGGGAGCTACTAGTCAGCATGGTCAGGGAAGTCGGGTTGTCCGACGTCATGCCTTCCCTGATTAGAAGACTCCATAGCGCGTCAGAACTCCTGAGTAGTGATAGGTTTAAGATTTTGCTGGTCAGGAGTGAGGGCGGCATCGCCTTCATAAATGTGGGTGCTGATGAGGTGAGGAAGCACATTACTAAGAGTGACTCAAGCGGCGTAGCGGTAACGTACCTAAGGGACTTCTACATCACTCAAGTCGGGCCGTACGGTATTAAATGCACCTGCGACGATGCGTTGATCACGTCATCCAGGGCTGACAGCGCGCTCGTAAGCCTTGCCAGAGCTCTCGAGGTGGACTTGAGTGAGGTTAGATCTCTGCCTATCACGAGCAGGTACGTCTTATGCAAGCACACACTAGCACTGACATCTCTCTTTACAGTGTTACGCGTCATCGATTTGGAGGACCCCAGATTGTTACGGACACTAAAACTAGGCGTCATAACTCTGGCTCTTAGGGAGGGCCTGCTCACCCAACCCCCTAGAGAGGCAGGTAGTGTTCTCCAGATCGTCAGCGAGTTGCTACATAGTGAGTGATCTCCCCTCAAAAACGCCCAGTTCTATAAGGACGGGCTTCATGAACGAGGCATTCAAACACTCTGTGTGCATCCTCTTCTCTCTATTGCTTCCCCGAAGAGGAACCATAGGGTGAAGACCCCAAGCGACAGCCCTATACCTATGGCGATGCCCCACCCCAGTGAAGACTTCATCTCAGGGCTTAAGCCAGTTAGGTCGATGATCATGGATAGGCCGAAGAAGAACAGTAGTATGAAGAGGAGACTCTCCACCTTCCTCTCGAAAGCCACGGACTTAACTAGTATATCCAGAGCGACCATGAGGATCAACAACATTATCGCGATGCTCACGACGCGGGTCATGTAAACTATTAGATCCGTGTAGACGCCTGATGTGGCGAACGCAATTAACCTAACCACTATGGTCAGCGCCAATAATGCAATTCCTATGTCACTAATCATTATGAGCAACGAAGCTATTGAAATCCTCAAGCCTCCGGGGATCACTCCCTTAACCACCTCCTCAAGGTTGCCGGCCCTGACCACCCACCTAATCAGCTTGTTGACCAGCCCGGCTAGGGCTATTGAGAGTATAACCACTCCCACGGCAGCCATGACGTAGGGAATTAACCTCACGACATCACGCATGACGCCGTACAGAAGGTCTGTAATTTCTGGCATCAAGCACCCACCTAGGCGCTGGACAGCACCGCTAATAATTCGTATATTAGCAATATTAATGTTAAGAGGAATGCTAGGGCGATGATCTGAATGAAGACCTTAAGTATCTTTCGCGACGTCTCCACCGTGAACGTATAACCTAGCATGCTGGCCGAGTATATGAGTTTCCCGTACCCGTACGCAGTCCTTGGCGGAACTATGGAGGTCTCGGGGATCGCCAGGGCTACAACTAGCAGGCCGAGGAATTTGAGCATGGTTGCCACGCTGAAGATTAGGGGAGGTGAGCCGGGTAGGTATTTCCCGAGGACTGAGGCTATGAAGAGGCCCACACCGTTTGACGCGCTCAGGAATGTTGAAGCCTTGACGACCCCTAATGATTCCACGTACCTTGAATATATTGATGAGGCTATTAAGTTAGCCCCTATGAAGGTGGCAGAGAGCGCGGCAGATACACCTACGTGCATCCAGGGATGCCTGAGTAGGGGAATGCTCGAGGTGAACAATATGTTGAACGTCATCGCCAACACATACCCCCTGTATCCCTTCCACAGGTACGGTCCTATCACACCACCTACGTTGCCTGCCACGTTAAGCAGGATTGTCACATACAGGGGTGTATCCAGAGACTTGAGGAGCTGAGGCCATGCCAGACCAATTAAGTTACCACCGCCTATCATCATCACCAACATCAGGAACGTGTTGACTTTCCTGATTTCTGCCTCCTCCCTGGTGGTCTTAGAAAGGCTTGTGAAGTCCGCAGGCATGGTATAGTAAGCCAGTGATAGGGTGGCCATCAACCCTATTAGGGATGATGACACGTAAGCGACATAATACGAGGTAGGGGGCTCCAGGAAAGCCGTCAGCACCATCGAGTAAAGGGAACCCAGTAATGAGGCTGCAGCACCGACTGCGGATCTAAGTACGTTGATCTCCACGAACTCATCTAATACGAAGACGCTCATAAGTGCCACGTTGAGTAGGACGTTAACGGGTATCGTCACCGTGAGGGCGACACTGTATACGAGCACTAAAGCGTCAGGACTGCCAATTAGGAATGGAAGCAGGGCGAATAAGACCCTCTCTGAAGCGTGGATTGAAAGTAACTTGAGCCTGACATTCCTGCTGAACATGTCCGGATTGTTGTAGATCAGGTATGAGATGATGACGTTCATTAAAGCAGCGAAGAAAGACACCTGCGAGACTTTATCCAGCGAGTACCCAGAATAGGTCAGCATCGGCACGAAAAGCCCTCTAGTGACAGCTATGTAGAAATTTCCGAAGAAAGCCTCCGAGGCCATCAGAAGTTTAGTCAGGTTTCTTCCCATGGACGACTGCTCACTCAATACTCCTACATGCAGGGGGAGGTTTATAAGCTGTGGACCTAGGCCACCGTTCTCCGTTCTAGGCTGTTTTGGTGTGGTTCCCTCGAGCCCCCACGTGTTGCCGCAGCCCCGGGGGAGCCCTGAGGACGTCAACAAACACCAACAACGCTGAAAACACAAAACCAAAGAAACTGTTCAAGCTTTTTAGTTCTCCAGAGCACTATATAGTGCATTTGGGTGCGGTAGTTGGTTGCAGGGAGTATGGTAGTGTGTACTTCAGGAATTTACGAGGGTGTGCCGTACAGACTGACCTACACGTCACTCGGGGCTATCGGAGGGTATGGAAAGCCTAGGTGTGCCCAGCTGAATCTGCCTGTAGACACAGCATTGAGTCCCTCCTTCCTCTCTATACTGCTCAAGGGCGAGGACCTGAGACCTAAGTCCTTCTCCTGGAAGGTCTCTGTAAACACCATAAACGTGACGAGGGAGTTTAAACCGCAGATACTGGTAGAGTCTGAGGGGCTTACCTACGCTTCCCAGACGTTCGACGTTACTCAGATAGTTAGGGAGCCGGGGAAGTACACACTCAGACTCTCAGCAGAAACCTCTCGGGTCGTTGAGATCCTCTCAGTAAGTTTAGTGGGTCTGACTCCCGTGCCTGGCGTCAGAGTCAACATGAGTTACTACTCGGGAGTTCTAACACTTTCGAATGGGGAAAGCTACTCGTTTAAACACCCTGCTGAAGGCTTGGAGCTAGGGTTTGAGAGCGTTGTTGAGGTGCCTTCCAAGACGGCGGAACTCGCTGTAGGGTGTGGCGGGGAGCGCGTCTTCATACAACTGGTCGGGCTCAACGAACTTGTCCTAAAGAAGACGCCGGCAAGCCCTGATGGATGCTGCAGGCTGTCGCTAAGGAGGAGTGACTCCACCAGACCCCTAGTCGTAGGCGACGTGCTCATCTACAGATCCCTCACCCCCAGTCCACACATCCATACTGAGGCTTCCATGGTAGACGGTAAAGAGGTCCTCCTTCAAATAAGGAACGGTGGGGGGCCGCTCGTCGGGAAGGTTGTGGTGGTCGTCCTGTGTGAGGGGAGGGTGGTGGCTAAGAGCGAGGTGAGCGATCTGAGATCGGGCCACGTCGAGGAACTCAGGTTGAGGACATCAGAGGATTTAAGCGGTAAGGAGGCCTACATTAGAGTAATCTACAACGACGTCTGGGGCCAGGATATGAAAACCCTCAAATTGAGGACAGTATAGTCCTGAGCATTAGGTCGGCGGCGAAGGCCGTTGTCCCGGTGAAGATGGAGATCTTAAGCACTGTTCTCAGCTTGGCAGCCGCTGACTCAGGGTTTTCAAGACTTCCCAGCTTGATGAGCCGTGATACAGCGTAGAGTATAAGCACGTCCGTAGTCAGCGCTAGTGCAAGATACAGGTGACCGTAACCAGCAAGGTACGGCAGGGGGGAGATGCACACTATGAAGAGCAGAAGAACCGTCGCGGTTAGGGAGGCCACTCTAACACCGGCTATCCTGGGGAGCGACTTAACGTCCCTGACCTCATCGGCCTTCAGATCCTCGATGGTCTTGACGATCTCCCTAGCCAGAAGCAAGGTGAACGCGTACAATGCCGGCATTAGGGAAGCCTTAACAAGACTCAAGTTATTCAGCAGTTCAGATGGGGTCAGCGCGCCGAGCACTATTGTGAAAGCCCCCTCAAGCGAGACGACCACGTTCCCGATCAGCCCAAGCTCCTTAATCCTGTATGAGTAGAGGAAGACTGCAAGAGCGTTGAGCACCACGAAGGTGATCGTGTAGGGCCCTGCAAAGAGCGAAGACACTCCACCGGCAGTGAAGAGTATAATGCTCAGCGTCAATGCCTCATGCGTGGACACCCTGCCTGAGGGTATAGGCCTGTAGGGCTTGTTAACTCTGTCAACCTCTACGTCGAAGTAGTCGTTGATGACGTACCCTGCGCTTGAGATCAGACCCACTGCCAGGACCGGGATCATCAGAGACTCCACACCAAGTGATGGAGCTGTTACTCTGACCGTCAGCCAGCCTATGAGTGTCGTAAGGAGGGTGACGGCCACGTTATGCATTCTGAGGAGCTCTAGATAGGCGGTGATCTTCTCATTAAAACTCGTCAACTCTGACACCAGCCTCCTTGACGGCGGCTAGGAAGGATCTGGATATGCTGTAGCAACCCTGACCTCTAACTAGAACACCAACTTCAATCAGCTTCGCTATAGCTTTAGCGGGCTCTCTGACCTTATGGAGGGCCTGAAGCTCCTTAAGCGCCAGCAACTCGCCGACGGACTTGTTGACGCAGAAGTACTTCAGAGTCTTACGCTGATCTTCATTGAGCGACCTTATGAGTTTCCTGACGTCCCCCCACTCAGGCGTCTCAACCACTACAACAGCACCACTAATAGTAGTAGGTGTCGAGGTAATAATGCTCCGTCAGCGCCTCCTGAACCCCGCGGCTCGGGCATACGTCGGCTAGCGGGCACGTTGCATTCATCAAACATGCCGGAGCCTCACGTGTGCAGACTTTCCTGCCGAAGTACCACAGGAAGTCGTCCAGCCGGAGGGGGTCTACACCGGCCACTCTCGAGAGGTTCTTGTACGCAGTCCTTACCGCGAGCCTTAGCGCCACGTCCTCAGACCAGGTGAAGGGGGCTCTGCTCCTTATCTTCACGAGCATGCTCTCCTCAGGCAGTACTAAACCCAGTCTGAGGGCTATTCTAGTCAGGTGGTTGTCGACCGGCACTTCCTTATTCCACGGGTCGACAATGCCGAGCAATCCCCTCCTCTCAACGAACTTAACGAAGAGGTGCACCTTCTTCTCAACCGGGTCTGAATAGGCTTTGAACCTCCTCATTATGTAGATTAGCCCATGACCGCACCCCCTCCTCAAGTAGCCGCCGCTTGCTTTAACCATCCCACTGACGGAACCCCCAAACCACCTTACAAGCCCTGAACCTAAGTCCGCTAGAAGGTCAGCCCGTACCTCCGGATCCCACAAGCCAACGACCTCATCACCCCCCTTCACAGAGAGCCAGTCAAGAACATCATCCACACTAACTCTAGCCATCCTCTGTGGGGAGAAGAACTCAGGATCTTCAGAGAACTTCTTGGATCCTAGTCTGTACAGGAGATCGGCTCCGTGGTAGAGCCTTGAACCGACACGAGCTTCAAACGGTCTCATCCTGCTCGTCCTGTGGTCAACGGCTACCATGAATATGAAGTACCTGAGAACGGACTCAGCGTCAGCCTCCTTAGGAGGGTAGTACTCCGGGTTTGTGAAGTCGTCTTCAGGGAATGCCCTCAGGGCGTTCCTCACAACCGGGGCCGCCGTGCCGAGAGCTACCTCACAAACCCTTATCCTAAAGGAGGTCGAGATCCCCGCGGATCCTAGATCCCCAAGGCTGTGCATGCTGACCCCGACACCGCTCATAGATTCTCACCCTTGTAGAAGCCTTCGTAAGTCTTCTCAGGAGGTTTGGCCAACCTGATAAAGATTAACTGCACCACCCTGGAGTTGACGCCGAGCTTAACTCCGTAGGGGTTCACAACGTGCATTAAAGCCTCCCCACGGCCGACATACCCAGGATCCCACACAGTACACGCAACCATCACTCCAGACCTAAGTAGGGTTGAGCGGGGGAAGCAGAGGGCCATGACATCCTCGGGCAGCTCAACAACCTCGGCGAACCTGATTTTGTAAGGACCTGGCTCCAGAACCCACCACCCCTCATTGGGGGTGACCTCCTCGACCTCCGGCAGCCTCCTCTCGTGAAACCCTACCTCACCACAGCTCCTGAACACGAAGACCTGTGAAACCCGTAGGTCGATGCCGGCCGGCTGAAGCTGAGATTCGGCATCCTGCACTCCCCTCACATACTCAAGCATTTCACGTCCTGTGATTATCGTCCTCAATCACCGTCAAACCTTATATAGACAGGGATTTTATATGCTACCCAGAGCTAAGCTTCCGTCAAATAAAATAATTAAAAAACTTTATTATAAAAATTCAATAAGGGTTCTATATTATAATGTAGTTTTTATATCAAGGCATTAAGGGGAGGGATATAGGGGGTTAAACTTATAAGGGGTTCCCAAGATATCTAGAGAGGGTGATGGCGGTGGCCGGGCTCAGCATGCTTAAGCGTGAAGATGGAAAAAACGTTGACCTTAGAGTTTACGGCAGACACGTTTACGGGAGCCTCCATAACTGCGACCCAAAGCTTCTCTCCGACCCCGACTACCTGAGGAAAGTGGTTGTTGAAGCGGCTCAGGTAGGCAACATGACGCTCCTCGACGTCAGAGTCTGGCACATGATGCCCGGCGTGAGCGTGATCGCCATCATCCTAGAGTCACATATATCAATACATACATGGCCTGAGTACAGCTTCGCCACCGTAGACGTCTACTCCTGTGGCAGGCATACAGATCCTCTTAAGTCCTTCAAACACATAGCGAAGGCGCTGAAGGCCAGGCGGTATGAGCTTAAAGTTGCTGACAGATCCTTAATCTGAGGGCCTCAGAAGATCCGTCTTAAGATGCGTCCAAAGCCCTACGAACCCTAAGGAAGGAGCGTGACGTAGCTTACACCACCAATAACTCGAACGCGGCCCTTCACCATTGGATGGTGAATGCGCAGGGATTGATTGATCCGTCCTCACCTCGACTCCATGAGCAAGGAAGCTGACATGTAGGTGCTCAAAACCTTCTTCAGCGCCTTCCTCAAATGCTCGGCGACCGTCGCCTTTGAGATGCCCATCTTCGAAGCTAGATCCTCCAACCTCACCCTCCTAGGCCACTCGAAGTAACCTTCCTCGAAGGCTATTCGGAGGACCTGCAACTCGTACTCCGACAGCGATGGCGGCAAGATGCTTCCGAACGTTGTCCGTGACTCCAGGAGCTTAGCGCTGACGTCGCAGGGCGAGAAGTCCTCCACGTACTTGAGCACTCTGGACTTGCTATAGCGCGGTATGAGGACGGGGAAGTGCTTGAATCCACGCTCCACTACTACAGGCCCTGCCCTAACACCCCCTACCTTATGGATTGCTTTCAGAACGCCGTAGTTCCTCTTAGTGAGGAGTATGACCTGCGGTAGTCCAGGGACGTTAAATACTTCCGCATGTTTGACGTCGGCGTAGCTCTTGCTAATGTCGAGGAACTTGCTGATCCTGTCCTTCTTAGAGGGTATTATCTGCAAAATTATGTGGCTGTAGCCGTCGATGAGGCTGAGCTGAGGGAGCAGAAGGATCACGTTGTGTCGGCTAGTGAAGTCAGTGAGCAGGTCCCCATAATGAGCTACTTTGATGGTGGCATAGTCCAATGAAGCCCCACATCTGTTCAAACAGTCCCCGAGCTCATCTGAGTTACTGAACTAATAAACTTAAGCTAAACAGGTTAGGAGCTATTTTTAATAGGACTGTTGATTCTCCTAACGTGTGGTTTGCATGAGGAAGTCAACAATATTTAGGAGGATGCTTAGCGAGCCTGGAGTCATAGTTATGCCAGGTGCTTACGACGCATTAAGCGCTAAGATAATAGAGATGGTAGGGTTTAAAGCTATAATACATACGGGATATGGCACAGCAGCATCGTTACTAGGGATGCCCGACATAGGTCTGGTGAGTTTTGGGGAGATGGTGAGTAGGGTTGCCTCAATAGCCAGGGCAGTGAGCGTGCCGGTCATAGGAGATGCGGACACGGGCTACGGAAACCCCATCAACGCGTACAGAACCGTTAAGGAGTACATCTGGGCGGGTGCTGCAGGACTCTTCATAGAGGACCAGGTATGGCCTAAAAGGTGTGGGCACATGTTCGGGAAGCGCATAGTAGACAGGGAGGATATGGTGGGAAAGATCGCTGCCGCCAGCGATGCCAGGAAGGAGGAGGACCCCGACTTCGTGATCGGAGCCAGGACGGACGCGATAGCGGTGGCCGGGATAGATGAGGCCATAGAGAGGGCTGAGGAGTTCAGGAAGGCCGGAGCAGACTACATATTCATCGAGGCGTTCGAGGATCTGGATCAGATGAGGAGGGCTGTTAAAGAGGTTAAAGCGCCTCTGATGCTGAACTTGATCGAGGGCGGCAGAACCCCCCTGGTCTCCGTCAAGGAGGCTGAGGAGCTCGGGTTCAAGATAGTCATATTCCCGCTGACGGCGCTGTACTCCGCCGCTAAGGCAATGCTTGAGACACTGGCAATACTTAAGGAGAAAGGCACGGCCAAAGAGTACCTGGACAAGCTGATAACGTTCCCCGAGTTCGCTAAGATTGTCGAAATAAGTAAGTTCAGGGAGATGGAGGAGAGGTACCTCCCGGAGAAGATGTTAGAGCTAATGTACAGGGGAGGTCCTCGGAGAATAGTGTAGGAAGGACGTGGTGAACGGAACCATGGACTCAATAACTGCGAAAATACTGGCGAGAGCATCCGGCAGGGATCGCGTCGAGGTCGGCGAGACTGTAGTCGCTGCGGTCGATAAAGTAATGATCCACGACGTTACAGGACCTATAACGCTGGATCTAATAGACGATCTAAAGGCAAAGATCCCGAAGCCCGAAAGCCTCTACATCTTCCTAGATCACTACAGCCCTTCCCCATCAACCCCTGCCTCAAACATACACAGGAGGTTCAGGATGTTCGCCAGAGCCAATGGTGTCACAAACTTCTTCGACGTGGGCGAGGGCGTGTGTCACCAGGTGATGGTTGAGGGGATAGTGAAGCCTGGGGAAGTGGTAGTGGGTGCGGACTCCCACACGACCACATACGGCGCTCTCGCAGCTTTCTCAACTGGCATAGGCTCTTCCGAGGCGGCGTACGCAATACTCACAGGCAGACTGTGGTTTAAGGTTCCTGAACCACTGTACGTGAGGCTTGACGGGATGTTACCCAACTACTCTAGCGGTAAGGACGTTATATTGAGCATATTAGGGGCTCTGGGTCAGGAGGGAGCGAACTACAAGGCCCTAGAGTTCAGCGGGCCGGGCCTCAGAACACTGAGCATGAGCGACAGACTCACCGTCGCCAACATGAGTGTTGAGTGTGGTGCTAAGAACGCCATATTCCCTCTCGACGAGGTTACGATAGATTACATGAGGAGGTTCAACACACCCCTAGACTTAAGTAGTTTAAACTACTTAAGACCTGCCAAGGTAGAGAGCCCGCATCTCGCATTAGACCTGAGCACCCTGGAGCCGATGGTCGCTAAGCCTCACAGTCCGGCAAACGTTGCCCCGGTGTCAAGCGTTGAAGGTGTTAGGATTGACGCGGCCTTCATAGGCTCGTGTACCAACGGAAGGTATGAGGACCTCCTAGCAGCTGCGAAGATACTTAAGGGGAGGAGGATATCGAAGGACGTTAGGCTCGTAGTGACTCCAGCATCTAAAGAGGTGTTTGTGAGGGCTCTTCAAGACGGTCTAATCCAGATATTACTGGATGCTGGCGCCGTCGTAACGCCCCCCAGCTGTGGAGCGTGTTTCGGCGGGCATTTAGGTGTGGCGGGTGATGATGAAGTGGTGATCTCAAGCTCTAACAGGAATTTCATAGGTAGGATGGGGTCTCCTAAGGCTAAGATCTACTTAGCCTCGCCGGTCACTGTGGCTGCCTCCGCTCTGGAGGGGTGCATAGCCGACCCCAGACGTTATTTAGGGTGAGAATATGGGCTTGAGGCGTGTTGAAGGTAAAGTCCTGGTTGTAGGGGATAATGTAGATACGGATGCGATAGTGCCTGGGCGATATCTCACCTTAACGGATGCGAGGGAGTTAGGGAAGCACGCTCTTGAGGGCTTGGATCCGAGCATACCCAGCAGGCTCAGGGAGAGGGACTTGATTGTGGCGGGGAGGAACTTCGGCTGCGGGTCAAGCAGGGAGCACGCCGTGCTCGCACTCCTAGGCGCCGGCGTCAAGGCAGTGGTCGCGGAGTCCTTCGCCAGGATATTCTATAGGAACGCGATAAACAGGGGCTTGTTGGTGGTCGAAGCCCCCGGCGTGAGTCAAAGAGTCACCGACGGCGAGAGACTTGTGATAGACCTGGAGGGCGGCGTAATCGTGCTGGCCTCAGGCGAGGTCATGCAGTTCAAACCCATCGCGAGGGAGGTTCTGGAGATAATCGAAGCCGGAGGTCTCATAGAGAGACTTAGGAAGGAACTCCGACATGGGGGAGTGCAATAACTACAGGAAGCTTGATAATGAACTCCTGAATATCAGGAAGTACTGCCATCCTGACGCCCCCACAGAGTACATAGTGATCTCTAAGGACACACTGCCGCATAAGGAGTATGAGAATCCATTGATGGCGGAGCTCTACGGACCCTCTAAGTTCGGTGTGAAGATTTCCCTCAAGACCTTAGTGGACGGCAGGGAGGTGGAACTGATTAAGGACCCGATCCTAGACGGCAAGCTTGAGGTCGTGGTTAGGAGGCAACCACGTAATACAACGCTCACGTTCAAGGAGGTGTTTGCAATACTCCATAAGGTGGAGGAGCTTCTAGGGGTCAAGATTGAGTGGAGGAGGCCTTTCCCCAGAGGCTCCTGTTAACCACTCCTGCCTGACATATACTTTTTAAATTTCAACATATCTTCAGGCTAAACATGTTAGGATCTGTATTTATACGCTCGGTCCAGGTAACCATCCCGGGTGTCTCTCCTTGGTACGCAGCCCAGCCAGAGAGCCTGCCAAAAGCCCCGTGTTCTGGGTCGTGTGGTTACTGCTTATATTGTTTAGCGTGCCCTGGTACTTCCCGCAGGGAGTCTATGAACCCATAGTGGCTGGTTTACCTCTCTGGGTGTTGACCATAATGTTCGTCAGCGTCCTTTACGCGGTTTTCATAACCGTAAGCGCTCACAAGCTCTGGAGGTGAGAGTGCTTTGGCTGATCAACAGCCTGCATTCGGTATTGAAGCCCCTATAGCGGCAGTGTTGTTCGTGGGCTTCCTGATACTGATAGGATACTACTCCTACAGGAAGCGTATCGGCACAAGCGTCTACGACTTCTTCCTGGCCAGCAGGGTGTTGGGTTACGTTGTGCTGGGCTTAAGTCTCTACGCAGCGCAGTACAGCGGTAACTCCTTCATAGGTTATGCTGCACGTAGTTACAGGTCGGGCTTCGTATTCCTCATGTACCCGACGTTCATGATAACCATTCTCCCCTTCACGATAATCTTGGCGGCCAGACTCATACCGATCTCGACCGTTAGGAAACTCACGTCCCCTATGGACTTCATCAGACTAAGGTACGGCTATGAGAAGAAGTGGATGCTCAACGCCCTGGCCGTCCTAACCCTGGTGTTTCTGGTGTGGGGCACTTTCGTCCAGTTCTTTGAGCAGGCAATAGCCATGGGTTACCTGGGCGAGGTGGTTTCAGCCGGCATGATCCCATACATGTATATGGTTGTGGTTTTCGTAGTTGGTGTGATAATCTTCACTATATTGGGGGGGTTTAGAGGCACTGCACTGGCAAACGCCATCATGGGGCTCACCATGCTCGTGGGCCTCATGGGAACCCTCATCTTAGTGACTAAGGACTTCGGCAGTATAGGGGACGCCGTAACCACCCTGGCTAGCAAGAAGCCCGCCCTAATATCGACCCCTACGAGCTTCACGACGATAGTCAATTGGTTCAGCACCATATTCTTGGTCGGGGCGGGGGCCCCGCTTTACATACACATCCTCCAGCACCTGCTGGCGACTAAAGACCCCTCCACATACAAGAGGACCCTCATCTTCACACCGTACTTCTACTTGCTAACAGCCATGTCGCTGGTCCTCATAGGGGTCTGCGGAGCAGCTATAATACCGGGTCTCGGAACTATGGAGAGTGAGAGGATAGTGCCGTTGCTCGTGGTTAAGGCTGCACCGGTGGACCCTGCCGCCAAGGCCTTGGGGCTGTTGTGGATGCTCGCGCTACTCTCAGCAACCCTCTCCACCGCAGCAACCACTACTATAGCGATAAGCGTGACAGTACTGAGGGAGGTCTTCAGGGCGTTCAAGCCCAGAGCGAGTGAGAGGGAGATCGTGCTAGCGAGCAGAGTGCTCCTAGCGCTGATAGCATTGCTGGCCATACCGATAGTCATAGAGCCCAGAGCCACTATATGGAGGTGGACTGAGATAAAGTTTGAAGGACTGATTCAAGCTTTCCCAGCCATAGTGTTGGGTCTCTACATACCTTGGGTCAACGTCAAGGGGCTTTTAAGCGGCATGACTGTAGGCGCCGTCGTCGGCATAACGCTCTCGCTCACAGGCTACACAACCTACCAGGGTCTGCACGCAGGCATAATAGGGCTCATCATAAACGTCTTGATATGCCTCATCGTCAGCAGGCTCACTGCTAAGCCGGATGAAGTGGGCTACGCTAAGAACGTCCTAAGCGTGGAGCAAATCACCTAATTTTTCGCCTTAAATGCAAGGCTTTAATACATCCCTTCGTAAATTATATTCCGAGGTGATGCTTCTGAGTCCCTCCCAGCCTGTGTATGAGAAGCTCATCAACCTAATCTCCAGATTCATATCCCTCGTCGCTGTTAGGCTGCCTGACGACGTGATCCCCGCCCTAGCGAGCGCCTCCAGGCTTGAGAACTCCCCACACGCTAGACTGGTTTACGAAGCGATGTTCAGGAATCTGGAGGTGGCTGCCCGCAAGAACGTACCCCTCTGCCAGGACACCGGCGTGCTGGAGTTCTTCATCGGGTTGGGCAATGGCTTCCCGCATGCGGGCGACCTCCTTGAGGCCGTTAGGGAGGCTGTGGTGAGAACTACGGGCGAGGGTTTCCTAAGACCTAACGTGGTCGACCCGGCCACGGGCCGGAATACCGGGGACAACACGGGATTAGGACATCCGTGGGTGGAGGTGGAGTTACTTCCTGGCGTCGACTACGTTGACCTCCGGCTCTACATGGCTGGAGGAGGTTCGAGCAGACCTGGTTCGGCGAGGGTTCTGGACCCTGCTTTGGGTTTGGAGGGTGTTGCCGAGTTCGTGTTAAACACCATCGCAGAGTACGGCCCGCCGGCATGCCCGCCGCTGGTGGTGGGGGTTGGTTTAGGACCCACCGTAGAGATCGCCGCCCTCCTCTCTAAGAAGGCGCTCCTCAGGACCTTAGGGTTGAGGAACCCCAACCCCAGGATAGCCATGCTTGAGGAGAGACTTGTAGAGGCTATTAACGAATTAAGGATAGGCCCTCAAGGACTCGGCGGTAGGGTCACCGCCCTAGCAGTTCATGTGGAGTACGCTGGGAGACACCCAGCCACTCTTGCGGTCGGAGTTAGCACTGCATGCTGGGCCCTTAGGAAGGGGTGGTTGAGGGTCTTCCCGAACCTGAGCCACCAGGTGCTGACTCACGGAGGTGCAATCCTTGAGTAGGGTTATAAATCTTCCCACGACCGACGATGTTGTGTCCGAACTGAAGGTAGGTGATGTCATCTACATTAGCGGTGTCGTGGTGACAGCCCGGGACGCAGTGCACAGAAGGTTCCTTGTAGAAGGTCTTCCGTTACCTGTGGATCTGAGGGGTTTGGCAATACTTCACGCCGGCCCCGTCATGGTGAGGTCGGGAAGTAAGTGGGTCTGCCAATCCATAGGCCCTACCACGAGCATGAGGATGGAGTACTATGAGGACGTCTTCATCGAGAAGACGGGGATCAAATTAATCATAGGTAAGGGAGGCATGGGACGCAGGACTGCTGAGGCTTGCCAGAGGTTTAAGGCGGTATACACTATATTCCCTGGCGGTTGCGGGGCTCTCGGCGCCTCAGCTGTTGAGGAAGTGCTCGATGTCGAGTGGCTGGATCTAGGAGTTCCGGAGGCCCTCTGGTTGCTTAGGGTTAGAGAATTCGGGCCTCTGATAGTAGCTATAGACACTCAAGGAGGGAACCTGACGGAGGACGTGGTCAAAGTAGCCAGGTCCAGGGTACCCACCCTCCTGAAGTCGACGGTTGAGAGGCTGTGACCAGCGAATTAATGCCTCTTAACTAAGTATAACACGGGTGTTGAATGTTTAAAGCTTTCGTAGGGACTAGCGGGTGGGTCTATGACTGGAATGTTGAGGGGACTCTGGACTGGTATGTCAGATCCTCACACCTTAACGCCGTAGAGCTTAATGCAAGTTTCTACAGATTCCCGTACAGGAATCAAGTCCTAGGCTGGTCTCGAAGGGGTGAGGGGCTTAGGTGGTCTATTAAAGTACACAGGAGCGTGACCCACACACGCAAGCTCAGTGATGAAGCCCTCAACACGTGGTTTAAATTCCACGAACTCTTCAAACCCATGGAGGAGCTTATCGACTTCTTCCTGTTCCAACTACCTCCGAACTTCTCATGCCGTGATGAACTCCTGGATAGAGTTAAGACTTTCTACAGGGAGACGGGACTCAACGGGAGGTTTGCCGTCGAGTTCAGACACCCAACATGCTTCACTGAGGAGGTCGCTGAGTGGGGACGTGAACTAGGACTGACCCTAGTCTCCGTGGATTCCCCGACAGTGTCATGGCTAATTAGATCCAGCGACAGTGTGTACTTGAGACTACACGGTCGTAGGGTGTGGTATGCCTATGATTACAGCCTTAAGGAACTCGCGGAGCTGGTTGAGGGTATATCCAGCTTAAGTCCTGATCGTGTTTACGTGTTTTTCAACAATGATCACTGGATGCTTGAGGATGCTAGAGCAATGCTGGCCATGCTTAAGTTCACCCGAACTCAGGGCTAACGGTCGCTTCCTTACGTCTGTGAGTGAAAAACATAAGGAATGATTAGGCGTTGTGCCGTTTTGGAGGAAAAAGGGGATTGTGTACCGATTTAACTCGGGAGCAGTCCCTCCAGCTTGTCGGCAAGCCATTTCAGGTCAAGTTCCTCTAGCTTTGCTCTGGTAGGTCTGCCCCCAACCCATCCCCTGACCTCGTAGTACTCCGGCAACATCTCGCTTAACCTGTTTACGTAGCCCTTACTAGGTCCTTCGGGCATGGGCTCCGTGAGAAGCCTCTTAGGCAGTGTGTCGTACGCCTCGCCATCACCGAATGAGGCTATGTTGAACACCCTTTCAGCATTGTAGATCCTCTCACCTATCTTCTCAAACTCCTCGACAGTCACGTCCCAGCCCGTCACTACCGAGAGCTGTTCAGCCATTACGTCGGACCAGTACGCGAACGTGACGAACTTACACACCACGAGACTGTCTAGGGTGGCGAAGACGTCCTGGAAGTTCTTAACCCACCTCCCCTTGCCTTTAGTCTCGAACCTGTCTAGGAGCTGAGGCACGCCCAGGATCTCAGGCGCTATCATGTATGCCCTCAGATGGCAACCTCCCCTGTTGCTGGTGGCGTACGCGAGACCGTGCCCCTGAACGCCTCTGGGATCGTAGGCCGGGAGCTCCTGCCCTCTAACTACCATCGCTGCCTCGGGCATGCCGTACTTCTTGGCCAGCCTGGCCGCACCTTCAGCCAGGTCGTCCCCTACGCCACTGCGATATGCTGTCCTCCACACAAGTTCGACCAGGGCCTCAGGATTCCCCCACTCAACCCTCAACCCTCTGAGCCTCTCTGCAGGCACCCTGCCCTTCTCAACCAGCTCCATCAGGGTCCCTATAGTTACGCCGGCCGATATCGTGTCCAATCCAAGCTCATTGCAGAGGTAGTTGGCTTTCGAGACTGCTGCAAGGTCTCCAGTACCCGTCGCCGCCCCGAGGGCCCACACAGTCTCGTACTCTGGACCCCCTCCCTCGCCGGTGAAGGGCGGCTTCACAATCTTAGTGTAGCGTGCGCAGCCTATCTCACAGCCCCAGCACTTCTCCTCCTCAGCCTTCTTCCAGTCCATTATCTCACTGGCTATCCTCTCACCGCTTATCCTCTCCGCCTCAGTGAACACGCCGGTCTGGAAGTTCCTGGTGGGGAAGGCGCCGTGAGCGTTTATAACGTTGACCAGCGCAGCTGTCCCGTACTTCGGGAGGACCTCACCCGTCACAGGGGACTTCTTCACCAACTCCATAGACTTAGCGGCGACCTCCTCAAGCCTCTCCTCGTCAGCCACTTTAGGTCTCATGTGGCCCCTGACAGCAATCGCCTTAAACTTCTTAGAGCCCCATACGGCGCCGTGCCCGCCCCTCCCAGCCGCCCTTGACTTGTCGTTGATTATGTTCGCTATCTTAACCAAGTTCTCACCGGCAGGGCCTATGCAGGCCACCTTGATCTCTCTAGCCTCGTCAGGCCCTACCTCCGACGCCAGCTCATCCTTGATTGTGTCGGTCGTGTCGTGAGTGTCCCTACCCCACAGGTGCTTAGCGTCCCTCAACTCAGCCTTGCCGTCGTGGATCCAGAGGTATACAGGCTTCTCAGAAGCGCCCTCAATTATCACCGCGTCAATACCCGCGAACTTTAGCTCCGGGCCGAACTTCCCACCGCTATGTGAGTCATGCAACGTCATATTTAGAGGTGCTTTAGTTACTGAGCACCACCTGCCCGAGGATGGTATGCCCGTCACTCCGGTGAGCGGCCCCGTAGCAACTATCGCCTTGTTGGCCGGGCTGTACGGGTCCACGCGCGGGTCAACCTCCCTAAGCATGTAGTACGCGCCAAGCCCTCTACCACCGACCCACTTCCTCAGAACCTCATCAGGCGGCAGCGGCTCGTAGATTACCCTCCCCTCCGTTAGGTTGACTCTGAGGACTCTACCCATATAACCTCCAGCGGGCATAACTGATCCCCGCAGTTTACGGTGCAGTATAGTTATTACAACATAAAATTTAAATTTTAACCCGCGAACCGCAGTAAATATTTAGTAAAGACCTTCGGTCAGGAAAACGCACTACTAGGTTCTGTGGGTGAGGTCCGTGAACGAGATCGTAACCGGTGACTGGATTGTTAGGTTAAGGGCTGAGTCACATCCGAGGGAGGTGGCCCTCGAGATCTCGACTGCATGCAACCTCAGCTGTGTTCACTGCTTCAGGAAGAGTGCAGTGAGGTTTAACGAAGGACATATGGAGATGGATATCTTCAGAAGAGTGCTGAGGAATGTAGTTAGCGCCGGGGTAAGGAGAGTTGCCCTGACGGGTTGGGGGGAGCCCTCAACCCACCCTGAAATCGAAGAGATCATCAGGATCTGCAGGAAACACGGCCTTCAGGTAGTGCTCAACACAAACGGCTTTAGACTCCTAGAGCTGTCGAGAGTTATTGCGGAGAATGTGGACGAGCTCGCCCTAAGTATCGACGCCCCCACGGTAGAGCTGTACAGCAAGATACGGGTTGGCGGGGACCTGCCTTCAGTCCTCAACGGGTTGAGGGAACTGTTTAGGTTCAAACGAGTGGGCGGCAGCACCAGGCCTTACGTGAAACTCCTGTTCACTGTGAATAGAGTAAACGCTAGTGAAGCGGGTAGGTTGCTAGCGCTGGCTAGGGAGGCCGGCGTCAATGAGGTCGTCTACAGCTACTATGTACCTCTATCCAGGGAAGACGATCTGGACTGTCTCAGCGACTCAGAATGCGTTAAACTGTTTGAGGGGAGCGTCAGCAGGGTTAAGGGTGAAATACCTGAACTCAGCGTCAGGATCTCCATGCCCTCATACCCTGCGGGGATTCAGCGGGTATGTCCCTTCGCGTCGAGCAGAACGCTGTTCATCAGATACGACGGCCTAGTGTCACCATGCATCTACTACTCACGCACCTGGAAGACAGGGCTCTTCGGCATTTCAAGAAGGATACACGAGGTGGTACTGGGCGACGCGGCCAGCGAACCCCTAACCGAGATCTGGAGGGGGAGATATTCAAGGATGTTCTACAAGCTGAGCTTCTCGAAGATGCCGTCATGCCTCGTCTGCAAGCTAGTCGATTACTGTGACAGAACACGAAGCAACGAGAGCGACTGTCTAGGCAACACCCCAACATGCGGTCACTGCCCATTCTACCATGGACTGACCCACTGCCCTCTCTAGGCGAAGTACAAGTAACTGCATTTAGACTTAATGATTTAAGCGTGTGGCCATCTCACACATAATCCACTCTGATGGTTAGACCTTCATATCTCAAAGACCACGTACCCCCGAAGCAGTAATGCCTGCAAGGAATTCCAGGTGGGCTCAGAGTCATTGATGGATACACACAGAAAATCGAAATACGGAAAACTTAAGGTTTATTTATTGCATTACCCAAACTTTTTAATGGGTATAGTGTCCACGGGAGTGGTGTTCTTGAAGTTCGCGTTCCTCTCCGCGGCGCGGTCATCGTCTCTCGGTAAACGCGTCGCAGTCGTGGGCGCCGGCCCGGCCGGCCTTTCTGCCGCAGGCTACTTAGCCTGCAGGAATTACGAGGTAGATGTATACGATAAGCTCCCCGCACCAGGCGGCCTGATGACATTCGCCATCCCAAGCCACCGCATACGTCCGGAGAGGGTGCTCGAGGGCTGTAGGGATCTGGAGGGGAACTTCGGCGTTAAGTTCCACCTGAGGAGGAAGGCTGGATCAAGCCGGTCTCGTGACGAGGGCGATGAGTTCGCTGTCGATGCAGTCGACATTGAGAAGTTAGTCAGCGGGTACAGTGCTGTGCTCATAGCCACAGGCACCTGGAGGTCACGTCATCTCAACGTGTCTGGCGAGGAATCGCGGAACGTGCTGTCCGCCCTGGAATTCCTCCACAGAATAAAACTCGCTGAGCTCGGTTATGCCTCATATGATGTGAGGTGTGTAGGTAGGGTCGTCGTAGTCGGGGCGGGATTAAGCGCTGTCGACGCTGCGGAGACGGCCCTCATGAAGGGGGCTGAGGAGGTCTACCTGACCTACAGGAGGACGATCAAAGAAGCTCCAGCAGGATCCTACAGAATCAAGGAACTCTCGCAACGCGGTGTTAAGTTCATTGAACTGGCCCAACCGACGAGGATAGTTGCTGAGGGTGGTGAGGCAAGGGCCGTGGAGTTTACTAGGATGAGGTTAGGGGAGCCGGACGAGACCGGCAGACCGAAGCCCGTGCCGATCCCTGGAACTGGCTTTACGCTGGAGGCCGACCTAGTCGTGACCGCCGTCGGCGAGCTCCCCACCCCGCCGGCGGGCAGTGAGATGCTGGTGAGATACTTAGGGACTGATGGGAGGATTATGGTGGAGAAGGACTACAGGGTGCCCGAGACGAACATATACGCGGCCGGGGACGTCGTCTCAGGCCCTACGAAGATAGGACTCGCTGTCGACAGCGCTCTGAGGGCCGCCAGGTCCCTAGACTTAATGCTCACAGGCGAAATGCCAAGCATTGGTGAGATCCTTAAGTCCTCCCCCGTCAGGGAGCTTGTGCTAGAGTTTGTTAGGTGGGACGGCAGTGTTGAGGGGTCTCTGTGCAGGTTCCTTGGAGTTAATGCTGGGGTTGACGCCGGCAGGTGTTTGAGTTCAGCGCCCTTCCTGAGGGTGTTTGACTACGGGAAGTGCATCGGCTGTGAGACCTGTAGCAACGTCTGTAGCTTTGTGCATGAGGGCAGGTCACTCATTAAGATCCAGAAAACCGGCGAGGGGTTGGTCTTCCCCACAGCGTGTATGCACTGTAGCAACGCTAAATGCGTCTCAGCATGTAAGAGGAACGCAATCCGCAGAGGCCCCCTCGGCGAGATCCTCATAGACTACACTAAATGCAATAACTGCCTGGACTGCATGCACTCATGCCCCGTCAAAGCCATAAGGATAAGGGGCGGGAGTGTAGTGAACTGCGACTTATGTAAGCCGCTGAGGGACCGTGGGCTGAGGCCTGCCTGCATGGCGATGTGCCCCAGCGACGCAGTGACATTATATATATCCAGCAGCACCTCAACCTACGCGAATACAGACGTGTGGAACCGTTGACACACACAAGGTGAGTTAGCATCACCGTGCTGTAGGGGGCCGGGCGCCTCTAAGTGAGGGACGCCAGACTATATGCTTGCTCTGTAGCTCCTGATGAGGAGTTTCGTGTACTCGTTCCTTGGATTATGGAGCACATCCTCGAAAGACCCCTCCTCCACCACCTCACCCTTGTAGAGTATCACCACCCTATCCGCTAGGTACTGAGCCACACCCAGATCGTGTGTCACAACCATCACAGTGAGGTTAAGCTTCCTGTGAAGGTCGTTAATCAGATTTATTATCTGCGCTTGGATCGAGACGTCGAGAGCTGAAGTCGGCTCGTCGAGGGCAAGTATTTCAGGATCGTGTATGACCGCCCTAGCTATTAATATCCTCTGCCTCATGCCACCGCTCAAGTCGGTCGGATAGTAGTCCATAACCTCCTCAGGCAGTTGAACAAGCCTCAGAACCTCCGATATCCTGCCCTCCGGATTCCGAATCTTCGAGGCCTCAAGAGGCTCCATAAGGGAGTGCATGACCCTTAGTGACGGGTTAAGAGCCTTGTAAGGATCCTGAGGAACGTAACCAATAGCCCTCAAAACCTTTATCCTCTCACTCCACGGTAGCGTGTATATCTCCTTACCGAGGACGGTGACCCCTCCCCTTAGAGGCTTAAGCAACCCAAGAATCACTTTAAGAAGGGTTGACTTACCTGATCCGCTCTCCCCTATTATGGCGAGCCTCTCACCGTCACTAACCTTAAGGCTGACATTATTCAACACTATGTTCACCCTCCTCCTCAGGGACCTCCACCCCCTCGCCGCCGTCAGGTAACCGGCGGTGACCCCCTTCAAGTCAACTACCGTCCCGTTGTTCACCATCATTCAACGTACCTCCAGCATTCGATTCTCTTCCCGAATACGTTAGTGCTGGGTGGTGTCTCAACACACCTGCTGAAAGCCCAGGGGCATCTGAGGCGGAATGAGCAGCCCTCGACCTCAGTCCCAGGTCTAGGGGGCTCTCCGGGGACGGATCTCAGGGGCTTCTTGAAGCCGAGCACGGGTGCAGCGTCAACGAGCATGCTGGTGTAGGGGTGTAGAGGCTCAGTAACTACCTCGGAGCCCCTCCCGACCTCAACAAGCTTCCCCGCGTACATGACCGCTATGGTATCGCATATCTTCCCCGCGCTAATGATGTCGTGCGTTATGAGGAAGAGGGTGACTTTCTGAGAGTTCCTCAGATCCATGAGCAGTTTTATCAGCTGAAGTCTTAAGTTAGCGTCTATGGATGAAGTAGGCTCGTCCGCCACGACCACTCTAGCCCCTGTGGACAGTGCTAACGCGATGGCCGCCCTCTGCTGCATCCCGCCACTCAGTTCATGAGGGTAGTAGTCCAAGACGCGCTCTGGATGGAGGCCTACAAGCGTCAGGTAGTTCCTGGCGACTTCGGACGTCCTCCTCCTATCCCACCCATAGAGGCTATTCAGGACGTGGTAGAACTGATCCTCTACAGTGTAGTAGGGGTTAAGCCCTGTTCCAGGGTTCTGCGGGACGTAGGAGACGAGCCTTCCCCTAACCCCATTGTAATTCATCCTACCGTCCTGAATCACCGGGCGATCGAGTATCTGTAGCCCGCCGTCCACCACGGCGTGCGGTGGGAGTATCCCGGCTACCGCGTTGCCCGTCGTGGACTTTCCGCAACCGCTCTCCCCAACTAAGCAGAAGATCTCGCCCTCAGAGACCTCGAACGAGACGTTCCTAACAACCCACAGTATCTTCTCGTCCTCGTCCAGATAGCCTATGCTCAACCTGGTCGCCTTAACGGCTAGAACCACAGCCTCCACCTCCTCCTGAGCCTTGGGTCTAGAGCTTCCCTGAGCGAGTCCCCGAGCAGGCTGAACCCCAGTGCGGTAATCAGAAGGAATAAGCCGGGGAAAATGGTCACCCAGGGTGCGGTCACGAGAACGTCCTTACCCTCGTACATGATCACACCCCACTCAGGCGAGTTGAGGGGGACGCCCAGGCTGAGGAAGTTTATGGCGGTAGCCTCCAGGAGGACGCTACCCATGTCAGTTATCGCCTGGACAGCCACGGGCGGGTAAACGTTCCTAACCACATGCCTCCAAACTATCTTGAGGGGGTTAAGCCCACTGAGCCTGGACAATGTGACGTAATCCATCTCAACGATGCTACGTGCGTAAACATAAGCTATCCGCGCATACCAAGACCACCAAGTCACCACAAGGCTTAAGACAACGGTCGTGAGCCCCCTGCCAATAGTTATCGCGAAGGACAGGGCGAGCACTATAGCAGGTATGCTCATGAAGAGCTCCGTGAGGTATGTTATGACCATCTCAACCACCCCTCTGAAGTATGCTGAGATAACCCCGACAGCCAGCCCCATCACCAAGCTAACTGAAACCACTACGAGTATTTGCAGCAACGCCGACCGCGTTCCCATGACAACCCTCGAGAAGAGGTCCCTCCCCATCCCGTCAGTTCCGAACAGGTGCTCGGTCGACGGAGGTAGTAAGATCTTGCTTACAGCGTCCGGCGGGGCTACGCCTGCCCCTTCCGCAGGGTATGGAGCTACGATGTCACACAGGAGTGCGAGAGTGAGCATGGTGATCACCACCATCAACCCGACTCTGAACCTAGCACTCCTAACCTGCCTCCCAACCAGGATCCTCCAGTGGCTAGGTCTCCCTGGAGGACCCTCAGGACGTCGGGAGTTACTCCCTGCAGCGCTCATCTCATAACCTCACCCTAGGATCAGCAAGGGCCTGAATCGCGTCGGCCAGCGTGTTGACTACCAGGTAGAAGGCCGTGACAACCACTATCAGCCCAATGGCTATCCTGAAGTCGCTGCTGTTCAGCGCGTCCATAAGCAACCTCCCTAGGCCGGGTCTCCCGAACACAACGCTCTCCACAACCATCGCATCCACTAGGCTGTAGGCGAAGGCGATTCCGGAGAGCTGTATTACGCCCGGTAGGACTGCCCTGAGTGTGAACGTCCAGAGAATGCGTCTCTTCCCAACCCCAAGTGCAACGCTAACTCTTATGTAGTCCTCCAGTAGAACATCCGTGACGAGGGTTCTCACCACCCTTATCATCAAACCCATCGGGTAGACGGAGACCGCCAGCGCTGGCGGCAACAACCTAACGAGGACGTCTGCGAAGACGCGGAAGTTGCCTTGAATCAGGCTGTCGAGGAGGTAGAGACCTGTCACGGGCTGGAAGCCTGTCTCTATGGCGAGCGCGTAGTCGACGCGCCCTGACGAAGGTATTTGGTGTGTGACTAGTATCAGGAAGAGGGCGGAGCCAAGCCAGAAGGTCGGGGTGTTTGCGAGCAGCACGCCGAGTTGCTGTAGGAAGTCATCTATCCTGGATCCTCTGTGCATAGCTGAGAGGTAACCAAGCAGAACGCCCACAGGTATGGCTATGAGGTAGGTCACGATGAGAAGCTCGAGGGTTGAGGCTAAGTTGGAAGCTATGACCGTGAATACGGGTTGTTTGTAGTATATGCTTAGACCGAGGTTGCCTGTCAGGACGCTCACGATGAAGCGTGGTATCTGAACGTAGAGCGGGTCCTGAAGTCCGAGCTCCCTCCTAGCTAGCTCTATGGCTAGAGTTGCGTTCGCGCCCCTCGGGTTGCCGGCCCACTTGACCGCCGGGTCTCCTGGAGAGAGTATGATTATCAGGTATGAGAGGACCACCACTCCAACCACTACGAGCAGGCTCCACACGACCCTCCTGACCAGGTAGTTAAGGCTGAGGGGCACCCGCTACGTCCCCTCTACCGAAACCTTCTCGAACCTTATGACGTACATGTAGAGCGGGTTCATAGCGCCCGGCGGTATGTAGACGCGCCTGCCGTATATGAACAGCTTAACCTCATCCCACAGGTTAAGCGCCACGGCCTCGTCGAATATCTTCTGCTGCGCCTCTCTGTAGAGTTGCATCGCACGCTGGTAGTCAAGTCCCTCAAGCTCGTAGGCCTCCTCAATCATCTCGTCGAACTCCGGATCCTCATAGCCGGCGAAGTTCCACTCCTTAGACTCGCTGTGGAACATCGCGTAGAGGTAATCGTACGGCGACGCCATGGTAGGCCACCAGTCTGCGATTATTATGTGCGGCACCCCCTCGGGGTCATCCCACACAGACCTCGCTATATCCTTAAGCTGAGTCCAGGTGGCTGGGTTTAGATCCACCTCTATGCCGAGGTCCTTCAGCCTAGACTGCATCAACTCCGCTAGCTTGCGAGTCTCCTCATAATCCACTTGATAGAGTACCTGTATCCTCGCAGGCGTGGGAACGCCTGACTCCCTCAAGTACTCTCTAGCCTTAGTTATGTTGTACTCGTACGTCAAGCCCTCGACAAAACCTGGGAAGCCGTGGGGCAGTACCCCGCTACCCTTCAGGGCGTGCCCGCCCATGGCCACGCTGACCGCCTCATCCAGGTTTATAGCGTGGGCGACGGCCTTCCTGAAGGATTCGACGCTGGTTGGGTGCCTCCTCACATTGAAGAACATGAGGTAGTTGTGGTATGTCGTGAGGTTGTAGGTTCTGAGGCCCTGGGATATCAGTGCAGGTATGTTGGCTCTCGGGACGCTCGTAGCTATGTCCACCACACCCGAGAGGAGGCCGTTGTACTGGGCCTGCGGCTCCGTCAGAACCTTGATGATTACGACGTCCGGTGCTTTGGGGTTGCTGACCTCACCCCACCCCCACCACTCCTTGAACTTCCTCAACCTCACCTCAGACTCAGGACTGTAGGACTCCAGCACGTAAGGGCCTGTTCCGGCAGCGTTCCCTGAGTTGAACCACTCCTCCAGCTTTCTGTCCATGTAGTCCGTGGCGCCACTCTTCTTGAGGACGTTTGGGGAGAATATGTAGCCGGCGTAGCAGGCGGAAGCCATTATATCGAGTCTCTGAGGGTAGTTGAGCTTGAACCTCACAGTATATTCGTCAACCACCTCAACCTCATCCACCGAATCCCACACATACCCCAGGCCCCTCCCGGTCTCACGGTATATGGTCATCGCCCTCTCAACACTTACCTTCACCGCGGTCGCGTTGAACTTGACTCCGTCGTGGAAGACTACACCCCTCCGCAGTCTAAACACCCACTCAGTCCCATCCTCGTTGCTACTCCAGTTCACGGCTAAAGCAGGTCTGAACTCCCCGGTCACCGGGTTATAGTACAGAAGGGGCTCGTAAACCACGCCCAGAACAACCAGCCCCGTATCGTCCTCCAGACTCGGGTCAATACCCGTTATGACGTCATTGTAAGCGTAGACGACAACCCTCAGCCTCTCCCCACCATCACTCGGGGGTCTGGTCATTACGTACAGTCCCGCACCTACAACTAAAGCCAGAATGACCACAGCGAACAAAATACGCTTACTCATACTGATCACCTAATTCTACATAAATGGACACGGACTTTTAAAAGCATCGCCTCCGTCAAATCCTGTGTTAGGAGCCGAATACTATGGGAACGGGTTTGAGCTTCGTTGTTGATACTACTGGATTTAGTGTTGCCCGCCCTGCCCTCGACTCTGTGGACCTCGACCCTACTCCACAGGGGCTCGTGTCATCGCCCTTCACCAGCTTGAGGTAGCTCTCACACATCAGGCGGGTTGCAGATTGCTGAACACCAACCTCGCAAACCTTCTCGTGCGCTCACGTACAGATGGTTAGTGACAATGGTTGCAGAACTCATACGAAAGGCCTAGGGAAAATGCACTAGCGCATGTGAAATACGACCTCGAAAATGTGAAAAGTTTATATAGCTGGTTTACAAACCTAAAATTGAAGTGAAAGAATGGGCAGAACAGCGACTTTGTTAGGGGTCCTCCTATTACTAACCATAGTGCTGTCCGTGCCCACATATATTGTCGAAGGAAAGCCTAAGGAAGCTAAGCCGGAGGAGGGGAAACCTGTTGCATCAACGCATGCTGACTCAAGAAAGCCTAAGGAAGCTAAGCCGGAGGAGGCGAGGACGCCTATCACGTGTGAGGCCCGCTTCACCGAGATTGAGGTTAATCAGGGAGGCACCTCAACGCTGACCCTGACGGTGACGGCACATGATGGCAATGAAGTGCCGTACCAGAGTAAGATAGTTGGTAGTGGAGATGCTAGAGGCTGGATTACACTCAGCTCCAACCAGCTGACTCTATCGGAAGGGGAGTCACAAGACGTGACGGTCACAGTGAGCGTGCCGGCCGACACAGTCCCAGGAACTTACAATGTGCTGATTAAGTTCGCCCCGCCGCCGGGTAGTCAGGGTAGCCCTGAAGGTGATGGGTGCCACCTGACCATAAGGGTTGGGGGCTCTACACCACCAACAATAGTTGAAGATATCACACCACCAACGACAACCCTTACGCTCTTTGGGACGGAGGGCGATAAAGGCTGGTTCGTATCTGACGTCATAGTGAACCTAACGGCAGTAGATAATGAAGGAGGGAGTGGGGTTAAGGAGATTCACTACATACTCAATGGTGAATGGATTATCCCCGGTCACACAACCGAGTTCACGATATCTGAGGAAGGCATCCACACCCTCACCTACTGGGCCGTAGACAATGCAGGGAATGCGGAGGAGCCTAAGACTGCGGAAATAAAGATTGACAAGACGCCTCCATCCTTGTCTAAGGAGCTCTCTGGGACCGAGGGTGATAATGGTTGGTGGATTTCAGATGTTAAGGTTATCTTAACCGCTACAGACGAAGTTTCCGGAGTGTCTTCGATAGAGTACAGTTTCGATGGCGTGAACTGGATCACCTACTCCGAACCATTCAACATCAATTACGAAGGAACTACAACCCTATACCATAGGGCCACCGACAACGCTGGAAACACCTACGAATTACCGTGTCAGCAAATTAAGATAGATAAAACTCCTCCGGAAGTCACCATCACCACTCCCTACAATGGTGCTCAATATATTCTTGACGAGCCGGTGTATGCAGAGTGGTCCGCCGAGGACCCTGTGTCAGGAATATGCTCTTTGGTTGCGACGGTCGAAAATGGGATGCCCATAGACACCTCAACAGTAGGTCCTAAAGATTTCACAGTGACCGCTGGGAATTGCGCCGGACTATCCACCACGGTCACCGTGACCTACAACGTGATCTACAACTTCAAAGTAACGAAGGATGGCGACACGCATAGGCTTGGCAGTGCTGTCGAGATCATGTGGCAGTATACCAACTACGAAGGAACCCCTGTAGATAGTAGCGGAGCAAACCCCAAGGTGGAAGTAGTCATGCCAAACGGAGTCGTGATAACGCCGGAGCCTCCCGGTAATGCCCCTCTCCTACAGTATCACATTGAGACTCGCACTTGGCACCTCAACTGGGATACTAACAAAGACTGGATTGAAGGTGAATACGTCGTTCGCATATGCAGTGAACAGACAGGACAGAATAACGAAGTCAGGGTAACGCTAGTTAGTCAAGGACAGGGACAACAGTAACTGCAATCAGCTAATCAGTAGTTTTTCCCTCCAATATAAACCTCCTGGAGCACGCGTTACCTGAACCCGTGCTCTAGGGCTCTCCACAGGTTTGAGTTCTGGCCACAAGTTTTAATTACTGTCTTAGAGCAATATGATGGTGGATTGGTTGGCTTCGTCGTTGAGTGAGCTGTCTCGAGTGGCTTACGTGGCAAGTTACACTACCCTCGCCATCATACTGAGGTTCTTCGAGCTGCCCTTCCCTCCCGCACCCTTCCTAAAATATGATATTGCTGGCGTCCCTCTGGCACTGCTTGCCTTCAACTCCTTGAGGAGCTCACTAATAGCTCTCCCCGCTTTCTTCCTAGTTTCAGTTATCCTCGGCGCGGACCCGGTGGGCATGATTATGAAGGTTACCGCCGAGGTCGCTACCTACGTACCTCTAGTCATCCTTTACAGGAGGTTCTCAAGCAGGTCTATCGGTCCAGCTACGGCTCTCTCCGTAGGCGTCGCCACCGCGTCCAGGACTCTGGCTATGTGTCTGCTTAACCTTCTGGTGACGCCTTACTGGCTCATGATGGCGTACCCGAACTACTTCACAAGCTTCGAGATTGCGTGGAGCTACACACTCTACTACCTCCCGTGGATAACGGTCTTCAACGCCAGCCTGGCTGTAGCTGTTGCTTTACTGAGCATCTCAACCTACAGGGTTTTAAGGAGGATGAGTCGGTAGAGATGGTTCCCATCATCTCCGCCAGAAGGCTTTGGTTCCGATATCCTGAAGGTGACTGGGTCCTCAGAGGATTAAGTCTAGAGGTTGGCGGTGGGGAGGCGGTACTCATTATAGGTGGGACTGGATGCGGGAAGACAACGCTGGCGAGGGTTCTGAACGGCGTCGGGGTACACGTCTATGAGGGGGTTATAGAAGGTGAGGTACTTGTTAAGGGTAAGGGGGTACTTGAATACGATGTCGGCGAGCTCTCTAGGATCATTCACGTCGTGGGGCAGAACCCATACATATACTTCACGGAACCCCTTCTGGAGGAGGATCTACGTTCCTACGCCGAATCCATTCACGGAAACCTAGAGAGGGCTGATAAGTCCTTCAGGAAGGCCGCTGAGTCAATGGGTTTATGGGGTGTTCTGAAGAGGTATTTCTTCGAGCTGTCTGGGGGGCAGGCTAGGAGAGCCGTAATCAGTAAGGCCCTGATCGCTGACCCGGAACTCATAGTTTTCGACGAGCCACTAATGTGGCTCGATGATAAGGGTGTTTACGAATTCCTCAACGTGCTCAGGATGCTCAAGCTGATGGGTAAGAGCGTTCTGGTATTCGAGCACAGGTTCCTCCCCCTACTGAATTACGCTGACAGAGTCTACGTAATGTCTGAGGGGAGGTTGAAGGAGGTGCCCGGAGAGCCCTCAAGGCTGCTTGGAGAGATGCGGGATGCGCTGCCCGAACCCCCCAAACATCCGGAGGGTTCAGGGGTTGCCAGAGGTCGTGTGGCCGTTGAGGCTAGGGGCGTCCGCTTCAGCTACGGAGGGACCCCTGTTTTGAGGGGTGTGGACCTCACGGCCGGGGAGGGTGAGATTCTGTTCATCTACGGAGATAACGGGTCGGGCAAATCTACATTGCTCAAGATCCTGGCTGGGTACCTCAAACCTAAGGAGGGTAACGTACTTAGGAGTGGGAGGGCTATCTATATACCCCAGAACATTTACCTCTTCTTCACTGAGGAGTGTGTGAGGAATGAGGTTAGGGAAGTGTGTAGAGCCCATAGCGGTAGTGAAGACTGCGTGGAGGAGGGGTTGAGGAGGGTTGCTGAGTTAGGACTCGACCCTGACAAGACCCCGTTCAACCTGTCGTATGGGCAGATGGTTAAGCTTGCAATCACCGTCGCCCAACTAGTCCCTGGCTTGAGCGTCATACTCCTTGACGAACCCTTCTCAGGGCTCACGTACGCTGACAGGGTTAAGTTACTTGAGTATCTAGTTAAGGTTAAGCCCGCTAAAATAATAGCCACAAGCAATAGTGAGGTTTTAGGGCTTAGGGAGGGTGTTAAGGTACTCAGACTAGAGGATGGTGTGCTGATGGAGGATAGGCAGTTAGGTGATCGGCGAATAGGGGTGTTTAGGGGTGGGTGATGCATGCTCAGAGAGCTTGCGTACATGTTCCTTTATGCCGGGGACGATAAGGGCTTAAGCACCGTATGCAGGATCATAGCACCCTTATGGCTCACAGCACTCACCTTATCCTCCAGGGCCTCACCAAACCCCACAACATATTACCTAACCCCCTTCTCCGTACTAATGGTGGAGTTCGCCCTAGCGGGTTACGTGAGGAGTTGGAGATTGGTTTTAAGCGGGTTGAGACTCGTGCTCCTATTCACTCTGGTGAGCACGGCCATCTTCGCGCTCAGCACGTTCATTAACCCTCCCGCACCTCCAATACCGGAGCTCGCTTCAGGCGTTGCCAGGCTAGTTTCGCTCTTCCTGGGCTTCACACTCTTATTCCAGCTGGTCTCTCTGAGGGAGTGGAGGGGGGTGTTACATAGAATCGGTCTCAGGCGTCAGTCATTAATAATCAGCATGATAATGACTCAACTCCCGACAACGCTCATGCACTTCTCGGAAGCCCTCACAACGGTGAGGCTTAAGTATGTGGGTAGGCGCGTAGAGCGTTTAGTGACCCCGCTCACATACTACACGGTGTTGAACACAAGGAATGTTGTGGAGGCGTATGCCCAGTACCCGCCCTCGGTGAGGGCGAGGCTGACACTCCTGAAGGGGAGGGATTTAATGATCTACACCGGCCTGGCAGTCCTGACAGTCGTAGCTTTAACAGCTCCCTGAGGATTGTTCTTTCTTGATTTACTGGATCTGTTCTTATGCTTTGCGGCGGCGCAGTGGTTAAACATCAAAGAACATGGTGAACCATCTACTGGGGAACGGTAGGTCCTCGCGATGAGGTGGTTTCATGTAGAAACGCAAGTTCTTGATCGGACTCGGTGTTGGGGTGTTGAAAGTGGTGAGGGCATTCTTAAGTTAGGTTCGCGCGGATTTCTTCCTCTCCTCCTCAGCCCTTACCTTCACGATTCCCATGAATACTGCGCAGCTAACGCAGTAACATTTAGTTACTGGGTACCTACCTATGATGGCGCCCTTCTTCTCAAGCTCGTCAGCCAACTGAGGATCTACCGGAGAGTACCACCTCGTGACGCATACCGCCTTGTCCTCCGGAACTAGTCTGCCGCATTGATCGCAGTGTATTAGCTCGACGGAGCCTTTGCTTCCCTTACGCCTCCCCCTGCTCTCACGCTTCTTCGGCAAACCGAACACCTATAGCTATTGGATCAAAACTTTATAAATGATTTCCTGTACTAGTACTTCCTAGCGTATCTCATGTACGTCACTGCCTTCCTCCCGCAGACAGGGCACGTGACGTCTGGGTTCCTGCCGAGCTCCTCCGCAACCTTGAGCGGGGTTCCTAGAGTCTCTAGGGAGTGTGTCGTAGCGATGTGGTCGGCGCATTCCCTGAAGCCGCACCACGGAACCTCGACTATGTCAGCACCCCGCTTTAGAGCCTCCTCGAACTCGCTTAACTCTCTCGCCGTGGCCATGCGTTCCCTGAACGACCTCCAAGCCCTCCCACTTAGGTTGGCGTCTATGTCCTCGCCCATCCTCCTCAGCCTGGCTGGCAGTTCGTTAAGAGGTACTTTCTCCTTCCTCAGCGTGTCCCTCCTGAACACTGTGGCCATGCCCTCGCGCAGCTCTATAGGGCCTAGATCAATCCTCAGCGGGACTCCCTTAAGCTCCCAGTACGCGAATTTCTCACTGGGCGTTCTGTCCTCATCCAGGTCTACATGCGTTCTTAGGCCATCCTTCCTAAGAGACTCCCCAACCTCCTTAGCTCTAGCGTAGACCTCACGCTTCCCTTCCTCACCCCCAGCAGGTATGGGGACCACGACAACCTGTATAGGCGCCACCCTGAACGGGAGGACTAAACCCTTCCCATCCCCATGGGTGCTTATCAGGGAGGCTATAACCCTCTCGGAAATCCCGTATGATGTCTGCCAGGCGTAGTCAACGGTCTCGTCCCTCCTCTGCACCCTGACCTCGAAGACCTTCGTGAAGTTCTGTCCTAAGTTATGCACGGTCCCTATCTGAAGCGCCCTCCCGTCAGGCATCAGCGTGTCGAAAGCTATTGTGTACACAGCGCCTGGGAACTTGTCCCAGTCAGGCCTTCTGGATACTAGGTAGGGTATTCCCAGTAGGTCGAAGAACCTGCTGTATATTCCGACGGCCTCAGCGACCTGCCTCTCAGTGTCTTTGAAGTCTTCATGAACCGTATGGGCTTCCTTGAAGGTGGTGACCTCCCTAACACGGAGCATGGCCCTCGTAGCCCTCGTCTCATACCTGAATATGCTGACAACCTGGTAGTACTTCTTAGGTAATTGCTTGTAGCTCTTAATCCAGAATGACTCCATGAACGTCAGTGAGGTCTCACTCGTAGGCCTTAAAGCAAGCTTAACGTCGAGGGGCTCGAGGCCGCCGTGAGTGACCCAATAAACCTGGTCCTCAAAACCCCTCACGTGCTCGGATTCCTTAGCAAGCAGATCCTCAGGTATTAGGAGGGGGAGCAGTATCTCTTCATGGCCTGTTGAGTCCAGGAGATCCCTCATCAAATCCATCACATGCTTCCTGAGCTTGAAGCCGTAGGGCATCCAGACAGCAAGACCCTTAACAGGGTACCTTCCGTAGTCGTAGAGTTCGGCCTCCCTCAACACCCAATCGAACCACTCGCTGAAGCTCTTACCCCCCAACAACTCTTCACGCATCAACAACCCACCTCACCAAACGACTTGAGGGCACAGTACCTCAATCCGAGCACCAACAATTTACTGTAGGTACACACTTATAAAAACCTGAGTTAAGGAGGCCTCCTGAACGGGGTTAGAGCCCTTGAGCCAAAGCCCCACGTACGCGGGGGGTTTAAGCGTCTCGGGCTTGCCAGTATTAGTGCTCACCAACACGCCAGTTAGTCAGGCGGTCCCTCCACAGTCAAACAGCTCATTTTCAGGACGCTTCCAACATCACCTCCACATTAGCGACCGTTAAGAATGTCTTCCTATGAAGTCCTCCGAAAACTCAGAGCCCGGGGATTCTAGTCCTGAAGCGGGGCATTAACACCGCCGATAAGGAGATAAAAATTCCACGCGGATCGTGGTAAGTGCTGAAGAACAGCGTCCACAGTCATATGGACGCCTACGATAAGCCGCTTCAGAGGTTCACTGCCACGCGTTTTAGTAGAGTTGACTTTCAACATCTAGACCTTTACTCAGGGTGATTGCACGTCTTCAAATCTCTTGCTCGCCTGCTCGCCCCCGACCCCCCAGTTCTCTTTAGGTATCTCGTGAATCACCACCTCAACAGCGTTTGGCGGTATACCTAAATCAGTGAAGACCTTGGTGATCCCTGCTATGATCTTCTCCTTACCTTCGTCTGAAATACCTCTCCAAACATATACATGAACCAGGGGCATTGCCAAACCCAACTAGATTTAAACTATTGAGCGGTTAAAAACGCTACCAATCAAATACCGCATGACTCACTGCCTCAGGGACGTTAACAGACCGGTAGAAATCCAAAAACACGAAAACTGTTTTTCTCACCCCTATCACAACGTAATCCCCTCTTCCCACCTATCCCCGCAATTCCTGCTGACGCTTAGTTACCCGCTTGAGGACCCCCGCCTCCACATGACGTGGTGCGTTGGCATTTCCAAGGTTTATAGCCTTGCACCCCCTATTATGATGGTGCTGCGGCTTGAGGGTGTTGGGTTCCATACGGGTGGTCCCTGTGGGGACCCAGTCAGCTAGCTTAAGCAGTTATGTTGCCGAGGCTCTAAGGGTCATCGAGGCCGCAGGTCTCAAACATCAGGTAACCCCCTTCGGCACGGCGGTCGAGGCTGACTCAGTAGAGGGGATTGCCAAGGTTGTTGAGGAGATTGCTGAGAGGCTGAGGGCTATGGGGGTTCCGAGGCTTGTGGTAGATGTATCGCTAGACCTGAGGTTCGATAAGAACATAACGCTGGAGTACAAGGTCAGGTCAGTGCAGGAGAGGCTTCAGAGTGCGAGCGGTGGAGACCCTGCTGGGCCAAGCAGGTCTGAAGGACGTAGTGGGCGGGCTGAATGAAGGTCTTAATCACCGGCGGTGCAGGTTTCATAGGGCATAATGTGGCCCTTCACCTGGAGGGGAGGGGGTATGATGTATCGATAGTCGACAGTATGGAGAGGTCCAGCAAGCATGCTTTGAGAAGGCTTGAGGGGTTTAACGTGCGCGTGGTTAGAGCTGACGTGAGGACCTTCAGCAACTACGGGCATTTCGACGCCGTGGTTCACGCCGCAGCATACGTCAGCGTTGAGGAGTCCCTCAGAGAGCCCCTCAAATACCTCGAGAACAACTCACTAGGGACTGCCAGGGTGGGGTATGAGTGTGCTAGAGGAGGTCTTAAGCTCATCTACCTGAGCTCAGCGGCAGTCTACGGGGAGCCACTCAAGCTACCAGTGGACGAGGAGCACCCGACAAGCCCTCTCTCACCATATGGTCTGAGCAAACTCTACGGTGAGGAAATCCTCAGGAACTTCGCCAGGACCTATGGCCTCAAACACATCACGCTCAGACTTTTCAACGTCTACGGTCCAGGTCAGAACCCGGCATACGCAGGCGTTATAACGAACTTCATGGAAAGGGCGTTGAAGGGGGAGCCCTTAATCATCCACGGTGACGGAGAACAGACAAGAGACTTCATCTACGTGGGCGACGTAGCTAAGATCATCGAGTGCCTGATTGAAAGGGATTTATTCGATAATCAGACATACAACATCGGCTCAGGAAGGCCTACAACAATCAACCAGCTAGCAACAACTATCAGGAACCTCATCAACAAGGGGCTAGCCATAACGTACGCGCCAGCAAGACCTGGGGACATAAGGCACAGCGTCGCCAACGTGGGCAGGGTGAGGAAGCTCATCAACATCCAGACAATATCCCTCGAGGAAGGACTCAAGAAAACCTTAGATCAAGTCAAACGTGACCTCCAGCAGGGAGGCTAAGCAAGAGAGATTGACGTATAACGTAGGGGAAACCGAATACGTAAGTTCAACTCCACCAGGTCAGATTGATTGAAAACGGGGACGTAGTCCTCGGAATAACCTCCGTACCCAGTCATACAACCATGCTGATCACATTCACATTTAAGGTGAAGGAGGACGTTCAGAATGGAACCGTAATAGAGGTATACGGTGATAATGAATTGGGAGGGGGGTGACATGGGCAATGAATATAGTTCATACCCTGACCAGTGGGTCACCATAGTGCTGTCAAACCCGCTGTTAAACGTGGCTAAAACAGGACCGGCGGTGGGCATGCCGGGGCGACTTACGGAGTATTTGATATCGGTAGCCAACCTCGGCGGCTCGCCGGCAGTTGATGTAAACATCGAAGACCTGCTACCTAACGGAACCTTAAAGACCTGGTCGATACCGCGAGTAGAATCTGAAGAGCAGAGAACGTTTAGCATTAACATCGCTTTACCTGAGCCCCAGGGTTTATGCCAGTCATTCATCAACAACGTCACAGTCTCTTGGAAGGATGTTGAGGGTTGGGAATACGGCCCCCAATATGGGATTCAGTAACCACTTCCCTTGAAACCACGGTGGTTACTGAAGTGCAAACCCGTAGGACGGTTGTGCTCATTCCAACAACTGCAACAGTCACTCATACCGCGATACTACCTACCACATCCACCGTCACAAAGACCCTGACGACTACCCGTATAGTTCCGGAAACAACGACTGTTCTTGTACCCACGACGATCACGCGTCCATCCCAAACCTTCACAGCGACCGTAACAGAAGCTAGAGAAACGTTGATAACCACATATATAGGTACCCTAACCATCTTGATATCGCTGATACTGTTCTTCCTCGGCCTGATCCTAGGCTATCTCCTCGGGAGGAGGAAGAGGGAAGAGGAGCCTGGGGCAAAGACCCCCAGCACCCCACCTTAAGTCTTTCCCGATCAATCCTGCCCCCTACAGGCACGCATGCACCGAAAGTTATAGATTCGCGTTGTTCATTCCCTGCTGCCAGCTTTTTAATTCATGTGTAATACTTAGCGGGGACGTGTATTGAGTCGCCTACTCGGCTATGAGGATCTTTCTAAACTTGTATTAGTGTCAAGTCCTTCCATCCATCCCTCGTCAAAGCTGGTGGCGTTCCTCACAGCCAAGATAAACCTTGAGAAAAACATGTACGAGTCCGCCGTGTGGATGGCGGGTGTTGACGGTTGTGAGGTGTATCCGTTCACTGGCGGCCCTGATGATTTCTGCCCTCAATGGTGTCCTGACGGAAGGAAGCTGTCCTTCGTTTCTCGGCGCGGTCTGGCGGAGGGTGAGAAGGGGGCAAGCATCTATATAGCGTCCCTCGAGTCGAGGGAGCCGTGGAGGCTTGCATACTTTAAAGGCGGTGTTACGGAGTACGGGTGGTCTCCGGACTCGAGGAAGGTGGCCGTGATATCTAAGGTGGGTGAAGCGCATGAGGACGTGAAGATTATAGACCGGATACCCATATGGGGCAATGGCGAGGGGTTCACGTACAACGTCAGGAAGCACGTGTTCGTAGTGGAAGCGTCGAGCGGGATCACGCATCAACTCACTGACGGAGACCTCAACGTCAACACGATGGCCTGGAGCCCTGACGGCAGGAAGGTGGCCTACGCAGCCTCCGTCGAGGAGCTGAAGCCGTATGAGACCAGACTCTTCGTGCATGACATTGAGTCCGGGGAGCGTGTTGAACTCCCTATGAGGGGGTACGCCGTGTCAGCCCTCACGTGGAGTCCTGACGGTGAGAGGATAGCCTTCATCGGCAGGGACGTTGAGAGGGGGAGGGGCCTGGCCTCACACAATAAGGTATATGTGTACGACCTCGACTCCGAGGAGTTGAAGGTGTTGACGGAGGGGCTGGACAGGAATGCGTTAAACACGCTGGGAAGCGACGCCAGGTGGAAGAGCTGCTCACCGTCGCTTAAGTGGATTCCTGACGGGGGCCGGAGCGGCCACCTCTACTTCCTAGTGTCCGACGCCGGCAAGGTCGCCCTCTACCGAGTTGCTCCTGAGGAGGGGCTGAGGAAGCACCTCGAGCTCGACGGCAAGAGCGTGGACTCGTTCGACGTGGGGTTAGACGGTGCAGTTGCCTTCACGGCGATGGGGCCTGACGAGCCTGCGGAGCTCTACATATCCAAGGCTGGTGACTTGGTGAAGCTGACGAGCTTCAACGAGTCCTTCGTCAAGACCTTCAACCTAACCAAACCGCAGCACTTCACATTCAAGGCGAGCGACGGCGTTGAGATCGACGGATGGATTCTCTGGCCTCCTGAAGAGGGGGTAGGGGGTGGGAAAATGCCTTGGGTGCTGTACATACACGGCGGGCCTAAAACCATGTACGGCGACGGCTTCTTCTTCGAATTCCACCTGCTCGCCCATAAGGGGTTCGCCGTAGTCTACACGAACCCCAGGGGCAGCGATGGCTACAGTGAGGAGTTCGCTGACATAAGGTGTCACTTCGGGGAGAGGGACTACCAAGACTTGATGGAGGCCGTTGATTACGTGCTAACCAAGTACGGGGGCAGGCTCGACCCAGAACGTGTTGGTGTGGCCGGAGGCAGTTACGGCGGGTTCATGGTTAACTGGATAGTGACTCATACAGGCAGGTTTGCGGCGGCAGTGACTCAAAGATCTATAAGTGACTGGGTAAGCAAGTTCGGGACGACTGACATAGGCTTCTACTTCAACGCCGACATGATAGGGTGCGGTCAGCCTCCGTGGAGGAACCTGCAGGCATACCTCGAGAAAAGCCCTATAACACATGTGGAAAACGCGAGAACCCCAACACTCATAATCCACAGCATGGAGGACTACCGTTGCTGGCTGGACCAGGCCATAGAGCTGTTCACAGCGCTGAAGCTTAGAGGCGTTGAAACACGCCTCCTGCTATTCCCGAACGAAAACCACGAACTCACCAGGAGCGGTAAACCGAAACACAGGGTCGAAAACCTCAAACACATAACGCGCTGGTTCCTGAAACACCTTAAGGGAGTCGAAGAAAGAGATTGAAGATGTCTTAGACTGGGAAAGACAGTACTTTTTCAGCCCGACACCTTGTTTTGAGGAACTGGCAAGACTTCGGAGGCGACGTGAAAACGGAAACTCATTCCTGAAGCGACAGTAATTTCCCTGGGCTAGTATATCCGTTCAGAGTAGCCAGTATCGTGAGCAGTAGTATTTGCGCCACCGCTGTGTAACCCGTCGTCGCCGGTGCTGACCCATAGTGGGGGATCGCGAAGTCCCTGATACTACGTGATATTCCATGAAAAGTCAGTGCGGAACCCAGGGCTGCGGGATTGAATCAAAAATGTAGCGAAGATATATTTAGGAGTGCTTGCTTAAGCAGTAGTGAGGGTACAGAGGCAAGTGGAATGAGCGGATATAGGGGCTTGACCAGTGAGGATGTCGCGAAGAGGCTGGAGACATACGGGCTTAACAAAGTTCCTGAAAAGAGGGAGAATGTGGTTGCCGCCTTCCTGAGGAGGTTCACGGGATTAACGCCATACACTATAGAAGCGGCCGCGGCAATCTCCCTTGCTTTAGGGAAGTACGTGGATTTCACTATAATGGTGTCGCTACTCCTCGTAAATGCCGTTATTGGCGTTCTTCATGGGTATAAGGCTGGGAAGGCTGTTGAGGTGCTCAAATCGAGGTTGAGAATAAGTGTGAAGGCTTTAAGGGATGGTGAGTGGGTTGATGTTGCCGCCGAGTACGTCGTGCCGGACGATATTGTAAAGATTTCCATGGGCGACATCGTGCCCGCTGATGGCGTCGTTGTTGAGGGCTCCGTAATAGTTGATGAATCTGCGTTAACCGGGGAATCCATACCCGTTGAAAAGGGCGTCGGTGGCGAGGTTTACGCTGGAACTACGGTCGTTAGGGGGGAGGCTATTATCAGGATAGCTGCAACAGGCGTTAGAACGCGCTTCGGCAGGACGGTTGAGCTTGTTCAGATAGCGAAGCCCAGACTCCTGATAGAGGAGATAACCAACAGCATAACTAAGTGGCTTCTAATCGTGGATTCCCTCTTCATAGCCCTGGTCGTGGTTAAGCTTATTCTGGCAGGGCTTAACTTGCTTGATATCCTGCCCTTCACCTTAACGTTGCTACTAGCCTCGATACCCATAGCTCTGCCAGCCATGACCACTATAACTCTTGCTTTAGGGAGTGTTGAGCTCGCAAAGAGCGGCATAGTCGTCAGGAGGCTTGAAGCCGTAGAGGCTGCCTCCATGATGGACATTATATGCCTGGACAAAACTGGAACGATAACGGAGAACAGGATAGTAGTGGATAAAGTAGTGCCAGTGGTCAGCGAGTACAGTGTGGAGGATGTGATTCGGTATGCCGTCCTAGCGTCTGAGGAAGTAACGAAGGACCCTATAGATAACGCCATCAGGCAGAGGGCTAGGGAGATGAACATCAGCATAAGCACGGTGAAGACATTAGAATTTAAGCCATTCACGCCTGAAACGAAGAGGAGTGAAGCGCTGGTTCAGCTTCAGGGGCGGAGGGTGAGGGTCGTCAAGGGCGCGCCGCAAGTGCTCCTACAGCTAGCCGCTGACGACAACAAGGAAAACATTGGGAAGAGCGTTGAGGAGTTAAGTAAGGAAGGGCTTAGGCCGCTAGCCATAGCCGTGGAGACGCAGCAAAGCACCATCAAGATCGTCGGGTTGTTAGGGCTCTACGACAGACCCCGCGAGGACTCAAGGCAGTTTATAGATGCTATGAGGGGTTTTGGCGTGACGCCGAAGATGGTTACCGGGGATAACATACACATAGCTAAGGCTGTAGCGAGTAGGGTTGGTATAGGTGAGAGGGCTGTCAGCTTGAGGGAGGTCTCGAAGGAGCAGCTAGTCAGCAGCGTCGAGGACGTTGACGTCTTCGCGGAAGTCATACCTGAGGACAAGTACGACATTGTGGAGACCCTGCAGAGGAAGGGGCATGTGGTCGGTATGACCGGTGACGGGGTGAACGATGCGCCCGCGCTCAGGAAGGCGGATCTAGGTGTGGCTGTGAGCGGGGCTACTGACGTGGCTAAGTCAGTTGCCTCAGCAGTGCTCACATCCCCAGGTTTGAGGGAGATCGTCAACATCATAAGGCTCGGGAGAATGACTTACAGGAAGGTCGTCGTGTGGACCGTAAACAAGATAGTTAAGACGTTCAGCATAGTATATTTTGTGGCGATATCGACTCTGTTCCTCGGGCTCCCAATACTGACGCCTACACACATGATATTAATGCTGTTTCTCTACGACTTCGTAACGCTATCCATAAGCGCTGACGTGCTGAAGCCGGGCAGGAAGCCTGAGAAGTGGGATGTGAGGAAGCTTACAGCAGTCTCAACCACGCTTGGCGCTGTGAAGCTCGCGGAGCTATTCATGGCGCTATATGTAGCGATATTCATTAACTTACCATACCCACAGCTACAGAGCTTCATGTTCTACATCCTCCTCCTTTCAGGACTCCTGAACATACTGAACTTCAGAGAGGCTGGAGCGTTCTGGGGCTCGAGGCCAGGCAAGTATGTGTTGCTGGCCATAGTGGTCGATGGTGTGGTCGCAACGATCCTCGTGTGGAGGGGAATAATAATACCTTCATTACCAGCGCACGCAATAGCGATAGCGGTGGCCTACACCATGGCAGTAGCACTGCTGCTCACGGACATCGTTAAGATCGCAGTATACAGGCTGTTTAGCTATACATAAAAATTTCTCGAGGGTTTCAGGCAGTCCGGGACTGCAATCAACGACGCGTTCCTAGGGGATGCTGCGAACATGTTTGACGGCGTGATAGGATGGCTCACGTACTACGGCTACCAGGCCTTGAGAGTGGGTCATGAGGAGGCAATCGCTAAGACCCTCGATGAGGGTTCTAAGCTAGTTCGGGAAGAGTTAGAGAGTTTCCTCCCGATAAGACCTCAAGCCCAAACCCAAGAAGAGGGTTAGTGACAAGCAGCTAACACACTGCCTGAGAGAACTAGTCAACTATGGGTTCGTTGAGAAAACCGGCAACGAGTATGACACAGCCGACCCGGTGTTAAAGCACACGGCCCGAAAGCTGAGTATTTAGACTTTGGCTCGACCCCCAACATGAAGAGCGGGGCTAGAACTCGCGTGTGACTATCCCCAGCCTCTTGGAAGACGTTCGTTCACTACACTAACCTAACCCTGCCTACGTTGGTGGAGGGTCAGGGTAAGGCTTAGGAAGTAACGCACAAGATAAGTCTGCGTGTTCGTAGTTAAGTTATGCTTACGGCTGGGAGCCCGCTCTCTGCTTGATACTCAGCTGTCTGAGTACGCTATGATTCCCCTAAGCACCTTGTCCTCAGGTTAGCCCGAGGATGTTTAAAACTACGTAGTGACTTCAGCTGTTGTTACTGTGTTGGTGTATTTCTTAGCTACGCTGATCAGTTTTTATCGTCAGTTACCAGGGTTAGTTTATTTTGTGTTGCGATGTAGATGTAGGATGCGTCGTAGATACTTATCCCTTCTTTCATGGCTATTTCTAGTACGTCCTTCTCGGGGCTTCCTACGGTGTGTAGGTCCAGTATGTTGAAGATCTTAGACAGCAACTCAACTAATCCATAGGCTGTCTCCACCCGTATTCTCTTGAGTAGGTAACACTCTTCCCAAACTGCGTTAATAGTCTCATAGATGGCAAGATCTGTAGTGCATCCCTTCACGAAGACCCTTACCTTCCTCCTCTTCACGAGATTTAGTATAGCGCTGGCGTCGTAGAGATACACAGCTACCTACCTTCCCTATCCTCCCGTATCAGTTCAACTACCTCCTCATCAGATATCTGAGTGAGTTCTCTAGATAGCTCGCCAGATAGCTCCTCGAGCTCCTCAACCATACGCTTCTTAACTTCTTCTTCGAGGGCTCTCCTAATGACAGGGCTAGGCTTTATGCTGTACCTGTCTAGAAGCTCTTTCAACCTCTTCGGAATCTTAGCAGAGACGGCGAGCCAAGTATATGATGTGGGACTTATCGTGAATACAAACGTCTTAATAGTGAGTATATGAATGGATGAGATAAGGAATTCAGTATATACATCATACACTTCCCTGCTGCTTCCTCATCACCTCTTCGAGGTTCTCTACCGTGTAGATTATTCCGTTTACTTGGTGATCGTGTTGTCTTAGTGACTCGATGAAGTCCGTATCTATGGTTAGCCATTGAAGGTTATTTATTTTCACAACTGAGTGGTGTAGGGCTTAAACATCATAAGAAACATCTATAACAGATTAGATGCGACGAATAAGGCATACATAGAGGCACGTAGAATCTATAATGAAGGACACAGAGACTACGTAGACGCGCAACTGTAAACTTGTTCTACAAGTACGCAAGATGTGGGGTGCCTGGGGGTGCTGTTTGTCCCTGGATGTTCATCCTTGTTTGTTTATGTTCTTTCATGTCCAGGGCCTTCCACATTGTTCACATGGATTTGAATATTCGCGCGGGTTCATGGGGTGGCTGTCGAGCTAAATGGCACGGAGCTCCCACCCAGTTCTGTCTCTGGGCGGCTTTGAGCACTGCCCCCATCACCGCTCAGACTCATCAATAAAAATAAACATAAACAACGCTCATAAACATTCCCTCAAAACATCAAGAAGAAAACAGCCCCGAACGCCTCCAAGGGTGATGCAGGAGAGAAGGGATGAGGCAATGACACCACCTAACATAAACCTACATGAGAGCTGAACCCCTTCTCCTTAAATCCCCTAATTCCATCTTCCTCACGGCTAAACTCCCACACAAACTAGCAAATGGGGATACGTGAGTTCATCGCTAGATAATTCGAGAACTCGAACTAGGAATCACCAGTAGGAGGTTTAAGCAGTAGTGCTTGTTTTTGCTGTGAGAATAGTATCCACCTTGCTTAGATGTTTAAGACCTTGTTTCTACGTTGACTTCCCGACTAGTATTGCTGGGCCTGACCTCAATGTTCTTCGAATATGTGGGTGCACTTACTTTAATTAACTCGAAAAGCCCTCTTAATCATGTAATTAACTTAAGGTCTTCTGAGGTGTATACGATCCCCTTTATCTTGTAGTTGCGTTGTTTCAGGAACTCGATAAACTCTTCGTCTATCGTCAGCCACGGAATATCAGTTGTCCTAGCTGTAGAATAGTACAGGGCATCTATGTAGTCCTTATGGCCCTCGTTGTAGATTCTATAGGCCTCTACGTATGCCTCTACGGGTACGTCTAGCATGTTGTACGTGTTTCTTATAGACTCTAGACCCACTTTGACTATGTCGAGATGTTCTGGTGGTATAGCTTTGAGTGCTTTCCACATCGCCTCTAGGATTCCGACCTCTAAGTAGTAGATTTCTAGCTTTCTAAACAGAGCTATAGCTTTTAAAGCGTCTTCCTCGATCTCTACGCCTAGAGCTGGTAAGAGGAATGTTGTATCAACTAGTACTCTCGGTTTCCGCGATATACTCCTTCTGCTCACGCATGCTCTCCTCCTCGAGTTCCCTCAGAGTTACTCTTGCAACCTTCTTGCCCTTAAGCGAGAGAGTTATAGCATCCGGTAATGGTATAACCTCCAGCTTATTATCACCTACGACAAGCATCACTCGACTCCCCTCATCGATGCCCAACATATCCGCAATCCTCTTCGGTATAACTATAGTCCTTTTCCGACCAACACGTATTGTCAGACTTTCAGTCATTTCAGACCACCGATAAATTCTAACCTACACTACTTAATAAATACAGCGAGCAACAACACCCATAGATAATGACTCTAGAGCACTTACGCAAAATTTCATGCACTAGGCCAAGAAAGTCGAGCTAGTAGAGTCTATGAACTGTATCATCTAAGGAATATACTCTCAGGCAGTAGGTAATGGTCGTACTAACCGATCATTGCTGAGGTACATAAGGTTTTCGTAACTATTAGAATATCCCCGACTTCAGGATAGAACTCACATATTTTCGATCTGCTAGGCCGGTGGAGGGAAACCCCGCGCGGGTTCAAATCCCGCCCCCGGCGCCACCCCTCATAAACCAAGCACAATCCATTTCATGGATTCAGGTCGGTTACTGAAGTTATTCCGTTTTTCTCTACGTAGTCTGCAGACTTTCAATTCCATCTTATAGATTCCGAGGTCTTTTTAAGATTCTTTTTACTTCCTCTTATGTTTCTTTACGTGTTTAGGTGTGTGGCTTAGTTCTTTGTTAGTTGGTTTGCTTTTCCTTGTGTTTGTTTAGGGAGGGGGGTCTTTATTTTCTGCTTTAGGTGTTTCTGTGGTGGCTTCTGGGTGGGGGCTTGCTTTATATACTCTTTGCTTAGTTCCTTATTTCTTCAAGGGATTTTCCACGTCTTCGTTTGTTGCGTTTCGTTATTCGTAGTGTTGAGAAGGCATGAAAATGATGAGTGTTGATGACGTAGTGAGTTGAGAGTAGGTAGTTATGCCTGTTCTAACACTTCCTAAGGTGTTGGAAGGAAACCTGGTTTAGGTTGGTGTGTTTATGTGGATAGAGTTTAAGGTTATTACTTTTCTTCCTTCTCTTCCTCTCCTTTAATCCCCTTCGCCAATCCCTTACCAAGACTTTTGACTACTCCAACACCTTTCTTTACTCCCTTACCCACGGCCTCCCCAGTCTTCTCAGCGGCTTCCTCAGCCTTACCCTTCTCCTTCTTCTCCTCAGTCACGGGGAGTCACCAAGAATTCTATTGGCTTAGAAGTTTATAAATCGGCATAAAGGGTAAGCTCTGGTTTAGAGAGCCCACCACCCCGCTTATGCGGGTTTAAATCCCGTCCCTAGGTCTTCCTAAGCCCAAACATTTTATTCTGAGGTCTTCCCAATATTCTCTTAGTCACGATCACTGTCTACGAGATAGGTTATTCATAGCATTTAATGAACGAACTCGATGATGGGGGTCTTCATTGATACGAATATCTTATTAATATGCCCTACACAGAGTTTCTCCTTGGACTTCAATAACCCCAAGGCTACTAAGATTTTTATCTCCTCGTTTGTAGGATGTAGCTAGGGTTGCTCCCCTGGATAAGCGTAAGCAGTATGTAGCTTTACTTGAGGTCTGCCTAGTCTCTCTAATTCTAGCTTTTGTTGCGTGGTTCCACGAGGCTTATTCAACCTACTTAAGTGGTATCTTCCTTGGTTCTAGCTTCAAAACATTCATGATGCTCGTAACCCTACTAACCATCATCTTACCCAGGAGGAGTTTAAGGATTTACGGCTTCATACCAAAGAATCTGCGTTTCACATTGAAGTGGAGCTCAGCATTTATAGCGGTCTTTATCATACCTACCGCGGTCTCGATCGCTGTATCGGTGGCTCTAGGTGTAGCTAAGCCTGCTGGGCTGTCGCCACTCAGCGTAATTCTAAATGTGTTCTTCTACATGGTCTTCGTCGGGCTTGTTGAGGAGGCTTACTTTAGGGGCTACGCGCAGTCTAGGCTTAATGAGGTCTTTGAGAGGCGCTGGCGGAGGCTCGTCTTTAGGGCTTGGAGAGTTGATTATGGAGTTAGTCTACCTCTAACCTCTGCAATCTTCGCCCTGATACACATAGTCAACTACTGGAACCCGATCACATCAAGGTGGGAACCGACCTGGTGGATGCCCATACACATCCTAGGGTGCTTCGCCTTCGGACACCTAGCCGGGGCCATAAGGGAGGCATCAGACATCTATGTTTCGGCTTCACTACACGGAGGCATAATGACCTCCTACACTTTCCTATCCATTTACACAAACGAATTAATCCTAAACACCAGCTTATTCACCAGCTGGTTCATCTTCTTCCACCTTCTAGCCATCTTCCTCCGTGAATCCGAGAACCTAAAGCTCGAAGCAAAGGAGCTGTGAACGGGAGTAGTTTGGGGGATCTATTTAGTAAACCTAGAATGTTCCAAGATTTCAACAGCATTGTAGAGATACAACTCTATCTACCTTCCCTATTTTCTCTTATTAACTCAACTACTTCTTCATCTGATGTGAGAAAGATCCTTGAAGAGCTCTCTAGACTCCTCCTCGAGTTCTTTAAGCATTAGCTTCTTAACCTCTTTCTCAATTGCTCTCCTCATGGTAAGGTCCATCCATAGGTAGACACAGTAATTAAACCAATATAAGGTTTACCCTACAAGAAAACCTTATCCTCTACAGGTGTAACCTGGTGAGAGTACATTAATGGAGTACACTAATGCTTAACTCTCTCTTCAATTCTTCTTAATCCTACTGTGAACAGGAGTTTATTGTCGTGCTTTGACATGGAGTTAACTGAAGTAGTAGATTAGCATGCAGGATTATCTACTGGATGTGGTCAAGGCTGTGAACAACTATGATGCAGTATGTAGTAAACCGTTACTTGACCTAATCAAGCATCTTCAGCTAATCTAAAGAACAATTCACCCACTTCTCTCCAACTCGCGAAAACAACTCCACATGATAGTTCACGGCATTGGTTTCCACCGATCATCTCCACCGAGGGATCTCACGACTAGAACCCCTTGCATCCGTGAAACCTCGGAGGTACCATTAAACCACTTTAGGTAACGCGAAATCCGAGCACAATAAAATCGCTGAACCCTGAGAACACTCAGTACATTGATACGGACACCGCTGATCACAATGACAGAACATCCCGTCCAGATCAGGGATGCTCGATCAACACGTTGAACCCTCACAATGAGCTGAACAAACCCGGTCAAACAAAACTGTTATGAAGCATTGAATCAATCCTGATCAAGCCACTTGATCATCCTGTACTAACTCGGGACACGTCTTGGCAATTATTCGCGGAGAAATTTCGATCAAACACTCATGATTACCATGAAACCCGACCAGGATAAATTGAATTGAAGAAGGAAAATCAACGTACTTGAGAATACAATACAAAGAATTGAAAAATGATCAACACGTGCGCTGAGCAATCAGGAGACTACGTCTAGGAATACAATGAAGTAAATATAAGAAAAAGTTATGAACCCCCAAGCGTTTTGTAATATGAATATCCTCAGCTCTTGCTGATAGAGTTCTCTTTTCTCTATTGCAAGTATTCACGTTGAGGATGCTTGTTTCTTCTTTGCGTAATCGCATATCTTGTTCAACGGGCAATCTGAACATCTTGGATTTTCTTCATCACAGTACTCTCTACCTACATTCCAATAGACTTCGTCTATGATGGCTGGCATATCTGGAAAAGCAAGCATAGAGAATACTTCTATGTCCTGTATTAAGTCTGGATCGTTCTTTACAACATTCCAATTCATTCTTTTTACTCCAAAAATCCTGCAGAATACCTTAACAACTTGAACATCTATAGGTGGTGTTATAACCCCAGTTACCTTGAACTCAGGGTTCTTTGCTTTTATCTGTGTAAACCAAGGATGTCCAAGAATACCTTCACTAGCTAGCTGGAGGTACTTGGCAATCATCTTAGCTTTCTTAGGACCAATACCCGGAAGCCTCCGCAACATTAGGTAAACTTCAGCTGCAGTGTACTCTCTGTTCTCGAACATAGTGACTGGTGTAACTCCTTCTTTCTTGAGTAGTCTCATGGTATCTACTATATGTTTCGGTATTCTCTCCAGATAGTCTCTCTTATCTTCTTCCTTCATCCAGTTGGACCATTTATTCTTGAAGTACTCCTCTAGGAGTTCTCGGAGTTTACTTTTACCTAGTTTCTCAATTTTCTCGGGGGTTAGTCCTCCTATCTTACCGTTAAGCCATTCTGGGAATTTCCATGCATCATCTGCTTTTACCTGTTCATCGCATATTGTTCCTATCAGCGGTGCATACTCGTTCTGATAGAGAAAAGTAATTGTAACTTCAGGAGGTATTAGCTCCTTTCTAAGTTTACTCCAGGACTTATTAAGGAACTCAGCTTTCCTCTTGATTTCGTCAAAGCTCTTGTCCTTAATACAAAAGCTCATAAGTCTCCCTAATAAGAGTATGATGGAGATCCTTAAAAGCTTCCCGAGATCATTAATTAACAAACTTTTAGTTCAAACGTAAATTCTAGCGATCAAGCATCATCATTTCATATCGTTTCAGGTAAACAGCAACCAACTACTATGACCCGCTCGAGGGATACTTTATTACCTGTGAACGGTCTTTATCCCCCTGCACACATCAATGTACAGCACCATTAGACCGGATGACGCGCTCTAAGCGTAAAACGTTTCGACACCCCCGTCCAAAGAGGACTGCCAACAAACAACGGTCTACAGAACAGCAAACAAGGTTACGTGCGATGCAGACATCAATGCACGCACTACTCTGTCAGCAGAAAGCAGTTAAGTTAAAGCGCGAGGATAATATGTAGAAAAATACTTTTAACCCTCGGAATAATAAGGGAAATAGTAGAGCCGGGGTCGCCTAGCCTGGTAGGGCGCCGGCCTGCTAAGCCGGTGGGGGAACACCCCGCGCGGGTTCAAATCCCGCCCCCGGCGCCACTCCTCATAAACACCCACGACATCCTCCATAGGACCAACGTACTTATCCCCATGGTACAGGTAGAACCTACCCTTCACAACTTTAACCCTCCAGGTAGAGGGCATTGGTTACCCCCGCGATGTGGATACACCTTCGAGGTATAAAAAGTGTATTGGGAGACTTGATGAAGGGGTAACTCTATGATAACTC
>JAVYVJ010000002.1:488599-560626 GCA_038727705.1 Zestosphaera sp. | reverse complement strand
ATTGGTTACTCCGAGAATCCCGCAGACCTCCCTAGTAGAGTAGTACCTCTCCAAACAACCTACACCAACATAAAAAATCCTACAAAAACCTTTATAAACCTAACACATCAAAACAGTTGCACTCCCTCGGTCATGAACCCCATTACTTCCTTTCCATCCCACATTTTCCCACTCAAAACCACTCAAAACAGTTTTTAGGGTGTTAGGAAGGCCGGCGCAACGTACCCGAGAACCAGAACAGCAACGGCAAAAACAATCCCCACGACTATCAGGTGGTAAGGTGATATGGACACCCTGGCCTCAACTTCCTCGAAGAACCTCACCAACCCGGCGCCGGACATCATTGAAGTCCTCTTCTTCCTTTTACTCGACAACCCACACACCAATACCAGTATATTTAACCAAAATATAAACATTAAAAATGAAAGTGGGAGAGATGAACCATCAAGTAACACTGAAGGAAGTGCAGGATCTGATGAGGAAGCACTACCTCCAGAGGGACCAAGCAAGAGGACTCTACGCAACGTTCACTTGGTTCATAGAGGAGGTAGGGGAGCTAGCAGAGGCAATACTAAGCCAAAACACTAAAGCACAGGAGGAAGAGATAGCAGACACACTAGCGTGGCTGGCATCAATAGCGAACCTACTCTCAATAGACCTACAAAAAGCCTTCGAACAAAAATACCTCAACCCGCAACCCCCATAGCAAAACAGCAGGAGACCCCCACCCCTCTATTTCCACTGGAGCACGAGATTAGATAAGAATTAAGTATTTTTAATTCTTAATATATAGATAATTATACAAAATATAGCTATGCAGCCGCAACATAATATGCATTCTTAGCAGATTTTTTGTATAATTATCTATATATAGATATATTACTTTATCAAAATATAGTTTATGTTTGTTTCCAGTGGAAGTGAAGGGGTGGGGGGGTTCGTCAATTTTGTTTTACGTTCTCCCCTTTGCTTGTTCGTTGTTTTTAGATGGTTGTATGGGGTTTTGTTTCTAGTTTTTTGTTTGCTGGGTGGTTGGTTTGATGTATTTCCAGGATGTGTGCATCTATGCTGTAATCTTGCTGTAATTATTTTTTAAGCATTATGTACTTTGCTTAATTTATTTTTCTTATTGCGGTCTCTTTACAGAGGGTGATTTATTGAGTCTTGGCGGAGTGGTTGAGATAAGGTTTCATGGTAGGGGTGGTCAAGGCGCTGTTACAGCGGCTAATATGTTGGTTAGTGCGGCTCTTAGGGCGGGCCTCTATGGTCAAGCCATACCTTTCTTCGGTGCTGAGAGGAGGGGTGCTCCAGTCGTTGCTTATGCGAGGGTCTCGGACAGGCCTGTGAGGACGAGGTCCTCTATAAGGAACCCCTCCATCGTCGTGGTTTTGGATGCTAGGCTTGGGGAGTTGGTTAACGTGGTGGATGGCCTGAAGCCGGGCGGTACCGTGCTCGTTAACTCCTCGGACAGGCCTGCGATTAAGGGGGACTTCAGGTTGTGTTACGTTGACGCAGCCAAGATAGCTCTCCACCACGGCTTAGTCCTGTCCGGGTGGGCGTTGGTGAACATGCCCATGGTCGGCGCGCTTGCTAGACTCCTTAAAATGCCTATAGAGACTGTTGAGGAAGCTATAAGGGAGCGGATTGAGGGGAGGCTCGGCGAGCTTAACGCCGTGGCTGCTAGGGAGGCTTATGGTGAGGTGGTTTGCGTTGAGTGAGGGCAGCATGTTCCCGTTGTCGAGGCCGACGGTCGGGGTCTCAGGGCGCACCGGAACCTGGAGGATTCAGAGGCCTGTCTATAATGCGGGTAAGTGCATCAAATGCAGGCTGTGCTGGCTGTACTGCCCTGACTCGGTGATAGACCTGAGCGAGGGGGGTGACTTCATACTGATAGACTACGACTACTGCAAGGGCTGCGGGGTGTGCGCCAGCGTGTGCCCGACTAAAGCCATAGAAATGAGGCCTGAGGGGTGAGTGGGGTGGTCCTCGAAACGCTGACGGGGAACTACGCAGTAGCGACCGCCGTCAAGCTGGCCAGAGTGAAGGCGGTTTCAGCGTACCCTATAACACCGCAGACAACGATAGTTGAGAAGATAGCTGAGATGATTGAGTCGGGGGAGTTCGACGCCGAGATGATTAGGGTTGAGTCCGAGCACTCAGCTCTAGCGGCCGTCTACGGCGCTGCGTCAGGAGGCCTCAGGGCATTCACGGCAACCTCATCGCACGGACTCCTATACATGCACGAGATGCTCTGGTGGGTGGCCGGCTCGAGAATACCCGTCGTGATGGCCGTTGTGACCAGAACTATAGGGCCGCCCTGGAACATATGGACTGACCACTCCGACGTGATGGGTCAGAGGGACACGGGGTGGCTCATAACGTTCTCGGAGAACAACCAGGAGGCTTTAGATGAGACCCTGAAGCTCTTCAGGGTGACGGAGGACGAGTCGGTCTACCTGCCCGGCATCGTGTCCCTCGACGCCTTCATACTTAGCCACACCTCAGAACCCGTGGACGTGCCCGACCAGGAAGTGGTGGACGCCTTCCTACCTCAGAGGAGGCAGCCGTACGTCTTCAGGGCTGGGGACCCCATGATCATGGGCAACGTCCCCAGAGACCTCAAGTGGAATATGAGGGTGAGGGAGGAGATCCACAGGGCTATGGAGAGGGCTAAGAAGGTGATTGAGGAGGCTGACGAGCTTTGGGGTAGGCTGACCGGAAGGAGGCACGGCGGGCTGACTGAATGCTATAAGTGCGGGGACGCTAAGTACTTCATAGTGGGGGTTGGGGCCTGGACGGGCGACATGAAGGAGGCCGTCGATTATCTGAGAAGCAGCTTCGGACTTAAGGTGGGCTTGGTTAAAGTCAGGTACGTCAGGCCCTTCCCAAGCGAGGACCTAATCAAGTGGTTGAACAACGCCCACAGCGTCATAGTCTTCGACAGGTCCGCGTCCCCCAGCGTCGGGGGGCCCCTCTACATAGAGACCGTGGCCTCGCTGACCTCGGCGGGGGTTAGGCTGCCGATCAAGAACGTGCTGGCGGGCATTGCAGGGGTTGACGTGACGCCTGCCGACATATCGAATGTGGTGCTGAAGTCCTTGAACGAAGTCGAGGAGTCTGGATCCTTCAGACAGCCGGTAACCTGGTTTTACGGTGGTGAGTAGGGATGCCGATAAACATTAAAGACCTGCCTAAAGAGAAGTACGTGTTGCCCGGCAACGCGGCCTGCCCCGGGTGCCCTGAGAACATGGGATTGAGGTTCGTCGGGATGGCTCTAGGGGGTAAGGCGATCCTAGTCATCCCCGCAGGATGCACCTCCATAATCGAGGGGCTCGCCCCAGGCTCCGGGCTCAGGTTCCCCATACTTAACGTCCCGTTCGCGTCATCGGACGCTGTGGCGGCGGGACTCAGCGTGGCTAAAAAGGTTATGGGGGAGGACGCGACGGTCGTGGCGTGGGCGGGTGACGGGTCCACCGCGGACATAGGCTTCGCCACACTCTCCGGCGCGGCTGAGAGGGGTGATGACCTGATCCACATATGCGTCGATAACGAGGCCTACATGAACACCGGGATCCAGAGGTCGTCGCAGACCCCCCTAGGCGCTTGGACCACCACCACGTGGACCGGTAAGAAGGAGAGGAGGAAGGACCTCCCCCTCATAATGCTGATGCACAGAATACCGTACGTCGCCACGGCCAGCATAGCGTACCCGACGGACTTCATCGAGAAGCTCAGGAAGGCCTCAACGGTAAGGGGCTTTAAGTACATACACCTCCACGCACCCTGCCCCGTCGGGTGGAGGTTCGACCCCATGCACACGGTGACGATGGCCAGGCTTGCGGTGGAGACCGGGATGTGGATACTCTTCGAGGCTGAGGGCGGTAAGGTAGCAATAAGCCCCCCCAGCAGGCCCTACGCGGATAAGGGGAGGAGGAAGCCCGTCAGGGAGTACGTATCGATGCAGGGCCGCTTCAGAAACGCGACGGACGAGCTGATTAAGGAGTTGGAGAGGCAGGCGGACGAGAACTGGTCACTCCTCCTCAAGCTGGCCACGCAGTAGGGTCAGCGCATTAGATCTTCAGGCATGTCAACATCCCTAAGTATGCCCGCGTCGTCGGTCTCGTAGTAATGCACTCTATCACCCCTCCTCATCAGGAGGCCTTTAAGCCCTAGCTCATCCTCACGTATTTTAAGAACCTCCGGCATTAAACCCTTCCCAACCACCAGTGGGTGCCCACCCCTCCCAGCACTAGCTAGCCTGGGCACGACTATGAATGAATCGTCGCGTGAGAGCAGGTCGGCAGCGTATCTTACCAGGCCGCGCAGGGTGTTCACCCCCACGTAGGGCACGTCACCCGGATGTATAGCCACGACGTCAGCCATCGGGTTAACGGACCCAACCCCCCTGATGACCGAGGTGCTCATGCCGGACTCGTAGTTCTCGTTGTACGTGAAGGCGACGTTCAGGTCGTTGAGAATGCCCTTGATTAGGCCCCCCTCAAAACCAAGGACCACGAGGACCTCCTGAAAGACCCCTGACTCGATGAACCTCATCACCGTGTGCCTGATCAACGGTGCCTTGACGCCGCGAACGCTGACCTCATGCACCAACTTATTGCCTGGAAACCTGGTGGACTTACCGGCCGCAAGTATGACCGCTGACGCGAACACTTAAGGACCCCAACAACAATTCCTGGGTCAGGATTAAATAATAGCGGCCTCAACACTATAGTTACGTGTGGGGTGGGTGTTTGCATGAGTCTCGCAAGGAACATAACCAACGAGGAGCTCGTCCGGATAGCTGGTGAGAAGATCGGGAGGGGGGTTAGCGTGGCCGTAGCAACGGTCGTCAGGAAGGAAGGCTCAGGCCCCAGAGACGTTGGCTCCAAGATCCTGGTCAGCGGGGACGGGGGGCTCTACGGAACCCTCGGCGGCGGGTTCTTCGAAAGACACGTTGTTGAGGAGGCCTTAAAGGCCATTAAGGAAGGGAGGCCTAGATTAGTCAAGTACTCGTTCTCAGGACGCCCAGTTGAGGGAGCTGTGGATACAGGGTTGATATGCGGCGGTTTCTTGGAGGTGTTCATAGACGTGTGGACCCCCGTCCAGAGGGTCTTGATATTCGGCACGGGGAGGGTCGGCAAGCCGTTGGGCGACCTGCTGAACTTCCTCGGCTTCAGGGTGGCCGTGGCCGACCCGAACCCCGAGTTAGTGAGCAGTGAGCTATACCCATACGCTGAGGTGAGGATCCACATCCCCGCAGAAGAGGTTGAGAGTAAGTTGCCTGAGGTGGTCAGGGACGGCGACGTAGTCTACATAACCCACGGCGAGGTGGAGGTAGACTACAAGGCGCTGAAGACAGCGCTGAAGACACGCGCTAAGCTCGTCGGGGTCCTCGGAAGCAGGAATAAAATAAGGGAGTTCGCAAGGAGGTTAATAAGCGACGGGCTGGAGAGGGAGTTAGTGAGGGCTAAGTTCAGAGGGCCTCTCGGCATCGACATACCGGCAGACACCCCTGAGGAAATAGCGGTGGCGATCGCGGCCGAGCTCCTAGCAATACTGAAGGGAGGCTCGATCAAGACCCTAAACATAGTTGACGAGTTACTGACGGGCTGAAGATTCAATAACGCAATAATAGCACAATCAAGAACTACATTCTTAGAGCTCAATCCAATGCCCAGGCTTCGTGATATAGAGACAACCGTTTCCAGCAACACCTGAAGTTTTCGATGCGATTACTCTCTGCATCGTATTCTGCTCTCCAATTAGTAGAAACATTTTGGTAATGTAGTGCTTAAGAGAGCCGCGACAGTAAGTCCGCCAGTAAGTGTTAGACGCGTTGGTGGGACTTCAGCCACTGCTTCCACCATTAAGGGTGAGGATGTCCTAACGATACACGTACTAAAGTACGACTTCAGCAGAGTGCTCAAGCACGGGGAGCTCGACAAGAACTTCATAGAAGAGGTGAAAAGCATATTAAATCACCGGGGTTCCAAGCACCCTACCAAGTAAGATCATTACCCCTAACACTATAGCTATGAGTGAAAGCAGGTCCGGCATTACCCGCATGATTAATGCCTGGGTCATGAGGTAGCCTAGAAGGTATGAGGAGCTCCAGATACTTCATTTTCTCAACCTCATCTATGAGTGATGAGATGCTCAGGAGCAAGAAAATTATAGCGCCCGCACCCCCAAACAAGACATTAAGCAACACACCCAATACTAAGAACGCGTATCTCTATACTCTCAAACCGTACTCAGGCGAAGGCATCCCACGCATCCTTAATCAATTACTGAGACTACCCACTATTTAAGTCTCGCTATGGAGAAAACCCTACATGCCTTCAAGGAGTTAACGGATTGGTATGCCTAAATGCTTAGCTACTCTGTAGCGGACTGCCTCCCTCACCTTCTTGTCAGGTATGACCTCATTCAGGTACCCCTCAAGTATTGCCTGCGCTTCCCTAACGTGTCTCTCCCTCTCCTCCACCGCCCTGATTAGCGTACTAGTGTCCTGCGGTACGCCCACACTAGTCTTCCCGGCTATGGCGGCGAAAGCCAAGTACTTCGCCTCGTGGAGGCTCCCACATCTAATCATCACACCATCTATCTTGACGTACGGTCCTAAGAGGTTAACACCGTACTCGATCCTCGAACCCCTAGGCACCTCAACGACCCTGTTAACTGGAGCATCACCCACGTAATCCTCAGGGAACCTCAACACCTTAATCCCGTAAAGCACCTCAAGGTCCCTCAAAACATCACTTACCAACTTATCAATCTCGACGTCACTCCTACCTCTCCTCCTTCCAGCAGACCTCACTCTCTCGAGCCTAGACCTAACAAGATCCACTACAGCACGGTAAACCTCAAGTTGTTCCTCCTCACTCAAACCCAGTATCTCACCCATAACTATCTTATCAAGCCCCCTCCTATCAGGCTTCACCTTATCAAGCGAAACTCCCTCTGGAGAATCAGCACCAATCTCCTCAAAAACAGAACCGATTTCACGCTCCCCCATCTTCGAAAACACTTCCAGAAGCCTCTTACGTAGCTCCATGTTTAGCTTAGAAGGATTGATAATAGGTATTTGGGAGTATTCGTAAACCTTAACGTCTAACGCTCCTTGCCCAAGGTTTACTCTCCCCCATAATTCGATGAATAACGTAAATATTGTTGAATTTAAAATACCTGAAAGCACCCCTATGAACTCCTTGTCTTTTATATTTATACCATAGAGTCTAGCATCAATACAACATCTTGGAACATTATACCAAAAGATGTGCCTGTCGTTTATGCTCATCATACAAAGTAGGTCTCCAGTGACTTCTGATAAGCCGTACCATCTTTGTCTTGATTCACATGTTGGTCTTCTGTGGAAGCCTTGCGCTTCACCCCACTCTATGTATTTTAAGACTCTAGTCCCTCTTAGTTCGGGCTTGTCCTTATGTATTAGGAGAACTCTGTACTTGAGGTCTTTCGGATTGACTAGTATTGATTTGCATTCCCTAGGTGATTTTATCACGTAGTTTGGTACCCAGATGACGTTTCCGTCTATCAGGACTTCCTCAGGCCTATACTGCTTCGAGTACTGTGATTGCTTGAAGTACTCACCATTCTTATCCACCCACACATCCTCATCCGGTATGTAGGGTCTTATCTTGAGCCACTCATCTAGTGTTACCGGATGCATCCAAAACTCCCTCTCGATACCCCACTTACTTGTTATTTCCTCCTCAGTCAGGTAGAAGAACTCGTTAGCGCCGGTCGTGAAGCCTCTCCTCACTTCGGCGACCTCCTTCAGCGGGATGAGGACGTTTTTGCCTTTCTCCAGGATCTTGAAGAATATTTGGGGGGCCCTCAAGTATTTCCCCCACTTCGTCCCCTCGTATTCACCCGTTTCTTCGTTGAAGCCCTCATCCCAGAGTTCTCTCTGCTTCTTTACGTAGATCCTTATCTTGTCGTCCTCGAAGTAGTGGTTGACGTTCTCTATGAGTTTGACTAGTTTCTCAACGCTTGACCACCTCTCCCTCTCGTCCTTGGCGGGCGGTATAAGCTCACTCAGAGGCTTCTTCAGCTGCGCGAACTTAACTAGGTTGTCGTCTCTCTCTTTCCGGTCGCCACACCTCTCAAGTATCGTTATTGCTGTGTTGATGTCTGCGTCCTCGAACCACCTCTCGACCTTACTCTCTATCACCGCCACCACCTTGAAGTTCTCTAGGAAGAACCTCTGCAGGTCGTAACCGTAGTCCACGTCAAGCCAGGAGTTTGAGGTGATGAACCCCATCCTCCCTCCTTCCCTGAGGAACCTCCCCCCATGAATGAAGAAGTAGACGTAGATGCTCGCCCTCTTACTCAGTCTGGGCTCTCTCTCCTTAGGGTATTTACTCATGGACTTCCAGTCATTAATGCATGTTCTGTAAGCCTTCTCCTTCTCCCCGACCAGCAGGTCCTCCATCTCCTCCTGCCTGGTGTACGGAGGATTCATAACAACGGCGTCGAACTCCTTAGGTAGTGTCACAAGCAACTTTGATGAGTGGCTGAGAGTCTCTATTACCTGCTCCTTCTCCCTCGGGATCAGGTCCCTCCAATCGTAGCTGGTCTCAGGCTTCACGTCAAAGAAGTCGGAGACTATTATTCTAGGGTAGTTCTCCAGCCTTGACAAGTCCCTGCTCGCAAGGTTTATGATGGTTAGGTGTGCCGGGAACTTAGCTATGTCCACCCCGTAGAGCTCCCCAAGGAGCTGGGTGTGCCTCTTCTCAGGCCTGAGGAGCTTCTTTCTGACATAAGCCCGCACGAGGAAGGTGCCCGCACCAACTGCACCGTCAAGAACCTTCTCGTTACCGTCCCTCACACAGAACCCCACTATCAAGTCAACCACGTCCGACCTCGTGAAGTATTGCCCGAGCTTGTGTCTTTCGTCCTCAGGGATTAACTTCTGGAACACGTTGCCTAGGACCTCATAGTTCAGCCCCGTGAAGTCGTAATTGTCTAGGTCCCTCACCAGATTCCTGATGCCCTCCACGGTCTCATCAGGCGGCACGATAGAGTCCAGAGTGTCTGCAAAGAGTATGGTCTCGTAGTCCCCGGAGACCTCCCATGCCCTCCTGAAGTACTCGTCGAGCCTCCCCCTCAGCTCCTCACCCGTCTTCACAGTCTCTGGGATTATCATCGGCGGTAGCCTCTCCTTATAGACCGCTCGAAGGACCTCGTAGAAGAGGATTTTATTGACGAGGAGGTAGACGTACTGGTGTGATACCTTCTCTAAGTCTTCGTCGCTACCGGTGAAGACCCAGCCCTGCCTTACGAAGTAGTCCCTCAAACCCTTACTGAACTGGGGGTCCTCCATCATGCGTCTCTTAACATGGTGGATGACGGGTGTTGAGAGAGTGTATATCTTGCTTCTAAGCCTGTATATGAATCTCTCATCTATGTTCAAGAGCGGTAACTCCTTCACACCGTAGTAGATCTTCTCAAACTCCCTCAGGAAGACCCTTAAGTAGTCCTTGATCGCATCCCTGTATTTCTCCACGGCCTCCTCGTAATTCCTCGCCTGACACACATGCTCTCGAACACCTGCGTGGGGCCACCAAAGCTTCTCCAGTATGTTCTTATTCGGTGGTGCCACACTCCAGGAATAGAAGTCAGTCACGTTCCACACGGCGAAGTACGGCGTCCCCACCGCCCCGGCCTTACCCATAACCTCCACAGCATAGTCCCAGGGATCAACAGACGGATCCCATACCTCAATAATTAAGGCCGGCCTCCCACCCGCATCAAAGAGGACGACGTCAGGCCTCTTACTCCTCCGCCTGTCCCTCCTCACGCCCGCCTCCTTCAGCTCGGGCTCAGCACCCCTGAACTTCAGCCCCTCCTCCTTAATTATCTCGTTAATCCAGTTCACCACATGATGAGCAAAGTTTATCTGAGTACGTTCAAGACTCACCGAGTCCCACCCCACTTACCACCCAAAACGAAGCACGGCAAAACCGAATAGTGAACACGCAAGCACACAATCCTTAGCCCCAGCCCCAACTATATATCTTAAGCATCAGCATGATTAAAACTTTTAACCCCACAGGCAAACACGAAAGCTTCACAATGAGGCTAATAAAGAGAGAAAGAAGTAAAAAATAACCTCCAGGGTTAGTCTAAGGCAGAGCGTCCTTCAAATCACTCTTGCTTATTTTCATTAATACAGGTCATAAACAACTCGACAAAAGGCAATACGACAGGAAAACAAAACCGATACTTTCGGCGGGGTCTCTCTCTAGGTACTGGAGTTACCTAAGCGCTTAACTATACCTCCCCACCTAACCCATACTCGGTGATTAAATGGCGTGCACTAAAGCCCAGATAATCCTACTCCTCGAGAAGATAGCTGAGGAGATGCGTGATAAGTCCGACAGGATGGTGGTTATGGATTACGTGGAGAGGATTAGGAAGCAGGCTTGGGCTGAGACGCTGAGGGAGATTTTCTAAGTAAATTCAGTTTTTATTTTAAGTAGCCTAACTGCTCGAGCCTTCTCCTCACTGCATCAATGACGAACTCCATCCGTGACCTGTACCCGTACTTGCCTGTCTTTATGACCTCATCGACTAGTTTCATTAGTTCCTCAGGTATCTTCACGGCCTCGTATTTCGGTCTTTCTGAAATGTACTACCACCTACCCCATCTATATGTGGAATTTTAATAATGTTTATTCACCATATATGCAACATTATAATACCAGAATGCATGAAAGGCTTCATAGTCACATGTGTTAATATTTATTAACCTAGGTTGAATAAATGCATAATTGGTGAAACCTATATGATAATCGAGTTAAGAAGAACGCGACGGGCTGGTTCAGTCGCACACGCCGCGGGACTCCTTAACGAGGTGGGTAAGGGGTGATCGTGCAGGTCAGCATCCTGAGAAAGGAGCTTCAGGTCAATGGGTTGAAGTATGTTGTGACGATACTGAATAGCGGTTCAATAATTGGTAGCTGGAGAGTACCGAAGGTCCTGGTTGACGGCGAGGAATTCAGCGATGAATCATCAATACTGACATACGTAGAAGCGCTGAAGGTATCGCTAGGACGGGAAGGCATACACATAACCACTCACCTCAACGGAGGGAGACGTAAGTGACCTCAACTTCTAATGAATCCACTCCACCCCCTCTTAACAACTCCCCCACCGACTCTGAGAGAGCGAGTGTTAACAATTTAAAAATTGTTAACAGCGCACAGCCCGCGGAAAACACGCTAAGTAAAGCAAGTGCTGCAGGCGAAGCAACGCTCGTGCTAGGCATCAGAGTGCCTTTACCTCTTTATGTGAAATATAATGAAGAGCTAACTCACAGACAGAGAAAGATCGTGAGGGAGGCTTTGAGGCAGTTCTTCACTAGCTTAGTTCTTAATGTTAATAATGTCAGCAGTGTTAATGTGGTGGGCAGTAACTACAGTTTCAATGTGAACATCAACATCAACAATGTTGCATCTGCTGATCCACACGGTGATGTGTGGGCTGAGGAGAGGGTTAAGCAACTTGAGAGGAAGCTCAGGAAGGCTGAGGAGGTTTTGAGGGAGTATAAGTTTAAGGCCAGCAAGTACGAGAAGATAGCTCACTTGGCTGACCTCTGCAGGAGAGGAACTATTGACGCTAGGTCGCTGCTACAGCAGGTTCTACAGGCTGTTGATGGGTGATGAGGGGTGGTGCTCAGGATCGTTGTCTACAGGCCCAGCAGGTACTGCGTCCCCCCACTGCCTGAGGACGAGGTCCTTGAGGTTCTGGAGGCGCTCTCGAGGGGGCGCGAGCGTGTTAAGGTGGTGAGGTCGTGAGCTCGGATGACTTATGGCGTGACGCTCCAATGTACCGTGATCTCATGCGGGCGGAGAGGAGCGCCGGCATATACGAGCGTCACAGCAGAGTTGCTGAAGCGTGGAGCTTGGAGGGCAAAGCCGGTGAGGAAAGAGCGAATAAGGCTGGTTTAAAGACTGTCAAGGAGAGGGTAACCTACCTTCTGCGGAAGTACCCCGAGACCCGGAACAGTGATTTATTGCTAATAGTGTTGTACCTGCGCGAGTTCACAGAGCTCGGCGAGTTCATCAAGTACATTCCTCACCAACTGCTGAGGAAGCACGAAGGCGTGACCGAGTCCGTGAGGCGGGCTAGGCAACAAATTCAGGCAGGAGGGCAGTACCTCCCAACGGACCCGGGGGTCCTCGAGGCCAGGAGGAGGAAGGAGAGGAGGCTGAGGAGGTTGCTAGGGGGTGGGGACCTGTGAGGCTTGAGGCGGTCTCGGCGGGCGACCCCTCCGCCTGCCCGTACTGCGGCAGCAACCTCATCTGGGACTACGTGAGGGGTGAGGTGGTGTGTCCCTCATGCGGGACCGTAGTGGATGTGGTTTATGACTGCGGCCCTCCTCACATGCAGGTGCAGGAGGAGCATCGCAGGGAACGGGCTAGAGTCAAGGTCGTGAGGCTGAGGGACCTCAGAACCCTCGAGAGGAAGGCGAGGGTGGAGGGCAGGAAGGAGTTAAGCCTCGCCGTGGTGAGGAACCTCCCACCAAGCATTAAGGAAGCATGCGAGCACGGCATAAAGGTGGCAGAAGAGGTTTCACCCACGCTAGTCTGTGGAAAGACCCTCAGAGCTAAGTACGCAGTGGGCTACATAATCCACGCTATCCTCACAGGCGGAGTGATTGATGAGGAGCTAGCAACGAGAACATTCCGCCTAAGCCCATCAAGCGTCAGGAGGCTCGTGAGGAGCGTTGAGGAAAGAATGCAGAGGAAGTCCCCGAACAACGAAGAAGCCAAAGATATCCAGATGAAGGAAGAGCCTGACCTCCTCCCCGTCCTAAAGAATGAGGCTCCCAGTTGCAAGTTGCGGTGCCGGCGAGGCCGGAGGCTCCCTATTAAGGGTGCAGTGAACTTTCCGTAGCCCGTGAGGCTGCTCAAAGGACTAATGAAGCGCACGGCGGGCCGGCAGCAACGCTCCCTCTAATTAACGTCAGCCGCCTCTCATTGAGAAGGTGTACTCAAGTACTGGTAGGTGATCTCTGTATCTTCCTTCATCGAACGGGTGCTTGGTGTGCAGCGTGTTCTCCGCCCAGACCACTATCGTGTACAAGCCCTCCCCCCCATCTTCAAAGCTGACCGGAAACCCCACGCTGAAGTGCTGGCCGGAGATCACCCACTTCAGAGGGCGGATCGTCTTGACTTCCGTGTAGTAGTATGGCTCCGGCACTACACCGGCTATCGGCTCCCCTATTGAGTATGGGGAGCAGGTCATCAGTACGTTGAGCCTCGGATTAAAGGTTCTGGATGTGTTGGGGCTTGAGCGGTAGATTGTGACGCCATATAGCTTAGAGCCGTTCAGGAGGATCCTGCCTTCGGCGGTGAATGCCCCGTTCCTCACTGCCGGCGGTGTTATCCACTCCACCCAGACCTTCATCATGTGTATAACGAGGAACAGCCTGCTGTCGTCCCAGGCAGCGTAGATGCTCACGAAGTTGTTCGTGGGGTCTAGAATTGAGTCACGGTGCCCCCAGCCGCTCTCAGCGTCGTTGTATATCATGTTATCCACGTTTTTCACTGCACTATCGATGGGGGGCAGACGTCCGCCTATTATGTAGGAGTACCCCACATTTTCCTCGATTACGTAACTCCCCCCTAGTTTAGTGTAATGGTAGTTCGGTGTCATCCCGCTTAAGTCGCAGTGCCCGAAATACTTGTTGCTGTACATGTCCTCCGCCCTGAACCTAGCAGTAGTGTCGTTGAAAAGACCTACGGGCGGTATTCCGGATTTCAACCTCTCTTCATTGATCTTACTGAGGACTGCATTGATTAAACGGTTTAGCGTGGTTTTTACGTCTTCCCCCTGCTTGCTAGTCGGGGTCGGCGTCGTTGTTGATGTCGGTATTGCAGTCGAGACTAACGGGACCGTTGACGCCGTTTTTGAGGTTGGTGGTGTGGTTGCAGGCGTTGCCATGGGGGCGGTTAGGACCGGCAACGTGGTTGGGGCCAGCGGCGTCGTCGTGGGGGTACTCGTTCGAATGCCCTGCGGAGTGTAGGGGAAGCAGTAAGCTATTACCAGCAATGCGAGAATTAGTAGGGCTACTGCGTTGGCTTTGAGGAGCCTGTCCATGCTCCCACCTACGGAAGAGGGATCCACTGCAGGGGCTTCATCAGCCCGTACTTGACGAGCAGCGCATAGCTGAAGTAGCTGATTCCGGCTAGGAGTGCGATCAGTGAGGCGTATCCTAGGACCCTCCTAACCGCTCCTCCCCCGTCCTCCACTGGAATGCTGTAGCCCGCAGCTTCAGCAGGCATGTGGGGCGGTGCGTGAGTCCCTGACTCGGGTCCTGTGCTGGGAGTCCTCTCCAGCTCGCTTATCGGGGGTCTGACGACCTCGAGCTTCTTCCTGGATGGAGGCATGCCATTAAGGAATTCAGTGATGATGCCTAAGTACGGCCTCAGCGACTTGTGTCGAGGACCTGAATTCACGAGGTCCTCAACGTCCTCTGCGTAGCCTGCGAGCGGGCTTAATGCCTTAGCGACCTCAGCGCATGAGAGCACCTTCCTGAGGACCTCCCGTGGGTCGTAATCGGGCGCCCACTGAGCCCCACGCTCCTCAATCTCGAGGACGAGCCCCCCGAGGAGTATGAGGTAGCCGTCAATGCTGCGTGTGACCTCCGCCTCCACGACGAACCTGCGTATAGCCTGCCTCAGAAGAACTACATCCCTATCAAGGAATGAATCATCAAGGCAGGACGCTGGGAGCAACAACGACCAGTGCACCATGAAAAATATCCTCGAAGCAAGTATTTATAACGCGGGGCGAGCACAGCACCCCCACTCCTGTACTGGGAGGGCTGAAAATCTGATTTATAAACTTAAGTTATATGGGTGGGGTGAAGCATGTCCAGAATGATTCAGGTGGTTGATGAACAGGGCGACCTCCACGTCGTGCCTGTGGATGCGGTCCTATCTAAAAGGGAGGGGAACGTGATTGTGGTGGATCGTGATGTGGCGTACCCTAGGGACCGCATCTACGTCTTCCCAGGGCTTCACGAGTACCGTGAGTCCACGAAGACGTGGACGAGCGTGTGGCTGGACTACGTGGGGAAGGACCACCCTAAGCTGTTCCCGAAGTATGAGGTGGTTGAGAGCGCTCCTGACTACCTCATCGTGAGGAGGCGTGGCGGGCAGCTCTTTAAGTTCACGTACTTCCTCGCCGGGGAGGTAGTTGAGAACATCTACCTGAATGCGGGGGAGAGTTTCTGGGATTTAGTTGCCTTGGAGTGCGTGATTGAGGCTAAGGAGAACCCGAGCTTTCAGAGGGAGAGGTACAGGCTGGCGTTCGTGAGGAAGGTTGTTGAGGTGATAGGGTTCCTGACGCAGGTATGTGACTTGGTTGAGATGAAGCACGCATAGCGGCCGCTCACACATGCACGGCACGTCGAGATCTCGCACGCTCTTCCTCGTAGGCGTCGCCTCTCACACGAATCCCGCCCGCATGGACATCGTCCCTCACCACCCTCGCCCCTAGTTCCTGCGCAATCGAGTGCCCGAACTCTCTTGCGAATGCTCTGGCGTTCGCTCTCAGCTGCCTCCATGATTGTGACGCGAGCGTCTTCGTGAATGTCTCAAGGGCTTTCGCCTTAGGGCTTGCGGGCTCGGCTTCCTGCAGTGCTTGGGTGTAGGACTCACGCATCGCCCGCTGCACTGCCTTCTGAGCCCCTAGCTCCACGGCCTCCCGCAGGGCTTCTGCGTGCTGGGGTGGGAGGGCCTTGGCTAGACCGGCATCAAGCCCGAGCCCCTCAGCGGCTGACTCCACCGCCCTCCTCTCGGCCTCCGCTGACTCCATGAATGCCGTGAGTCCCGGGGTAGCTACTGCCACGCCCTCCGAGACCCCCGCAGCGAGCCTCGCCTCCCGCAGCGATGCCTTAACTGTTGTGAGGGTGATTATCGGCGCTGTCCTCACCTGGGTTGCTGATGCTGTGAGCGCTGGTGCCGGCACCCTCACGGCCTGCCCCGCCCTCGCTAAGGTGGTTGGGACTGTGCTTGCGGCTCTCCCAACCACTCCCTTAACCCTCTCCACGACGACTCCCCCTAGGGACGGCAGGACCCCTGCTCCGAAGACCCCGAGCACGTTGGGTAGTATCCCTCCCACTATCGGGTATATGAAGGACATGGTTACCCCTCCGCCTGGCGCCACTGTTGTTAGGATCTTTAGGAATACCGCTGTTAGGGGTCCTGCGATTACTAGTCCTGCTAGGAGTGTTAAGGCATACCTCATGATCCCTCTGAAGAGTGGGTTTACCGAGGCTATAGCTATGAGTGGGAATGCAGCTATTATTGCTAGTATTAGTACGTACCTCATGATTACTACTGCTGAGAGGAGTATGAGGACTATGAGCAGCGTGGATGCCACGTTGGCTAGGGCTGGGACGAAGTAGCCTGTCGCAACCCCGACTGCTATTATGGTCATCGCCGGCAGGAGGGGATCTACCCACGGGGTCATGGTGAGGGCTACATAGTCCATCATCCCCACGCTTGCGTTGTATACCCACGGGATCAGTAACGCCAGTATCAGTGCTAGCACGGAGTCCTTGAAGACCTCAATGACCCTCCCCTCGAACACCCCGAAGGCTAACCCCAGCGCTAGGTAGAGGCCTAACGCTGCTAATGACGTGGCTAGCACCACCTTGTAGACCTCGTAGACGGGGTCGCCATCGCTTGTGGGGAACTCAGGGGATGTCACGAGCTTTACTAGGTCTAGGCCTGGGAGGACTACCCTAACCCCCTGCACGAGTGGACACATGAAGCTGAGGTACCATGGGTAGGGGCACCAATTAGTATTTTGGACGATCACGCTTAGCGTGTTGAATCCCGCCCTGCCCTTAGCATCTGATGCGTTAACGGTTATGGTGTAGGCTTTAGCGGCCTCACTACCCACGCTGTAGGTATGTGAGTAGGTCTTCTCCTTAGCGTAAATGGCCTCGCTAACCCTGTTGCCGTCCCCCCAGTCCACGGTGATAGTTATTGGCAGCGTGGCGTCTGTTGCGGATATGGTCAGGCTTACGGACTCCCCCGCATTCACGGTGGTCCTGTCTGCGCTCACCCTAACTGTTAGTGCTCCGGCGCTGACCGCACCCCCTCCAGCTAGGGCTGCGGTAAAGGCCATCAGCCCGACCACGAGGAATGCGTAGAGGAGGTGCTTCCCACCTTCCTCCACCCTCCCGATAGCGAAGTAGATGCCTGAAATAGCTAGTAGACCCCCCGCCATGGCTAGGTATATCCAGCCCCACGTGCCTGAGGATGCGGGTGCTGCAGCGATTACGAGGGTCCAGCCGAAGCCCGCCACGGCCAGGGCCGCAAGGCCTGAGAGGAAGAGGGTCCCGGCGTACTCCCTCCCGAGGGTCTTAGATGCTACGGCTACGATGATGCACGCTACGCCGCCGTAGAGCCCTACCCACAGGCCCCACGAGATTAGGTCCCAGACAGTCACCATGCTAACCACCTCCAATCAACAGCAGAATTAATGAGACGGCTGCAGCAATCCACGCAGCCGCCAAGACAGCGACCACAACCCTCCTAAGACCCGGAAGCGTCCTATACACTAACACTAGTACAGTAGCTGCAGCAAGCACCACCATAACGTAGCCCAAACCCCCAAGGAACGATACATACCTAACCATAAGATCCCAAGCCAAATCCCAGAACCACCTAACGTACTCACCTGGAACCAACTCAACACGCATGACGCAGCCCAGAAAGAAACAAAACTTAAAAAGATGCAACGTGATTAATGATTGATTGACCGCACTTGCACTAGTTTTCTGGGACCGTAATAAACTTACTTAATGAGGTGTGTTAGGCGGTGTATTCTATGAGGAGAAATTGTAATCCAGGAAGGTATAGTGTTAATTGGTAGGGACCATTCTGGGTTTTTGCGTGGCCTTAGGGCTCGGCTCAGGTTGGATAGGTCGGGGGCTGTTAGGGCTGTCGCATTTATCTTGCTCCTAATCCTCCTCGTAGGACTCTATGCCTTTATGATCCTCACGAAGGCTTACGCTTTGTTTTATCTTATCATAAGCATCTCCTTAAACACGTGGGGCACCCACCCCCACGTGCCTCATTCTGAGGGTCTCATCTTTCTCAATCCTCACACCAACTACGTCAGCCTTGCCGAGAGTATCTTCACATTGCCGTGGACCTCAGGGTGCTGTTCGTAGAGCTTCTGCAGCCTGCTGAAGCATTCCTCGCTAGTCCACGTATGTACCTCGAGGAAATCTCTAGCTGATTCCTTGACCCAGTTGTGGACAACGTGCTCCGGATGCGTCTTGATCTCATTGCATGACTCCACCTCAACGGCTACGGTCCCGCTGTAGAGCGGCCTCCAAGTAGACCTGTCTACTGGTACGGCAACCATGTCCGGCCTGGCACTCAGGTTGGAGTCTTGCTTCGCAGGCACGACCACGAAGCCTTTGCCGAAGTACGTCAGCGCAGCTTTTCTAGCGATCCTGAAGCCATCCTCCGACGGCGTTGCGTTCCTAAGCCCTCTGAATAAGCCCTTAACGTATGTCAACACCTTCCTGTTACCCTCCCTCTCCACGTTGATGTATCCAAGGGACGAGAGCTGGGCTACGGCGTCCTCAAGGCCCTTCCTAGGGGCGCCGAGCCTCACGGCTAGGTCGGTTAATGCAATCCTCCCGGCCTTATAGACCTCGTAGAGGGTGAGCACCTCTAAAGGCTTCACGGGATCCACGTACTTCAGGACTGGGTTCAACACGCCCTTCAAGTCACTCCCCCGCACCACACCGGGGTCGAAGGCTCCGGTGTAGATGTTCTCCCTAACGGCCTGGTGAGGTATGTAGTCCATCTGCACGATCACGGGCGGCGGTTGTTGCTCCCCTGGTCTAGCCGTCACTTTAACCACGGCTCTGCCTACTGTCAGCCCGGTCAAGGCCTCGGCTAACGCATCAGCGAAGGAAGCGTCCATCATGGAGAGGTGCTTAATATCGCTTCCACCCACCATGAAGCTTACTTTAACGGCGCAGTTGGTTAGAATGGACTGCATCAAGTTTTGAGGGATCTGACCTGTGTGCTGGTGTGCCATAATCAGGTGTAGTCCATATTTACGAGCCTCCGATAGGATAGTATCAATGATCGGCAGATCGGCTACGAATTGGAATTCATCGATAACTAAGAATACGGGGGTTCTCCGCTCACCCAGCCTAGCCCTGGCGAGCGCCTCGAACCACAGCTTCATAACTACCGTGGACGCGATTAGCCTTGCAAGGTTTTCCCCCAAATCTGCTTTAGGCGTTGAAAATATGGTGATTGACCCAGGCGACTTCAGCCTATCCATGTCCACGGTCGTCCTAGAGGTCAGCTTCAGCAGTAGCTTATCATGCGCATATGCCTCAAGCCTGCTTAGAGCCGAGATGAACGTCTGGTCCTGCATGTTCTGCAACGCCTCTAGCTGTGCCTGCCACTCAGGGTCATTGATGTCTAAATCAAGTTCGCCTTTGTATAATGCCAGGATAGTGTTGTAGAGATCAGCCATTGTTGGGGAATCCGATTTAGAGTATAGCGCCCTAAGTATAACCTGCAGCAAATACTTCACGTTTACGGCCGTCTCCATTAACTTAAGTATCTCCTTGAACATCTCCAAGAGGATGTCGATGGCTATCGTTACGGCGTGGTCTCTATCCTCGGTCTTCGGGAGGTCTAGCGGGTTGAGGCCGAAGGGGCTTCTGATCGAGTGTAGGTAGAGTGCTTCCGGGATTTCCTCCGCTAACTCCCTCGCCATATCCCCATGCGGGTCCACCACCACTATTGAAGCGTCCTTGAGCTCTCTCAATCTATGGACAAGTAACTTCATGAACGACGTCTTGCCGCTGCCTGTCTGCCCGATCACGTATGCGTGTCTAAACATATCCTCCATGCTTAGCTTAAACTCCCTCCCGTCTTCAAGAACCCCTATCCTGAACGCCCTCCCCCCGACACGCTCGGAGATCACGGACGGCAGGGGCGAGCCTCTAACGAAGCCTATCTTATGGAGGCTCGGGTTCGGGAGCTTAACCATCTCATGCAGTGTGCCCTCCGTGAAGACGATCCTGTTTCTTCCACCCAACAACCTCTCAAAGAAGCCCATCCTCGGCGGCTGCAGGAGCTTTCCGAGGTCTGCGGCGCTCTTGACCTTCCTCCCATCCCAACTCAACCTCGCACTACATGAGCCCTCCACCAATTTCTCAACATACTTTCCAGCCTTCCTGTCTGGTGCGAGGACTAGGATTTTACCGAGGACTACCTTGTTTACGCGTCTTCGGAGAAGCTTAGCCCTCTCCCCATACGATTGATTATCGTATTTAACGGATTTGCTCATCAGCTTGGAGACTTCATTGGCGAAAACCATCCTTAAGCCGGGGTCACGGGAAACACCGACGCACACGCCCCCAACACCTTCGAGGGAGTTGACCAGGCCGGCTAAATCGGTGATAACCACGTCTGTGAACCAGAAGTCGAAGGAGTTCTTGAGCCTTGCCTCAGACACGTACACTTCGTTGTTAAACAATTGCAGTACGCTGTCATGCGATGCCTTGGAGACGCCGAAGAAGTTCTTCAAAGTGTCTGAAGATGTGGGTGTCTCGATGAAGACCCTTAAACCCCTCCCCACGTTCACGACGCACAACGTGGAGCCCGGGCCCAGGACCCCCGGACTGAAGGGGGGCTGGGGGACTCTAGGCACTACCTCGTAGAGCATCTAGGTACGCCCATAACACGCAGGGAGTTATAAGCCGGTGCTTACAGAGCTCAGAACGTTTTTAGAGGTTTAGCCTCAAAACTATATGCGGGGGTGTGTTAAATTATGAATAAGATCCTTGCCGTAGCTTTCCTCATGTTAATTGCTGGTGCGTTAGTGGGTTACGCTATTAGCATTTCAAGACCTCCTGTTTACCGCACAGTTACAGCAACGCTACCTACAACCATTACCACCACGAAGGCCGTTACAGCGGCCCCTGTAGTCCCTCCCACAATAACTTACACGGCAACCTACACGGTCACGAAACCAATCACGGTGACGGCGGTCGCAAACGTGGACCTGCTCACGGATAAGGATTACTACCACACCCTGCTAAACGTCTTGAGTAAGGCCAACAAGAGTATCTACGTTATAATGTATGCTATGAAGTACGACCCCAACGAGCCCGGTGACCCAGTGAACATACTGTTATCCAGAGTTGTTGACGCCTGCAGGAGAGGCCTTGATGTGAGGGTGCTCGTCGATGACGTGACCTACACCAGCTACAGGGAAACGATGGATTACCTGAAGAGTAACGGGGTGCCCGTGAGGCTTGATAAGAGCAGCTCCGTGACCACCCACGCAAAGGTGGTCGTGGTTGATGATCAGTACGTATTTGTGGGGAGCCATAATTGGACGGAGAGCGCTCTGAGCTACAATCACGAAGTGACAGCACTCATAGAGTCGGACACCATTGCGCGACAGGTCAAGAACTACTTCAGCATATTGTGGGGTGAGGGGAGAACGATCTAGTGACGGGCTGGAAATCCGGTGAGGCTTCTCGGTCAGTAAAGTCGCTCTGACTTGGTTGCGTCCAAGTACTCCACTTCTTTAAGTACTTGGCACTCTGCATTCACTGCTCTGCACAGGTCTTCGAGGGATTCCAGCGTGTAGTCCTTTGAAGAGCCGAGGTCGAAGAGGTCTAAGGGCCCTCGCCGGCCGCCAGTCGCTACTGCCTTGGCCAGCACCGTAGCCCCCTCCTCTATGAGGAGCATAGTTATGGCTAGGTAGTTCCCGGCCATGAAGAAGAAATTCTCACCAACGGCTACAGCCACTCTCGGGTTAGTCTTAAGTACTTCAACGTACACGTTCGAATACGCTGCGTTAGGTCTGAGAGCGCTGACGACCTTATCGAACGGGGCACGTATCCGTGCCATCACACCATGTGCCAGAGGCATCGAGGCCCCCGTGGAGACAACGCTGCATGAAAAATAAAATACGATTGATTTAGAGAGCCCTTGATGCTTGTTATACTGCAGAACCCCCGACCGCCTTCACCCACTGAGCGGCCCCGGTCGTTGAGTCCTGCACCTGAACCTCTACGGTGGCTATCGATGGCGTGGGGGAGGATACGGGGATGACGACTACGAAGCTCAGGCTTCCCTTCAGGGTTACAGTCGCTGATGAGCCGGGCGTCGGCGTTGCCGTCACCCCGGCAGCTCCTGGCAACGTGTAGACGGTGCCGTTCGCTAGGGTAACTCTGATGGACTGCACGACAATGCTTCTCTCCAGGTTGTTGTCGACGTTCACGGAGAGGATCCACCTGTTCGTGCCGTACGTTGCGCTCCACTCGGCGGTGGCGATGTCTGTTGCGGGCAGCTTCCTCATCTGCGTGTCGTACCACGCCTTGAGGCCGAACCCCAGCGTCACGGCAATCATGATCACGATCATGATGACCACTGCTTCGCTCAGACCCCTCCTCAACCACTTCCTGTCCTTACGGATCACTTTACCACCTCACTCTATGGCGGGGTTTAAAAACTGGTTCAGGGTCAAGCGGTAAGGGTCAGTGCGTAGAGCAGTGCTGCGAGGCCGGGTAATAGTGTCGATACGTTCCGACCTAGAGCTATCTTCCCTGCGATGTAGCCGAACCCCAGAACTGATGCGTAGCCAGTCAGAAGGGTTTCCGCAGCAACGCCCAGCCCTGCCCCGAGGCCCATGGTGGCTGTCGAGAGCACGGGGGCTAACAGAACGACGGCCGCCATGAACGCCACATGCGCCATCGCCCTCCCCATTGTCCTCCGCACCTCCATCACAAACATGACGAAGAGATCGAATACTGAGGGATCCACGTCCCCCAACAGCCTGAAGAACTCCGTCGACTCCCTGAGGTAGCCCGCCAGCCAAGGCCTCACGGACCTCCTCCCCAGCCCCTCCAGCCTCTCGTTCCTGTAGAGGTGCATCGACCTATAGACTCTAACGTGCTGAGCCATCGACTCAACGACGTCGTCGATCCTAGTCATCAACGCCTTGAGTGTGTGGGTGAAGGGCACCGCGCCTAAGGCGGCCGCAACCAGCGAGCAGTAAATCGTCAACTCCCTGAAGCCGCTGAGGTCCATAAGTCCTAGGGAGAGCATTATCGGCGGCAGTGCTAAGAGCCCTGTCCCCGATGCGAACGCAGCCCTGCAGGCCGTGAGGACCTTCCCCTCCATTACGACCTGCACCGCCAGCGGGTAACCCGGCAGAACGACGGCCAGTAGCGCAGACGCGCCGACGATCGCCGGCGCCAGCACCTGAATGAATGCCGGGGCCCCCGGCGCCCCGTCCTCGAGGGATGTGGTGAAGAGGGCGGTCATTGATATTAGGACCACAGGCATGACGGAGAAGAACATCGAGATCACCATCGCCGCGACCATCCTGCTGCCTAAAGTCCTCTCCACCTCAACCGCAACGGTCTTCACGAAGTCCATAGCCCTGTCCCTCAGGTGCTGTAGGGCCGTGCCCGAAGCTAGGGCCAACGTATATTCCGTTAGGAAGGGCCTAACCCTCCCGCTAGCAAGCCTTGCAAGCATAGCCAGGCCCTCCGAGGATCCGAATGCCTCCGAGAGCCCCCAGAACCTCCTCCCGAGCTCCCTAAACGCACTGAAGACCTCAGAGCTCGTTAGGAACCTAAGTAACTCAACAGGTTCTAGACCGGTCCTGGACACAGCCGTAGCTGTTAACGTGAAGAACGGCAGCTCCTCATCCAGCTTCCTCCTGAAGCCCTGCAGGGACGTTGCCGTATCTATCACTCTAACCCACGCCGCCAGACCTAGTGATAAACCAACGATCGCCAGGAGTGCGGGGTCCTGCAGGAACTCTAGGTAGTGGAGCACGAGCGGCAGCGTCACGGCTAGGGGCGTTAAGTAGGCAGCTGTTTTGACTTCCTTCGAAGCCCTTCTGTACCTCTTAATGTCGCCCGTTATGAGGGCGACCATCCTCCTGTACTTCTCCACAATGCTACTCGATCCTTTCACTTAGGATCGCCTCTACAGGTGCCTCGGATCTCGCCCTCAGCTCACCCCACCTCCCAAGCCTCGGCACGAGCGTACTGAAGTCTACGCCCATCCCGTCCCTCCCCCTGTCCCAGACAACGTTGAACCCTACCTTGTCTCCATCGAGGTGGAGGAGCTCCACGACCCTCTTCAGTTGCCTCCTAGGCCTCTCCCCGTAGCCGACGACTGCGATGAAGTTGAACATACCTACCTGCAGGGGCGATAGGTTGATGGGCGGGCCCGTGAATCTAGTCATGACCTCCTCCGGGGAGGCGCCGTGGAACGTTGTGAGGCCCCCCAACCCCGTGAGCATGGCTTGGACCAAGACCTTCGCTTCCTCACCCCTAGTCTCGCCAACCACGACGAGTTTGGTGGCTGAAGCCCTCAGAGCCGCTTTCGCCAGGTCGAAGAGGTCCACCTTAACCGCTCCAAGCTCGAAAGTCGTGTACCGTACCCATGAAGACCCTGGCGGCGGGTCTACCTCACCCGTGTCCTCGATGATGGCTACCTTCCAGCCCGGGGGGACGAAGCTGTGGAGGATGGATCGGAGCAACGTTGTTTTGCCTGAGCCAGGCGGACCAGCTATAATCATGGAACCCCTCGAACGTATCAAGGCCCTAAACAGCTTCGCCACCGCATCCGGGAGAACCCCCTCCTCAACGAGCCTGCTCACGGGTGGCGGCGTGCTCAGTTTCTTCCTTATAACGATCTCCGGTCTCCTGCTGGTGGATATCGTGTGTGCTACTAGGTGAACTCTGTGGGCGCCGTCCCTTGGTGGGAGCTGCGTGTCCACGATCGGGTTGGAGGTCGATATGTAGGTCCCGCACTTAGTGGCTATGACCTGCTGTAGCTCTACAACGTCGTCTAGGGTGTTCACCACTATGTTCGTCCTGATGAAGTCCTGCTCGTGGGAGTTCTGCTCCACCCAGGAATGCCTGACCCACACAGGGCCTGGCCCCACCACCGAGATGTCGAGGATGTAGGGGTCGTCCAGCAAGACCTGGAGCTGCCTGTATCCCACAACGCTCTTCAGAACGTAGATGGCTTCCGCAACCCTCTCCCTACCTATGCCGAGGACCTCAACGAGCACATCACCTAGGTCGTTGCCCCTCCCCATCAGGGCGGTCACGACGTCGAGCCCCCGCCCCACGGACCTGAAGAGGTCTTGAGAAATGCGCGGGACCGCGACGTACACTATCTCCTCACCCGCAGTGATTAGGGAGACCCTGCAGGCCCCCACCACGTAGCTGAGGAGTTCCCTCCCGCTAGGGGCCCCGAGCTCAAGCCTCACACGCCCTTCAGTCTTCCCCGACCCCCTCAGCCGATCCCTTAAGGACTCTAGGAGGACTCTAAGGCTCACTTAGCATTCCCATAAGAGGGTCCGGCTTTTAAATCCCCACTACAGGGTGGGGATGCTGAACGTGGTTGCGAGGGATTGGCTACGTGGAGCCTCCGTGGCGGGGCTGGTGGCGACCCTGCTCCTGACGCAAGCAGTGTCGTACGGTGAGACTCAGACCACACCTCCCGTGAGCATACAGCCTGAGGCACCGCCAGGCATCGGCGCAATGATTCAGAGGCTGATTAACTGGCTCTACTGGGGCGCGTGGGTAGCCGTGTTCGGTGCGGGGATCTACGGGGGGCTCAACATAGCTATGGGGGATTCGGAGAGGGGGAAGAAGTTCCTCGGTGGAGCCATAGTAGGTGCGATGGTCCTGGCCGCGCTCACGGTAATCATACCGGCGCTAGTCGGCGGCTGAAACCCCGCGACCCTCCCAAACCCAAACACTTTCTTTTCGAGGGACCAAACATGAGGAACGCTAGGAGGATGATAAGGGACTTCCTATCTGTCGCCGCACCCGGACTCCACGAGATCCTGGACCTCTACTGTCTGAGCAGGTTCGGGAGGGACTCCGCTTCTCTCCTTCTGGAGAATCCTGAGAGGCTCCGTGAGTGTGTGGTCGAGCTCTACGGGAGTGATGAGGCGGCGGAGATGCTGCTTAAACTGCTCATGCAGAACACCTTAAGTTAGCTGTTGATAATGATCTTCCTTAGATCTGAGAAGATGTTGTTCTGCGCTGTGTCGTACGCGATCATGTAGCCTTCCTCAGCCTCTGAAGCGCACCCTAGTCCGGTGAGGTTGTAGAACCCCGGGTAACTGCCCATGTGCCCGTAGACAGCTATACCCGGAACCTCCGCAATCCCCATACCTCTTGACGCCTTCACTGTAACGTCCTTGACCTCGTGCTCTATACCTAGATGCTTCAGCATCCCGGACAGAATCTCCGCACGCTCTTCGTTCGATCCGCATCCATTCTGCAGAGCCTCCAGTAGCGGCATGTAGGACGTGCGGTTTCCACACTTCTCCATCTGTATCGGTATCTGTGTGGCTAGGGCCCATGCCTCGAAGCTTCTGTAGCCTGTTTGAGAGGCATAGCCGTCCACAACGCCGGCCACGTACTTCAGCACAGCCTCTTGGAGGTAGCCGTAGAACAGCTTGTTCAAGTCTGTGTCTGGAGCATATGGAGGTGGATAGAGTTTCTTCTCTACAGTGATTTCATAGGGTGCATCCACCACCGATCCCCACGGCCATTCAAACTCCCTCACCCTGTACGCCAGATCCACGTACCCGGCGAACGAGTTCCTAGCGGCTCTGCCGAGACACCTCACCAACACATCGCCTTCGACCTCAATGTAGTTGCACACGTCGACTGAGTCGCTGAAGCTCACGGGCAGGCTAACGCTGCCCCTCGGCTCTAGGGTGGCGTATTTCTGGGTTGAGATGTTGACAGGTTCCACACCTGTCACCGGCACAGCCTCAAGGCCTATTGAGGCGTTCACTTTAGTGTCTATTCTGAGGCCTCTCGTGTATACATTCACAGCGATAGAGCTTACGCCGTGCTCGTAGTGGTAGTGGCACTCTGTACGGTTACCCCCGGTGCTGCATCCCCCACTGCGGTCAACGTAGTTGTGAGCGGTGACCTCCACCTTTGTCAGGGGTCCGAAGCCCATGTAGTGCCCCTCGAAGTCGCTGGAGATGACCCTTGCGCCTGATCCGCCGCCCTCGAGCTCCGCCGCGCTCCCCACCGTCCTGCTATACGCTACCGAGCCGTTCACTGCGTAGCCGATGATGTAGCTCCATGACGCTCTGTAGCGATTGTATGCGTGGCTGTAGCAGTACTCGTATGTGTGGTCGCCCCACATCCACTCCCAGCAGTAGGGGCCGTAGGTGTAGCTACCGAGGTGGGACAGCGATGCAGTAAGCGCCTCACCATAGCCCTCAACAAGAACTGCCTCCAGAACCGTTCTGGAAATAGCTAGATTAGAGAGCTCCGCGTATGGGGGAGGTGTAGCTGCATTGATGACTGTGTACGTGGAGTTATCGACGACCACGCTCGAATCAGTTAGGTTCCTAATGGTGAAGAGGGGGTGCCTAGCCTTAGGTGGGAAGCACATGTATATGGATTTGTTTAGTAGGCCGAGGCGGTCCCCCTCATCAATCGGTAGCATGGTTAGGCGGTAGGTAGTGCCGTTATCCATGATCGAGGACAACGACAGGCCTAGTTTGGCGTACTCAATGAGGTAGCCGGTCACGTTGATGTTGGATAGGTTGGGATTAGCTACATACTCATAGTCTACCCCGCCAACCACTTTGAGGAAATCCACCAGGTAGACAGCGGTATCTGTCGTGTTTGTCGTCGGGCACGTGGGTCTGGATGGCATGTAACGAAGTCCTTCATACTGGATTGAGTGAGGTATTCCCTGCCGAGGTGGTGTGGAGTTGGGTGCGATCCTGTGGCTGACGGCAAGGATCACGATGAGGGCAACTATGTAGGCCAAGGCCTTCAGGGCATCCACGGTTAGGCCCTCAAAACGTGCTTCAGCAACCGAGCGTGTCTGTCAGCCACCTTAATCAGGGCCTCAGTCGTTAGCTCCATGGTGTAGAGCCACCTCCTCCCAGCATCGATCACCAGGAAGACCTTCTCGCTGAACGGCACCTCGAAGGTGTTCAGCCCGTTCTTGATTACGAGGGGCTTCAGCCTGCCCTCCGCCACAGCCACACCCCTCCCGATGACTCTGGAGTTGAGCGTGACGGCAAGCTTCCCCGGGAGGACGTGCATCTCCACCCCATGTATCGGCGGGATGTCCGGGTAGTCGGGGATGGGTATGGTGGTGTGGAACCCGCCCACCCGGTACTCCGTAGTGCTTGCAGCGCCCAACACGGCATCCACTAGGTTGGGGATCTCTACGTTCAGCCTCTCGTGAAAGATGAAACCCCGCTTCTCAACGGTCACCTCCACCCACGCAGGAAGCCTGCAGTCCCTCACCTCCACGGAGATCGTGTTGCCGCCCGCCTGGACGTCCCTGCAGACCCTACTACAGCAGAGCCTCGCATCAACTATCATGCCATCGCTGAAGACCCTCACCACCGACTTGCTTGAGTAGTGCTTGACTGTGAAGGACGCCTGAGGTCCCCCCACATGCTCCACCGCAGGCCTCACTCGGGCGGCTTCAACCCTATCCCCCGTGAGCGTGTCCACAGCCTCCACCAACACCTCCTCGGGCTCCGCCCTATCGAGGCAGACCTCGCTAGTCAGGGGCTTGCCCGCAACCTCTAGAGCCACTCTGGTGGGCTTCACAACCCCCACACCCCTGAGCTCCAGGACCCCGTAGCCCCCGCACCTATGCATTGCTGAGGACGTAACGAGCTTAGCATCACCGACGTTCACCTCCACTCTCCTCGCAGGCGACCTAACCACTACATACTCATCGCCTAGGAGATGATTCACCACCAGATCAAACACGTGTTCCCTGAGGACGCTTGAGTTCTTATCAGTGATTACGGCTCTTCGGTTGCTCACCCTATACCTGCCATCCTTGTATACAACGTATAGTGTAGTGTCTGCTGAGACCGCAACCGCGTGGTCCTCAGAATCGATTGGGTCGACCTCCACGAAGCTTCTGCCGTGATCCACTATGCCCAACATGTTCTCCCTAAAGCACATGACTCCGTGCTTAGTGGCCTCACACTTAACCATTACGTCCTTCGGGATGTCCGCCAGGACCCTCCCGTAGGGGTCCGTGATGATGAGCCTCTCCCCCGAGTCGGCAACCGCCGTGTCCTTCCACGCCGACACCTCACCTGCGGCGCTGCCTCTCCTAACTAGGGAGCCCCCGTCCAAAACGTAGAGGGAGCTACCGTCATGGAATGCCGGCAGGCCCTCCAAGAAACCTGAGAACTTAATCGAGCCTGATTTGACGGCGGGCTTGATGTCCATCGAGTGAACGTCTACAGACACTACCCAACCAGCCGATGAGCCGTAGAATGTGTCCTCGAGGAAGGCTATAGCCTCTATCGGCATGCCCACCTCAGCAAACCCATCCTGATACAGGACCACACTTCTACCGTCCTCGAAAACCACTGAACCGCTCTGGAAGCCCACCGATGCCTTAACGGGCCTAGCCCTGTAGACGTCCTCGTGCCTGACAATGTCTGTGAAGGACGCTAGGTATATGTTTGCGTGCTTATCTCTGTAACACGCAACAAGGAAAGCCCCGTCAAGGCCGGCAGTCCTAACGTCCTCACAGGTCACGGAATCTTCAGCTAGGTGAACCTCAAAACCCTTGACGCTCTTCTTGACTGCCAGCCCGTACTCCTTATGGGGGAAGCCTACAGCGTTCTCAACGACCTTACTACCAACCACTACCCCCTCAGCCCTCCCGATAATCTTGCCTGAGATGCGGCCGACCACAGTTATTCTGGGCTGGAGCGCAACGTCCAAGACTATGGACTCCAGGTCGTAGCGCGAGACGCTCTTGACCCTGTACGGGAAGTCCACTGATTGCTTGACGGTGTAGGGTAGGGTTAGCCTCACCTCAAGCCACCCCACGCCTACCCCTAAGCTTGCCAGGCCTGGACTGCGGCTTAGGTTTGCGCTTCACCCGCTTACCCCTTCGGGAGGGTAGTGTGTCGAACATGGATATGAGGGTCGTCACCACCTTACCCTCGAAGCTCATAGTCTTAACGCCGACGACTGCCGACACCAGCCCTAGGAATGCGGTGATGGCTGCGGAGGCCAGGAGGACCCCGCTCCCCAAGGTGAGGCCCCTCCACCCAGCGAGGACCGACAGTGCGAGGTAGGCTGCGTGCTTCACCTGGAGCGGGCCGTAGAGCCTCTCGCTCGTGAAAGACATAGACCTAGTGCATGAGAACCGGTGGTACCTGGACTCAAAGCCCACCCCAACCCACCCCTAGCTCACCCAATCGCCTGCAGCATCTGCGGTATGACGTTGACGACGTATATCGTGGCCCCGCTGTCCGTAGCTATTGCATTTGCTGGCAGGGAGTTGATGGTGGTCGGTGAGGCTGTTCTCACGGTCTGCGTGACCCTGTAGTATGTGGGGTTAAGCGTTGGGTTTATGGAGAATCTGTACTCGGTCCCCACCTGCATTACTGAGGAGAGGTAGGCGGTGTAACTGAATGTGTAGGGGGTAGTGCCTGTCCTCCAGTATGCGTAGACCCTGCCCCCCGAATAGCATGGGTTGCTCCCCCCGCATGTGATTGATGAGATTGAGTAGGCAGTGATGCTCACGGCCCCGCAGTACTGATCCTGACAGGTGTGTGAATAGTAGGCGTAGCCGGCCTTAACGTATTCAAGCCAGGACGGTGTTTGAACCCAGATGTAGGACCCGGTGAGGGCGGCGATAATGTTGGGCAGAGACCACTCGGACGGCATGTTGTATATGGTAAAGTAGACGGAGTAGGTGGAGCCTCCCCCAGTGCTTGAGGCGGTGCTTCGGGATGCCGCGGCGACTACTGGGTCCAGCCGCCAGCAGGCGGTCACGCTAACCCTAGACCCATCGTAAACGATGGTGCGGTTGATCTCCGCCTTCTTTGCTAGGTCCGCCCTCATAACAGACGACCATGATGGCGTTGCGTATGGGATCGATGGGTCAGGCACGCTGAAGAAGTGAGCGGTCTGTAGGGTGCTGAGGGCGGTCTTCACGGGCTTGACGACTACGTAGCCGTCATAGTCAGCTTTAAATATGTTGTAGGACATGTTTGCGTCCCACACGTACGTCACCACGCTCTCGTTTGTGAAGGCCCCGCCCCTGTAAACGTACCTCACGCTGTAGTTGTAGTTTCCTATGCGTTTGAACGCATAGTACGTGCCACCCGTTACGTATATCCCCAACCCGCTCCCCTGTGTGGGGTCGATGGGGTTGAGCAGTGCCTGCAGTGCCTGAGGACACCACGAGAACAGCCTCCCCATGCCGGTCACTACCACTAGCCTCGCATCGCATGTCCTGACCTTACCCGCAATCACGTCCCCGCCCTCAGTCCAGGTGGCCTTGAGGACGGGTAGCCAGTCACCTGAGACGCTCACGGCCGTGAAGTTCTTCCACAGCACGCTACCGTCCCCGTCCACCACCGCCCTGTACGCAAGCCAGGAGTCCGTGTTGGAGGAGGCCTCAACGCTTTCGTCCGCGAGCCTGAAAGCAACGAACTCATTCATTCGCTCGACGATGAGTTGACTGTACTCCTGGGCCTCCGCCACCTGCCTTCTCTGCAGCTGGATGACGTACGCCGCAACATACACGGATAGCGCCGTCAGCATCGCTATGCTCAGTGCTGCGATGACCTCTGCCTGACCCTTCCTATGCTTTCTTCCCAACGCTCACCACCCTCAGGATGTTGCCGCTAATCTCAACCCACTCAACATTGCATGATGTTGTTACGATCGCAGCGCTCCTCGGCAATAGCTGGACTGCATGCGGGCTGCTGCATATGCCGCCATCTTCATTGATGAGCCTCGCCGTGTAGGTTCTGAAGCCGTAGTTCACTATGATGAGGTCGCTGCCTATGCGGTGTGGCGCGACCGCTACACCCTCAGCAACCCTTGAGGGCATCCTGGAGACCTGCGTTCTGGCCCACTGCACGATAATGGTCAGGGCGCATGCAGTCACCACCGCCAGAACTATCCCGGCAGCCACGTTTGAGAGCCCTCTCCTCCGGTAGTTCAGCTTGCTCACCTCACCAAACAGCCAACTTATATAAGTCGCTCACTGACGGTGGGGTGTACCGGTGTTGAAGGCTAAGGCTCCTGTGAGGTGGTTTAAGCTTGAGGGAAGTTCATTCACGATCTCCTCGGCTGAGGATAGGGACCTCCTCCTGAACGACTTCACGTCCCTGGTGGCGTCCACTAAGAGCGGCGTCCTCCTCATGAGGAGGGAGCGTCAGAGGTTCACCTACTACGGCTATGAAGCGGACGTGATCATGGTTGACTTCTATCTCCGCACTACAGCAGAGTCAGTGCCGTACTTCAACGCCAAACCAGTTGATGCTGTGCCTAGACCCAACGTGAGCAGGCTCGTCGACCCCTACACGCTCCTACTTGACAGCAACATGTATGCGAGGGTCCTTGTAGCCTACAGGTTCCCGAGCCGTCTCCCAGAGGGCTTCCTCTACAGTCTCTTCAACGACGTTGGGGAGATAGTCCTCATCTATAGGGTTGTTGGGAGGTCTAAGGCCCTCTCAACGGTTGAGAGGGCTAGGAAGAGGAAGGTATCTGGATCTAGCGGATCCGTGGAGCTTCAGGAGCAGGTGGCTATGCTCGAAGAACTAGCTAGAAGCGTCCTATCCGGTGCGGACCTCCTGGAGGTATACCTGATGCTCACGCTGTTGGCCAGGGACTTGAGGGAGCTCAACGGCGTTGAGGGGCAGGTCAAGACGCTGCTAAAGGGTTTTGGGGTGGAGGCAGAGGCACCGCCGATGCAGAGAAGGCTGTATGACTTCAGCGTGTGTAGCTATGTATTCTGTCTGGAGAAGGCTTACACGGACACCTACTCGCTCAAGCCCCTGTTCTTCATGATTGACGAGGAGCTCGTTGATGGTGGCGGCGTGTTCCTCGGGGTCTCAGGCACGGGGAGCCCTGTCGTGCTTAACCCGTGGACGAAGCCCAACCTGAACTTCGTGATTCTCGGGGTGACGGGTAGCGGGAAGTCGATGACCGCAAAGGTCTTCCTGAAGAGGCTTAGGGAGCTCTGTAGGGACGTTCCGTACGTAGGCATAGACCCTGAGTCGGAGTACACCAAGGTCTCCAGACTCCTCGGCGCTGCACCCGTCGAGATAGGGGAGAGGGGGGAGTTGGGCTTGGATCCGATAAAGATGGTGCAGTTAGGTTACTTGGACGTCTCACAGGTGGCGGACGTCCTGTCGGAGGTCTACGTTGTGCCGGAGCAGTTGCAGGGACTGTTGAGGAGGGAGCTATCAACTAAGGCGGACAGAGTCGATGATGTTGAGGAGCTAGTTACATCTATGCAGGACCCGCAACTGAGTAGGTACCTGCAGGGAGCTCTGGCGGAGCCGGACGTTCACGTCTACAGGGGGGAGCCCCCCAACATCTCCAGCTCCACAGTCTTCGGCCTCAAGAACGTTAGGTCTAAGCGTCTGAAGATACTTATCTCAGCACTCATAGCTGCGTATGCCTACAACAGGTTGTTGACTAGGTCACAGAAGTCCGTGTTCTTCGTTGATGAGGCGTGGCTCTTCATGGAGACACCGAGCATTGTTGCACTCTTTGAGAACATTGCCAGGAGGGGGAGGAAGTGCGGCGTCGTCTTCATGTACGTTAGTCAGAGGGCTGAGGATTTGGCGAGGACGCCTCAGGGCAGGACTGTCCTGGAGCAGAGCGCTACGTCACTCATACTCAGGCAGGAGCTGGAGGGGAGGGACGCGGTGAGGGAGATCTACAAGCTGAGCGATGCTGAGGCGGACTTCCTCGTGAACGCACCAACCGGTGCAGGGATCCTCAAAGCAGGGAGGAAGAGGCTAACGCTCCAAGTCCTGCCGACTGAGGAGGAACTAAAATCCTTCACCACATCAATAACTTAATCAACTATTAAGCCGTGGGTGGGGATAAGTCCCCCAGAAAGCAGTTCTGAAGAGGGTGTGTTGGGCTTTCCTGTTAAGCATGCTGAGGGGAAGCTATACGTCTACGAGTACGCCAAGCTACCCGGCGGGAGGAAGGTCCCAAGCAGTGCGGGCGGGGGATAACGGTTATTCGTGCGTGGACTCCACGCATGCTTCAATGCGTAGCCTCCGTGGTCGTGTAGAACTTGATGGAGAGTCTAAGAGGGCTGGTGGACCGGCCGGGATTTGAACCCGGGGCCTCTCGGTTGCAAGCCGAGCGCTCTTCCAGGCTGAGCTACCGGCCCACCAATAAATGATTAGGGGTGTGAGGACTTATAAGGATTGTAGTGTCCTCATTATAATGTGGCTGGTGTTGGCTCGGTGGAGCGCAGGTCTGCGGGCTTCAGGGAGGGTTTTGTCTCGATCTTGGTTAACCTGCTGCTCTTCGCCGGTAAATATTACGTGGGGTTGGCGCATAACTCAATCGCCGTCGTCGCGGACGCCGTCCACACACTGTCGGACGCCGTGACCTCCGTGGTTGTGGTGATCGGTTTCTGGGCTGCTTACAGACCCCCTGATAGCGAGCATCCGTTCGGGCATGGGAGGGCTGAGCAGGTAGGCGCTGTCGTCATAGGCACCCTTCTCGGCGTGGTCGGTTTCGAGTTCATGGTGAGTAGCTATGGGAAGCTGGTGGCTAAGGAGTCGCTGATCTTCAGCTGGACTCTAGTGGCGGTCTTGATGGCGTCAGCCCTTATTAAGGAATTGCTGGCTAGGTGGGCTTTGAAACTCGGCAGAGCACATAAGTCGCAGTCGATCATCGGGGACGCGTGGCATCACAGAAGCGACGCCGTCGCCGCGGGCTTGCTCGCCGTAGGGGTTATTGTCGGTGGCGACTACTGGTGGTTAGATGGCGTTCTAGGTCTGGCGGTCTCGGCCCTCATAATGTACACGTCCGCGGAGATAATCCTAATAACGTCCAGGGAGCTGCTCGGCTCGAGCCCGGCAGGCAGTGAGATGGAGGTTTTGAGGAAGGTAGTAGTAAGCACCTCACCGCTCATCGAGGACCTACACCACGTGCACATACACAGGTACGGGGATCACGTGGAGATCTCACTACACATCAGGCTACCCAAGGATGTGAGCCTCGAAGAGGCCCACAGACTTGCGGACAGTGTGGAGAGAGCCATCAAGGACGAACTCGGGTGGGACGCGACAGTCCACGTGGAGCCTGTGAGGTAGGTGGAGGTCGCCCTCGCGACTGCGTTAACTAACGCAGACCCACCAACTCAGGCGGGACTGAGTATATGTAGATCCTCCAGACCCTCGGGGTCAGTCCTGCCGCGAACTTGAGCGCGTCGGCACCGTTCATGATGCCCCCGTCAGGTCTCTCCACCCTGAATCCCATCACCTCGTCCCCGTGTAGCAGGACCTTAATCCTGTTGCCCTCGTTATCGGTCCACGCACCGAAGATTACGACGTCTTTGAAGTCCTTGCAGAGTTCCTTAAGGGTCGGCACTACGTCCTTACCGCCCACCTCCCTCTTCGCGCTTGCCACCAGCTGCGACTTAAGCAATATTAAGCTGAGCCTAACGTCGTCTTCCAGACCCCTCGGATCGCCGTGCACCTCCAGCTCCTTCACCTTAACCCTCTCAGGGGGGGTTGGCTTAGGTGCGGGTGCTACAGGGACCTCCGCAGGCTTAAGAAGCCCTGCAGTCACCTGCTCCTTGATCACCACGGTCCCCGTCTTATCGTTTATGGACTCCACTACGCCGTCCACCGGGGCTACAACCTCCCTCTTCACCAAGCCTGACATCCCCAGGTATCTGGCGATGACGTCGCCGCGCCTCACCCTATCACCGACCTTCACAGTCATGTACTTAGGTACGTCCTCGGGGTCCACGCCCAGGGCCTCGGAGAGCTTCACGAAATGAGATGGTGTCTTCCCTTCGGTGGGAGGGACTGGGGTTGGGGGGGCTGCCTCAGCCTTGTCTCTGAGGGGCCCCACGACGATCGGGAGTTCATGCATTATCTTCATGCGTAAGTCCTTAACGAATTTATCAAGGGCTCCCTCAATCCTCCTTTCCTTAAAGTATGAGGCCTTGACCGTTAACTCCCCCTTGACGAGGGTTAAGGGGCCGCGAGCGCTCATGTTGAGGCGGAGAAGGAGGTACACATCACCCCTACCCTCTAACTCGACGACCTGGGCCTCATCAACCCTTTTACTCACCAGCTTGACGTTCAACCTGTTCACAGTGTCACCGATCGCCAGGTCTATCTCGCCCTCGTTATTCTGGATCTTATTTATTGACTTGACGTAGACCTCGTTGAAGGACCACAAACTCAATTGGAATCTCAGGTCCCCCATGACCGTCATCAGGGTGTCAGGCGATAGGGGTAGTATGGCCTCAAAGCTCCTGCTTATAGTCAATAGACCCACCACCTAATAAAGTAGACGCTGTAAGACTTTATAAAGGGCTTCTTAAGGCCCCGCGATCGCGGGGCCTGCGGGATTGAACGCCCAGGACGTGATCCCCATCCACACCCTGCGGAGTGTTTCAAGCCGGGGCACTCACACCCTCGAGGCCTCCTTCAGGTGTGGGTATCCTGGGTGTGAAGGGGTCTAAGGTCACGTGAACGCATGCGGCCGGGGTGTGCGGCCTTACCCGCCACCCTCCTCTTCCTCACTCATCAGGTCTAGGAATATCTCGTAGTAGTTTTCCTTCTCCTGCTCCAGCTCCTCAGACTTCCTCAGCTTCTCGCCTTCCGAGCTCACTACGGACGTGGTCTTCACCCTCCTCTCATTGCTTGTCTTGCTCTCCAGCTTGTACTTAGCTCTTTCCTTAAGCACTTCCCTGTAGCCGCATCGAGGGCATACTAAATATGTTTTATCGCCCTCCTTCACGGGCATCAGCATAGTCCCGCACTTAGGGCAGAACTTCATTCTCTAAGACCCTATAAAGTATAACCCACTACAACGGTTTAAAAACCTTTGCATTCTTTCTAAGCCCCTCCGTAGGTGTGAGGGTTTTTTGCGCGTGATCGTGAGTGCCTCAACACGCTTTGAAGTATGGGTCGTGGTGGGCGATCGCTGGAGCCTGGGACGACCTAAGGTTAGGGCGGTCAGCATTGGAGTTAGAAGTCATCCGTCCTTGCCGTCACCACTCATCATTCCCGTTTATTGAGGGCATTCATGCTAATAAGTGCTCATCGCCTGTTTGTTTTTGGTGTGTGGGTGTGGTCAGGGTCGCTGTGGTCGATCGTGAGCTTTGTAAGCCTCACAGGTGCTACCTAGAGTGCGTTAGGTTCTGCCCCGTTAACAGGAGTGGCGGTAAGGCTGTTGAGGTCTCTGAGGCTGCGGGCGGTAAGGCGTTCATATATGAGGTCGCCTGCGTTGGCTGCGGGATATGTGTTAAGAAGTGTCCTTTCTACGCACTGAACGTCATCAACCTCCCTGATGAGTTGGAGAAGCGCTTGATCCACAGGTACGGTCCGAACGCCTTCAAACTCTACGGCCTCCCAACCCCTCAGTCAGGAATGGTTGTGGGGGTGCTTGGCAAGAACGGCTCCGGCAAGTCCACGGTGCTGAGGATCCTCTCGGGGGAGTTAACCCCTAACCTAGGGGTTTTCGACGCCCCCCCATCGTGGGATGCGGTGCTTGAGAAGTTCCGGGGCACTGAACTATACCAGTACCTGAGGGTCGTCACTGAGGGGAGTCTCAGAGTGGTCCACAAGATCCAGCACGTGGATCTAGTGAGGAAGTACGTAAAGGGGTACGTCGGCGAGGTGTTGACGAGGCTTGATGAGAGGGGCGTGCTGAACGACGTGCGTAAGCTGCTGTCCCTGGACAGCGCATGGGATAACAAGGTAGGCAATCTGAGTGGCGGTGAGCTGCAGAGGTTCACCATAGCTGCGGCGCTGCTGCGGAGCGCGGGGGCCTACTTCTTCGACGAGCCGTCGAGCTACCTGGACGTCAGGGAGAGGCTGGCGGCGGCCAACGTGATAAGGGAGTTGACTCCGAGGTCTGGGTACGTCATGGTTGTGGAGCACGACCTGGCGGTTCTGGACTACGTCTCGGATAACGTGGTGATCATGTACGGCGAGCCGGGGGTCTACGGCCTCTGCTCTAAGCTCTACTCAGTGGGTTCGGGGATAAACCACTTCCTAGAGGGGTTCCTCCCGGCTGAGAACATGAGGATACGCAGTGATGCCATAACCTTCCAGCTCAGGGCGGAGCCCTCAGGGTCGCCGGAGTTCAGGAGACCCCACCTCTACTGGCCTGCGATGAGCAAGCAACTCGACAACTTCAGGCTGTTCGTCGAGGAAGGGACCTCATACGCGGGGGAGGTCCTTGGGATCTTAGGGCCGAACGCTATAGGTAAGACCACGTTCATCAGGCTGTTGGCGGGCGAGGTTAAGCCGGACGAGGGCTATGTGGCGACGGAGGGCCTCACCACATCCTACAAGCCTCAATACATAAAGGCTGAGAACTATCCGTGGAGCACTGTGGAGGAGGCTCTCAAGGATCTGAGGAAGGAGGGTCTCGCATCGACGGAGTGGTTCGAGGTGGACGTGATCAGGAGGTTAGGCCTCCATAAGTTAGGTGATAAGGAGATAAGAGGATTAAGCGGCGGTGAGTTGCAGAAGTTCGCAGTCGCGGTCGCCCTGGCTAAGGAGGCGGACATCTACCTGATAGACGAGCCCTCGGCCTTCATAGACGTTGAGGAGAGGCTGACGGTGGCTAAGGCGGTGAGGAAGGTCGCTGAGGTGCGTAAAACAACAGTCTTCCTGGTTGACCACGACCTTCTGGTGGCTGACTACGTTTCAGACAGGGTCATAGTGTTTGGCGGGGTTCCGGGGAGGGAGGGGCATGCCGCGTCGCCCACAGACCTCAAGGCAGGCATGAACAAATTCCTTAAGGATGTTCAAATCACGTTCAGAAGGGATCCCAGGACCTACAGACCAAGGATAAACAAACCGGGTTCATATCTCGACAGGCAGCAGAAGGCTTCCGGCGAGTACTACTACGTGAAGCCCGTCCCACAACCTGCTGAGGATTAGCGAAGCACCTCCAGCTCTAATTCTATATATGACGCGTGTCTCCCCTCAAGAACCTCGGTGCCTATATTAACCCTACACAATCTCACGAGACCCTCCAGCCTGCGGCTGATGAGGTTGTAGAGGTCGATAGCCCTCGATATGTTCTCGCCCCTACCGTACAGCACCACCTTCCTAGCGCCCTGGTTCACGTAATTATTAAACAGGAAGACGTAGGTCTCCATGGGTCTATTACCGACGCTCAACTTCCTAATCATACTTGAGTTCATCGCCCAACTCCATTAAATAATTAGGGTGTTAGGGCAAATAAAACCGACACGCCCCACCCCCAAGTGCAGGACCCCCGATTGTGGTGAGGGGTCCGTTGCGGTGAAGGCTTATATTTATAACCTCAGTTTTAGTTTAGGTAGTGCGATCGACGGTGTTGAGGTATGGAAGTGCCCAGGCTTGAGAGCCCCCTGAAGACTCTGAGATCCTCAATTAACAAGGACGTGCTGGTTAAGGTTAAGGAGGGGAACACATACGTGGGTCAGCTGGTCTTCGCTGACAACACCATGAACCTAGTTATGATAAACGCGGAGGAGGTGTCCGAGGACGACATGAAGCCTATAGCTAAGTACGGGACAATCCTAGTAAGGGGGAGTCAGGTGCTCTATGTAGTCATCGACTACGAGAGATAAAGACCCCTAACTCTGGACTCTAAGCTGCGGGATACGGCACCCCATCAAACTCTGGGTCAGGATCCTTATTCACGCTAACTTAGTGTCTGGAGCGACGTCTCCTGCTTGTGGGGACCCCTCACCCCCGCGGATTAACTCACCGTGGATTCCCTGGAGCCGGGGGTTTGCGTGGCAGTTCCTTCGTTAATTTTTCTGAGGTGCCTCACGCAGGCGTGGTAGGTTGGGGGCCCCGTCCGCAGTCTACCGTCGGGCGAGTGGGGTGGGCCGCACGCCCACCAGCGATGAAGCACTGAGGGTGAGGCGGTTCACCGCCCTAAAGGGGAATCCCCGCCCTTCACGGCGGTTAGGAGGTCAGGCGTTCCTAACCTGCGATAATTTCATTCCCGTGGGTTGGTCTTTTAAAATTCAGTGCTGCCTAAGTAGCTGAAAAACTGGCGGTGGTTATTCCCACTCTTCTTCCTCGCCTTCCTCCCACTCTTCTTCCTCCCACCACTCTTCCTCTTCTTCCTCCCACCACTCCTCCTCAAACATGAGGGGCACCTAATGTTAATCCTAGTGAGGGTTTAAAATACTTTAGAGTTTACCGCATGCTACGTTGTGCGGTGCTCTGCGGGGGATTTCCTGGTCTGTAGCTTAAGGTAGTTCATCTTGGTCAGGGCGTCCTTAAGTATTCCCTCAAGCGTTTTTCTCGGTGAGCCGTAGAACTCCGCAGCGTCCCTCAGACTCGGGTTCATGACGCCCCCCAGGTCCACCGTCCTGCAGTCTAGATCCTCTGGGAGCTTCCTTGCCTGCGTCTCGCCGGGTTCTGAGCAGAATGTGATTACTAGGTACGGCTTACCCATATATCTCCTCACCCTCTCAAGCGTTTGCCTTATCTGCCTGCTCCCCCCTAAGTACAGGAGGTACTCTATCTCCGGCTTGCTGCTTATGTTTGTTCCACTCACGAACGCCTCTACAGTCAGTAGTGCGGCGGTCCTTAACTGCAGCTCAGACAGCACTAACTTCAACGGCACGACCTGAGTGACGCAGAGGGGGTTCGTGGAGCCGCCCACACATTCCAACGCCCTGTCATCCTCGGTCACGCAGTACTTGATGCCCAGCATGCCGCCCTTGCTTGAGGTCCGGCCAACGACGTTGAGGCATGCCTCTAGCTGGTCGCGCGTCACCTTATAATCAGCCCCTCGAGTTGTTCGTGGGTCAACCGCCGTGGCTTATGGGCACCAGCGAGACTCTATCCCCGTCTCTGAGAGCGTACTCAAGCCCTCCTAAAAGCCTGTAGTCCACGCCGTTGATGAACGCTATGTAGGAGGTCGTCAACCCGCCCTCCTCATCAACCGCCTCCCTAAGGTCGGGGTGGCTAGCGCGTAAATGCCTCAGAAGGTCTCTGAGTCCTGTGGATGGGCTGGAGACCTCCAAGCTTAGTGAGTCCCTGCCTAACCTGCCCCTCAAAACGCCCAGAAGCTCTACCTCAACCCTCATGCCTCGCCGAGCGCCTCGCTCTCCTGGGATTCGGGAGGAGGTGATTTAAGCATCCTCTCCCTCACCCTCACTAAGTGCGTCAGGTAGCCGGCTATCTGATTCCTGAGTCTCTTGGATCTGAGGTAAACGTGTCTGCTGACTAGCTTCTTGTTCTCCTCAAAGCTCGGGGTAACTTCGCCTGGGAACAGCTCCATCATTCTCTTCGCAGTCCTCTTGACCAGCGAGGTCCTCACCCTACCCATCACTCCATCCCTCTACATAATTAGGGCGGCGCCCTTAAAAGCTGTTCCCCCGGCTTAAGGGGAGCGAAAAGCTTAAATAGAAGTGGTTGATAATGAGTTATCGGTGAGACTGTATGGCAGCTCAAAGGGGTGTGGCCCCCACGGCTGGAATCCCCGTCCTGATTTTGAGGGAGGGTACTCAGAGAACCACGGGGGCTGAGGCCCTGAGGTCGAACATGGTGGCTGCGGTCACCATAGCCGAGATCCTGAGGACGACGTACGGACCTAGAGGCATGGATAAGATGCTCGTAGACACTCTGGGCGACGTCACAATAACTAACGATGGGGCGACTATACTGGATAAGATGGACGTCCAGCACCCGGCCGCCAAGATGCTTGTTCAGATAGCTAAGGGGCAGGACGACGAGGTTGGCGACGGCACTAAAACCGCGGTCATATTCGCTGGGGAATTGCTGAAGGCCGCTGAAGAGCTGATTAACAAGGAGGTACACCCGACAATAATAATCAACGGCTTCAAGAAGGCGCTGGAGGAAGCGGTTAAGTATGCTGAGAGGGTGGCGAGGAGCGTGAGCGTCGACGACTTAGAGACCCTAAAGAAGATAGCGTCGACAGCGCTCACCAGCAAGGCCGTGCATGGCGTCAGGGACCTATTCGCCGAGATAGCTGTCAAGGCTGTGAAGCAGGTTGCTGAGGAGAGGGATGGAAGGATGTACGTGGACATCGACAACATACAGATAATTAAGAAGCACGGCGGCTCGCTGGCCGACACTAAGCTTGTGTACGGTGTTATACTCGATAAGGAGGTCGTTCATCCGGGCATGCCTAAGAGGGTTGAGAACGCTAGGATAGCCCTCCTCGACGCCCCGCTGGAGATCGAGAAGACGGAGATAGATGCTGAGATAAGGATAACGGACCCTGAGATGATGAGGAAGTTTATAGAGCAGAAGGAGAGCATGCTTAAGGACATGGTTGAGAAGATCGCTGCCGCCGGCGCTAATGTCGTGGTGTGTCAGAAGGGCATTGACGACGTGGCGCAGCACTTCCTAGCCAAGAAAGGCATACTAGCAGTGAGGAGGGTGAAGAGATCAGACATGGAGAAGCTGGAGAGAGCGACCGGAGGCAGGATAGTCAGCAATATCGACGACCTGACCCCGAACGACCTCGGCTACGCAGCCCTAGTGGAGGAGAGGAAGGTAGGGGAGGATAAGATGGTCTTCGTTGAAGGTACCAAAGACCCGAAGGCGGTGAGCATAATCATCAGAGGCGGTCTGGAGAGGGTGGTGGACGAGGCTGAGAGGTCCTTCAGGGACGCGTTAAGCGTGGTGGCCGACGTGCTCAGACTGCCTAAGATAGTGTTCGGCGGCGGGAGCTTCGAGGTGGAGATGGCTAAGCAGCTTAAGGACTACGCCACTAAGGTCGGCGGTAAGGAGCAGCTGGCGGTCCTGTCCTTTGCGAAGGCCTTGGAGGGCGTTGTGTCAGCGCTGGTGGAGAATGCCGGGCTAGACCCGATAGACATGCTCTCGGAGCTCAGGAGCGCTCACAACAAGCCGGAGGGCGTGAGGTACGGAGTCAACGTCTTCAAGGGTAAGGTGGAGGATATGGAGGCCATGGGCGTTGTGGAGCCGCTGGCCGTTAAGACCAACGCCCTTAAGGCAGGGACTGAGGCGGCGACGCTAATACTCAGGATAGACGATGTGGTAGCGGCCAGCAAGGCTAAGGAGGAGAAGAAGAAGGAGGAGAAGAAGGAGGAGAAGGAGGAGGAGAAGTAGAGGTAGTGCAGGCCCTACCTTAAGGCAGACAACCCCCCATTTTTAGACCACTAAACCCCCAGGAAGTCCGTGAGTTCGGATCTCGTGGACAACACCCTTTTTAGGATTTCTAGACACTAGTTTCTTAGTGTGGTGAAGTGCTGATTGTCCGGCATTGAATTCAGCTCTCGTAGGAGGGGCGTGACGGAGGACTACGTCAAGTATCTTGAGATGCGTATTCAGGAGTTAGAGACTGAGGTGGAGTTTCTTAGGAATGAGGTTAACTACTATAAGAAGGAGATTGAGAAGCTGCTGTCCACCCCCCTCATTGAGGGGGTGCTCCTGGAGGTACTTCCGGACGGGAAGGCGGTAGTTAAGAGCTCAACAGGCCCGAACCTCGTCGTCGACGTGATGGGGGGTGTCGACGTGCGTAACGCGCGTCCCGGCTCCAGGGTTATGCTCAACCAGAGGGGCTCTGCAGTGGTCGGCCTCCTCCCATCGCTGGAGGACCCGTACGTCAGGGCTATGGAGGTTATTGAAAGACCGAGCGTCAGGTACAGTGATGTTGGCGGACTCAAGGAGCAGATAAGGGAGTTGAGGGAGGTTGTTGAGCTACCGCTTAAGAAGCCCGAACTGTTTAGGGAGATGGGCATAGAGCCTCCTAAAGGTATACTGCTCTACGGACCCCCGGGGTGCGGCAAGACCCTCCTGGCTAAGGCGGTCGCCGGGGAGTCGAATGCGACGTTCGTAAGTCTGGTCGCTTCCGAGCTGGCTCAGAAGTTCGTTGGTGAGGGAGCCAGGATAGTGAGGGAGGTCTTCGGCTTTGCAAGGAAGAAGGCGCCGGCTATAGTTCTCATAGACGAGCTCGACGCAATAGGTGCTAAGAGGCTTGACATAGGGACCAGTGGTGAAAGGGAGATCCACAGGACGCTAACGCAACTGCTTGCGGAGCTGGACGGTTTCGACCCGCTGGACAACGTTAAAGTCTTAGCCACAACCAACAGGATAGACATACTGGACCCCGCGCTGTTGAGGCCCGGCAGGTTCGACAGGCTGATAGAGGTTCCCTTACCTGACGTTGGAGGTAGGATCGAGATATTCAAGATACACGCCGGCAGGATGAAGGTCAAGGAGGTGGACCTTGAGGCGCTTGCTAGGCTGACTGAAGGCGCTTCAGGAGCTGACATCAAGGCAATATGCACTGAGGCAGGCTTCATGGCCTTAAGGAACAACAGGAACTACATAACTATGGGGGACTTCATGGAGGCCGTGAGGAAGGTCCTTAAAGACCGCTTCAGACCATACGCTGAGGACGTTGGCAAGGCTCACGAGCGTAAGACCCCCTCGGTGGTATAGGCTTGAGCTTCATCGTGAGGGAAGCAACCCCGGGGGAGTTGGAGAGCCTGAGAGCCATCCTCAACTACCAGTTGAGGGTGGACGTAGCAGATAAGCTACTTCCTGATGGCTTGCTTGTAGGGATCTCAAGGAATACTGGGAGGATTAGGGCGCTGATAGATCCGACGAGCCGGGAGGTCTTGGCGACCATCATTGCCCAAACACACACCGCAAACCTCCGTTTAAGTCTTGCCAGGAGACTACACTCTCTCGTGCCACCGCCTAAACTACGTTTAATAGTGGTTGAGGAGATGGTGCAGGACCTGCTTGAAGCTAGGACTTCAGTGTTCTCTAAGCACGTTATAGCGGTTGACGAGGGGCTCAGGGCAGGTGACGAGGCGTTAGTGGTCGGTGAGAGTGACGAGCTACTCTGTGTGGGCAGATTACTCCTCTCCCCGGACGAGATACTTCAGTTATTAACCGGCCCGGCCCTAAAAATTAGGGAGTGTGTTAACAGATGAGGCCAGTCGAGATAGTAATCTACGAGGAGTACGAGCAACTACTCAGGGAGAGTGGAAGGAGGTGGGTCCTCATAACCGGGTTCCCCGGCTTCGGCTACGTAGGGACTATAGCCACCAGGTATTTGGCTGGCAAGACCGCGTCCGTCAAGATAGGGGATATCGTAACCAAGTATATGCCAGACTTCGTTGCTGTGGAGGACTACGGGGTCATGACCCCCTACGAGATATTCCTGGCCGAAGATAAGGGTCTCCTGATAGTGGTTAATAACGCGTTGCCGTCAACCCCTGAAAGAGTTCCTTACGCGTTAACGTTGGCTGACTGGTTCAAGAAAGTCAACGGCAGTAAGGCGATTATGGCGGGAGGACTTAACGTTAAGCTCAGAGAGGGTGGGGAGAGCTTCAGGTGGGTCTCCAACGCCGAGCACGAGTGGTCGTTCAAGGAGCCCGTGCTGAGCAGGGGCAACTACATCGTCGGTCCTCTGGCCACGCTATACGCCATATTCACGCTGAGGAAGATACCGACCCTGCTGCTGTTGCCGTACACCGAGCCAGGTAAGTATGACCCCTCCGCAGCCGCCGTATTCATTAGGAAGCTCAACGAGATCCTAGGCATTGACGTCAGCGTAGACGATTTAATTGAGTACTCGAAGCTGGTAGCCTATGCTGAGACGCTGATGGAGGAGGTAGGTAAGAGGGAGGATAGAGGGCCTAAGCTGTACATGTGAGTCGCGTGTGTGGGTGTTTTAACAAACCTCCACCAGCTTAACGTTACCCAGGGTTTTGAGCCCTTCAAACAGTTCCCGCCTACTCCAAGCGTATTGAGAGCAGGTTACGATCACGACCTCACGCACGCCCGCGAGTCTGTTGATGAGGGTCTCGCGGATCTCTTCGGCCATGAGTTTGATAACCGACTCCTCGGGGGTTGAGGGCATCTCGAATTGGGAGTAAGGGAATGCCTGATCCAACTCGATAGGGACTAAGTTGAAGTAGGGTATGTACGCCAGCGTGTAGGAGTCCTCATCAATGAGTCCCGCGGTGAGCGATCTCGCGTATATCCTAGAGCTTCTGAAAGGCTTCTCCTCAGGGCTTCCTGGGATCAAGACCACCCTCTTCTTGCCCTCGATGCGTGTCTCCCTGATAAGCCTTCTATGACGCACTAACTCCGGCCTGCGGTATGAGGTTACGTCGTAGAGGAATATAGCGTGCGCATCCCCTTTAAACCTGGGGTCCAGCCTCTCCATCCAGTCCACATACTTCAGCAACGTGTTGAGGGCCTCCCTGAGGGATGGGTGGGCCCTGGCCCGTTCCTCAATCAGCTCCCATAGTCTGCCCTCCTTAACTGCGGTCTTAACCCGCTTAATCTCCCTGTTTATCACGTGTAGGTTGTGTATGGAGAGCAATCTAGTCCTCTCGCCCTCCTCCAGTTCCATTAGGTCCTTGGGTGTGCGCTTGCTACAGACCTCGCACTCGCACGGCAGGTACTCAAGGTCCGCGAGTCTGTAAGTGCTGTCCTCCGTCATGTACCTCCCGTCTCTGGCGTAGAGGATGTATGAGGCTGAGTCAAAGCTGTCCACACCTAAAGCTACCATGAGCGGTATTATGAGGGGGTGACCTCCTCCGAAGAGGTGGACCGGCTTGTCTAGAGGCAGTATCGCCTTGGCCGTAGCCACCATATCCACGACCTTCTCAAAGCCGTACTTCTCCAGCACCGTCACCGGCGAGCCGATCGCGTACATGCTGTAACCGTCTATGGTCCTAGCCTCCTCAGCCGATCTGGCAACCAGGTCTAAATGCACTCCACCCTGTATCGGGAGGACCCAAACAACATCACCACCCCCCACCCTCTCTATGGTGGTTCGAGCCCTCCTTAAGGTCTCCTCAACACTCTCTTTAGCTTCCTCGTAGCCCACGTCATCCCTCGTGGGTATGTCCGCTATCACCGCTATGTCCGAACGTATCTCCTGCTGGTATGTCGCTATCTCCTCAGGGTCTATCCTTATCCTCTCCCTACCGTACCTCAGTATTTGGTAGGCACCTGAGTCGGTCATTACAACCCCGCTGAACTCTATCACCCCCTTAACGGTGAGTTCCTTGGCTTTATCGCCGTAAACCTGCTTTATTATGTACGCATTCGTTATGACTTGGCTGAAGCCTATGTCCATTATCTTGCTTGTAGGCACGTCCCTCCTCTGCTTCACGGGATTAACTACGGGGAAGAATGCAGGCGTCTCAACCACGCCTGACCTGGTCCTCAGCCTACCTATCCTGCCGGCCAGATCCTTATCTCTGATTTCAAAACTCATACACAGCTCCTACCACTTCTCCTGATGCTTGGGGAGGGCTCCCCCCTTCATGTTTGGACCTGCGCGCCCCGCTTCTTCATGTCCAGGTACTCCTGCAGGGCACTGTAGAGCTTCGTCGCTAAAGCCCCAGCCCCCTCAACCCCGTTCTCCGTTATCTTGAACTTATCGTACACGTAGACTGCGTGGGCCTCCTTAATCACCTTGATGAACGAGCCGGGTATGTTAAGCTTAGAAGCTACGTACCTCCCGAACTCCTCCGGGTCGAACATGGGTCTGGATTCGAATATGATTTCAGAGATCCTCGAGCCGTTGATGAAAACCTTATAGAAGGTCCTGCCATCCTGGCTTCTAGCGTTCTCGAGGATTAAATGGAGTGAGAGCCTCTCACTCAAATCCAGCCCCACCAGCCTGCCGATGTAGACGGTTCCATCAGCGAGCTTAACGAGTATCTCATTCCCTACTAAATTGTTTAACTCGCTTATCAAATTCCTTAACGCGGACTGCGCGACCGCACCCATTTCAACTACCTAAACTTGATATAGCTGAATAAACCTTAAAAATTCATTGGGATGGGGGATCTCTAAACACCTGATTGCGTTCCCTCCGCAGTCCTGCCCTCACACCTTAGGGATTTGCCTCTCACGCACTGGGCGTCCGTCAACAGTCTTCGGAGTCAACCATTCTATCACCTCATCTATCTTGTCGCTGGTCACCCTGACGACTATAGGCCCTAGCGGGGATTCACTGTCGAGCGTCACTATCGTGGCCCGCCCTACGTAGGCGCTCTGCTTGTGCAGCTTAAACTCAACCGTGTTACCCGCCTTACCGCCGAGCAGAACGCCCCTCACGGTATCGAGTATCCTCTCCTGCCTGAGGAGGTGATGCAGCTTAGTCAAGGACTCGACCCTCCTGCTCTCGCCGACCACCCTGCTGTAGGGGTAGTCCTCAACCACCTCGACCCTCTCCAAGGTGAATAGGTTGGTGATGGCCTTGACGACCTTATCCCTATCTTCAGTGGGTCTCAGCTCGCAGGTCACTGTCAACAGGAACATCAGCTTAGGACCTCCCTAATGGATTTTAAGGCATCATCGACGACTGAGTCCACGTCACGTCCTTGATTCACGACCATCACGTCCGCCATGGCTATGACGTTCCCCACGCCCAGCTCGAGCTCCCTGAAGTCCCTCTCCCTGAACTCCTCGTAGGTCCTCGGGTCGTCACTCCTGCCTCTGCTTGATAGCCTCCTGAACCTCTCCTTAGGCGATGCGTGGACAGCCACCAGAATAGTCTCCGTCCTACTTCTGAAGGCCTCCACCTCCTCAACATTCCTAACGCCGTCCACCACGTACAGCCCGTCGCCAGCGACCTGCGTGAGAACCAGCTTAGCCACCGCGTCCGGACCCATCTCACGCCTTAACTCATTAGCCAGCCTCAGCAAGCCCTCCATGCTTAGGCCGAGCCCCCTCCTAAGCGCCTCCCGCCTCACGAAGTCACCCATATTCAGTAACTCAGCGTTGAGGCGTGTGGCGAGTCTCCTGGCGACCTCCGACTTCCCGGCGCCCGGCATGCCGGTAATGCAGATGATCATCACGACTCCCAATACATAGGTCTTACGCTTTAATAAGGGGAATGAGGGGGTGGGCTCAGCCCGTAGCCTGTTGGGGTTCGCTGCCGGCTGGTGAGAGCTTGAAGTAGACTTTATCCATCACGTTGAAGCAGTTGTTTATGTTCTCCCCAGACTCGATCATGACCATGTAACCCCAGAGCGACACGATTAGCTTCTGCCTCTTCCCCTGATGCGGGGGGCTACCAGCGTCGACCACCTTCTTACCGATCACGTAACCCCAAGCCACGAAATCCCTCCTCTCATCATACTCCGGCTTCTCCCTGCTGAGAAGGTATTTTGCCTTACCCCCCTCGGAGACCACCAGCAATTCCCTCAGCAGGTCTAGCTCGACGTTGCTGCCTTGACACTGCAGGTTCAGGATGAGTACGTTAGGTATTAAGGACTTACGGATGCTCTGCACAAGGCACTCGTCACGCAGTACGCCGTCGCCCAACTCCACTTAAGGCACCGATAATAGTGTCCGGAATAACTTTAAAAGCGCGCTCACGCGGGGGATCGGTCAGGACTCACGCTTAAGTAGCTCGGCTAGAAGGTCGTCAGGGAGTTCCTGCGAGAGCCAGTCGATGGCCGGGTGGCACGCTCTCGAGCCGTTGAGAATCCCCACGACCTCGTCGACCACCTCATCCAGGTTTCTGTCGCTTACATCGATCTCGCAGACTTTACTCTCCGGGTGCTCCTCCAACGCATTGCGCGCGCACACGCCCAGCAACTCGGCCTCGACGTTCTCCAACACCTTCGACTTAACCCACCCCCTCTCGACGAGCTTCCTATACAGGAGTGCTGGATTCAGTCTGAGCACGAAGATGATCCTCACCAACTCGTCAGGTATTATCTCCCCGTAATGACTGTCCACCACCACGTCTGATTCGAGGCTTCCAAGCATAGTCCTCACCCTCTCGATTAGTCTCTCCTCATCAACCACGTACGTGTCCCTAGCCTCATCCTTATCAGTATACAGCGCCTCACTGACAACCAGCTCGGAGAGGTTCAGGTACTTGAGGCCTAACCTACTGGCGAGTCTGGTCGCCACGTAGGTCTTTCCAACGCCTGGAGTGCCCGAAATCACGATAGCTCCGCCCAGCCCCTAACCCCTCAGAAAATCGAGCTCCCGCAAATTAAGTCCTTTCAGCCCCCAGCCTCCAATCACGAATTCATCGCTTTCAACCCTCATCATCCACGTAACTACCTAACCAGGGGATTTAAGCATCGCACCCCCAAACCACGTGCTTCAGGGGAGGGACGCCATACCACGATGCCTGCCGTGGGAGCATTAAATATACCCCGTAACATTGTAGTGTGGTGTGTTGAAGTGGGTAAGAGCAAGAAGCACACTAATTATGAGTCATGGTCCTTCCTCAAGCCGTATAGGGATTACAGGCCGTTTAAGCTCGTACCCCAGGTGGGGAGGGTTAAATCCAGGATGATAGAGCTCGATAGGGCGGAGGAGGGGAGATTTCAGGAAATACTCGAGAAGAATGTGGTGATATCCTTCCACGAGCATAGCGCTGTATTTCCGGAGAATCCAAGCGAGTTCTTAGAGTACATTAGGGGTGGGAGGTTCTGGATAGGCTATGAGGGTTTAGCCCGCTCCGGCCTGGACGGGTTCTTTGAAGGACTGATGAACGGCATCGGCCCCGCGAGATCCCCGGACCCCTGGGATTGGGATAATGTTGTACACCAGATAGGGATTTATAGGGCGGACATCGATCACCAGGATTTAGTGTTCATAGCGACTAATGCTGAAGACTTTAGGAGGGCTCATGGGGAGGGGAGAATAGCGATGGTGCTGCACTTAGAGGCACCACCACATATCGGCGAAGACTTAGCTAAAGTGGACATGCTCTACGGGTTCGGAGTCAGGTGCATGGGAATAACCTACAGCAAAGGCAACGAGTTCGGCTCTGGTCTAGCTGATAAGGTGGATAGGGGTCTGACGGACTTGGGGCACGCCCTTGTCGAGAGGATGAATAAGCTTGGCATACTGATAGACGTATCCCACGTTGGTGACAGGACGAGCCTCGAGGTAATAGAGGCGAGTGAGGATCCGGTGGTTGTGACGCACGCCGGTGCCAGAGCTCTGTGGCCCACCAGGAGGATGAAGCCTGATGAAGTGATAATAGCCTTAGCTGATAAGGGCGGGGTCTTCGGAGTGGAGGCCGCCCCACATACAACGATAACCCGCAATAACCCAAGGCACAGCATCGAGAGTGTGATGGAGCACTTCCAGCACGTTGAAAAGCTCGTCGGCATAGACCACGTGGCGTTCGGCCTTGACACGATATTCGGTGACCACGTCTCACTACACAGAGTGTTCTCCAGCCTACTATCAATATTTAAGCCCGAGGAAGAGCCTGAGCACCCGGTGGTGGATTTCGTAGACGGCCTTGAAAACCCGTCAGAGTTCACTAACGTGATAAGATGGCTCATTAAGCATGGATATTCAGACCAAGATATAAGGAAGGTCGTCGGCGAGAACATACTGCGGGTTACTCGAAGGGTCTGGGGAGGTTAGATGATTTCCTTAAGGAGTAGGTATGAAGCTGCACGATTAACGATGAGACCTTAACATAATATCGCAAGCGGCCATGGATAGATCTAAATGGGGTGTAAGCGGCATGCCCCGCTGAGGCGATTCACCGGCTCGCTGGAGTGAATTTGAACTCGTAACCCGCGCATTTGAATTTCGCTTCACCGCCCTTAAAGCGGGTCTTCGTTTTTTCCAGAAGCTTTGGAAGCCCGTCGACGTTAATGATGTACGTAACTTCTACTTTATCGCCCCTCGGATTCATGTATTCTGCGTGATGTATTTTCACACTGCCCCATGCCTTGGAAAGAACGCCGGAATTCACGTGTTGCTCTCCATCGTCCTGCCCAGGCACCTCCACGAGCGCCCTCATAAGGCCTTCGTAGTCCGTGAACCCGTAAAACTCCACTCTATCCCCATCTTCGCCGTAAAAACACACATTCGCTGTGCCCTTCCCCGACTTCCTAATAAACGCTATGAGTGAAATGGACTTGAAGTCTAAGGACTTGATAGTTTTCCACAGCCATCTAAATGAGTACACCACACCTATGGAGGTGACGAGGTACTCGTATCTCCCACGTATAAGGCTGTGGAAGGTCGAAAAGAACTTAGCGTAACCCACAACAGTGAAAAGTATTGATATCGCGGGGACGTTGATGAGCGGCATGAGGAACGCAACATCCACGCAAATAGAGACGGCTAGTCCAATAACATATAGCGTTATGTAGACCAGCCAATCATCGCGTGTATACTCAATGGTGTCAAACATCCAGCCGGTGTTCAGTAGGGTGAAAGGAGCTCTTAACGCGGATTTCCTAGTCGAGTGCCACAACACATTGCTGCCTTCCTTCATTGAACCCCCTTATTCTTAAGGGGCCTCACATATATAGTTTAACCTACAACGGCAGTTGGTGAGGTCTATCTCGAGATTAGTGTGTGGTGTTCGCGAGTTATTAAAAAAGGGTTAAACTAATGCTCGAATTGCTCGAACGGGGGCTTCGCGTCCTCCGGTATCAAAGGCTTGTATTTTCTCCCGCCTGTAGCTTCTTCAAATTCTTTTCTCGCCCTCTCTAGGACGTCCGGGTTTGTGAGGAGGTCTATCGCCGTTCCAGCTAGGACTTTTGCAGCGAATATCATTCCTTTAAATCCGATGTATGAGCCGCTTGCCGCTGTTGCCTGCCACGAGTGACTAGGGGTCCCGAGGGGCCAGCATGCGGCCGTGAATTGGGCTGTGGGCGCTACCCAACTTACATCCCCGACATCCGTTGAGCCCGGCATAACCAGTCCAAGATCGTAGAATTCTGTAGCTATTGAATCGTGGAGCGGTTTATCCTTGATTTCCTTTACTAGCTTCTCCGGGACGTTCATTGACTTAAGGACTTTGAGCACGCCTGAGGGGGGCATGGTTTTTTGTAGTTCCTCCGCAAGCTTGTAGTCACCTTCGTCGAACCTCGGCGGGCCGACCTTAATCATATTATCCACCACTACCCTGGTTATAGTTAGGTTGGGAAGGTAGTTGTAGCATCCAGTTAAGACCCTCCACCTGACTTCAGTCTCGGTCATTAAGGCAGCGCCTTGAGCTATTTTCTTCATCCGTTCAAAGACCTCCTCAACGAGGACCGGGTCGGGGGCTCTGATGTAATACCAAACTACAGCCTTGTCTGGGACTATGTTGGGTTCCTTGCCACCGTAGAGGATTGAGTAGTGAATACGCACCTTCTCAGGGACGTGCTCCCTCAGGTAATTGGCACCCACGTTCATGAGCTCCGCAGCGTCCAGGGCGCTGCGGCCCATTTCCGGGCTTGCAGCGGCGTGGGCCGGGATGCCCTTGAACTCGAATCGAACCGATATCATAGCTAAGCTGCTTGAGGTCCATGCAGCGTTTAACAGCATTGGATGCCACGTTATGACTGCATCTAGATCATTATAGACCCCCTCTCTCGCCATATACACTTTCCCCACCAATGTTTCCTCAGCAGGGCAGCCGTAATACCGCAGCGTCCCGGAGATTTTACCCTCCTCCATAAGTTTCTTAACGGCTATTGCCGCCGCAACCCCAGCCGTTCCTAAAAGGTTGTGGCCGCAGCCGTGGCCTGGGGCACCCTCCCTAACGGGCTCTCTCTGCGCCTTGGCTTTTTGGGAGAGGCCTGGCAGCGCGTCATACTCCCCAAGCACTCCTATTATAGGTCTCCCTGATCCGTACTCTGCGATGAAGGCTGTGGGCATTCCACCTATATCCCTCTTTATTCTAAACCCGTTTTCCTCGAGGACTCGTGTTTGCAGGTCCGACGCAAAGCGCTCCTGAAGCCCTAGCTCAGGGTTTTCCCATATCTTCCTGGCGATCTCCACGAACCCCTCCGCGTTCTCCTCTATGTATCGCCAAACCTCCTCCTTGACCTTCTCAGAATCCATTACGACTTCACCTTCCTCCTCTCCCTCTCATATATTATGTAGCGTCCTATGAATATCGTTCCAAATACGCATGACAAGATCACTACATATGCTGGGAGGATGCCTCTCGCCCCTAGATAGCAAAGCGGGAGAGCCAGCGTCAACGCGACCATGCCGTACTTCGGACCCCTTATCGCAAACTGCGTGAAGACTGCTCCGAATATAGCTGGAAGTAGGTAAGTCTGTAGTGACACTCTAACTATTGTGGGTAATGCGTAGAAGATCGCAGCACCTATGAATATACCCATCGTCAGCATCGCCGTGTTGACCATGACTGAGGCCGCCACCCCCAGCGTCGCCGCGATCGAGCCCTCTTCGGTCCCAGGCTCCACTCCAGCCGCTTTTTGAGCGACGGACGCGCATGGAAGCCTCAAATTAGCTATGTTCCCCGATAGGAATGCCATGTATGTTCCAGGCACTCCGAGGATGGGGAAATACGATATTGGCTCAACGATCCAGAAGGCGCCTGAAACACTTATCTGTGCTACAGCCCCAGCAATTATCGCGGTTACCGGTGGGAATAACCCATACAGCACCGCCAGAGCTATTCCCGGCAGGAATTGCAGTGGGTACGCTATGAGGTTCGTCATAGAACCCCACTTGATCACGTACGGCAGGAATTCCTTGTTGTACGTCTCCTTTGAACTCACACCTAACCACCCCTCGCCGCCCTTAGCAACATAGCTACTAGCATCCCAGCGAACATTGAGATGGCGAGCGACCACTCTCTAAGCCACTGAAGATTTTTCTTTTCGGCTATGGTCAGGACGGTTCCCATAGTGATCCCCCCGAAGATAGTTGCTGCCGTGGTCTCGTCCAACCTAATGGCATAGTCCCCTACCAGCTTGCTGAAAGCCCCAACTGACGCGGTTACGGTGATTATGGGCAATAGCTCAGCCCTGCCCCCAGCCAGCTTTAGCCTTAATTTCTCAAGCTGCGGGGTGAATAACCCTGTGATTATTAGCCATCCCGTACACCCTATTCCGGCCACAAATATAGCGTTCGCGAACGCCATCGCGTTCATGCCTTTGGATAGGCTTGCCCCCATCGCCTGAGCTGCAAACTCAGCCGCCATCAGTTCGTACGATATGGAGCCTATTATGGAAAGCCGTAGCCACGCGTACGGGGCCCCCATCGCCGCCAGCAGCACTATCATGCCGACAAGTATCGCGAAGGAGGGACCTACAGAGGAAATAGCCCCTGATCTGAATGCAGCCTTCAGCTGCTTGTCGCTGAGCCCTAACTCCCTACCTGTTTTCAGCGCCCTCCTTGCAAAGAGGAAGGCCTGTATGAAGACTAACACCACCATCGGTATTACGGCAAGCCACATAATAGAGTTATTTGCTATACTTAGGTAGTCCTCCACCGACATGATAAATGACACCAACAAAACTAATAACAAGCCAAAGGTTTATAAATTTTTACATTTTTAAAATGCGTGAAAACCAGGTATTATATGTGCATATTTTATTCTAAAGAATCGTAAAAATCTAAATATATTTAACAAGGCCGTTTAGATCATATAAATATAGAATAGAGTTGCCGCGGGAGACTTGCTTCACGCCCTTCCAAGAACCTTAACTTTGTTAAGTGTTGGCTTGATTAATAGCTTTCCGCAGTTGGGGCACCTACTGCCTACTTTGCTGAAGAGCTCGTCAGGCGTAGGCACTCCGAAGCTGTCCTGACCTACAGACTTAAATATGAAGAGGGTCTCGCCGCAGGAGCTACACCTATACATGATAGGCATGAACGTCCCCATCGAACTCTCCGACTATCAGTCAAATAACGTTGCCGGAATTAAATACACGTGGGTATTACTTGCCACCGGCTTCGTTTGAGGTAATACAGGGCTTTCCGAGGGCATGCGGCTACCCTAAGGTATTACAGCTGAAGCCCCCCGGAGGCCGTGCCCACCCCCACTCTGAAGGCATTTTTCATCACCTATGCCGATGTCTAGTGTTTATCGATTCGGCATCAGATAGAGCTTCATGAACTTCTCTGCCGCATACGCGTTCCTGAACACCTTCCTAGCCTCCTCCTCCATTCCTCTTAGGTTTTTATACCTTGGCGACGCATGATACAGTATCAGCGTCTCCGCGCCGCATCTCAGAGCGACCTCAGACGCTTGAAGGGCGGTTGAGTGCATGTACTCACCGGCTTTATCGCTTAACTCGTTGCTGAAGGTGGAGTCATGTATCAGGACCTTCACCCCCCTGCAGAACCTCTCAACATCCTCTGAGGGGAGGGTGTCTGAGACGTAGCAGAGGCTGAGGGACTCACCCACGTCCAGGCGGAAGGCTAGGGTTGGTATGGAGTGCCTAACCCAGAAGGGGGTAATTCTGAAGGGGCCCTCCTTGATTGCGACGCCGCATGGAACCCCAACGGTCCTCACCCTCCCCTCATGGCTTGAGGCCTCCTCGATGGATTCAGCCGGCACTTCATCCGCCCTGCAACTTACACCCTCAGCGACCTCCAGCACCGTTAGCTCGTACCCAGGCTCGAAGCGGAGGTGGTTGAAGGAGTCGGTTAGGTAGCTCCCTAACCCTGCAGGCCCTATGATGAGGAGGGGCGTGGCTACACCGGCTAGGGACCTCGACTGGAGGAGGGGGATCAGACCGAGGACGTGGTCCCCGTGCATGTGCGTCACTAGCACTGGGTTGACGGAGGCCACGCTCTTGCCTACGTGGAGGAGCCTGTGCTGGACCCCCTCGCCAGCGTCCAGGAGGAGGTTCCTGCCCCCGTGGCTAATCAGAACTGATGGCAACTCGTTACTGCCTGGGTAGGGCCCTCTAGAGCCCAGGAAAGTCACTATTGTGGGATTCACTCCTTCCTCACCACGAAAATGTCTCTCGTAAGCGATCCGTGCACCCAGTTAGGGATCCTCTCAACGACCTTAAAACCCGCCCCCTCTATCACGTCCTCTAGGGGTATGTCTATCCTCTGGGCGAAGGCCAGGTAACCGCCATCCCTCAACACGGCGTGGCTTTCCCCCATGAAGCACTCCATAAGATCAAGGAGCTCCCTATCGGCTGGCTTGCTCATCCTCCCGTAAGGCGGGTCTGTGGCTATGGCGTCGACCCTGTCGACAGGCATGTTGCAGGCGTCCCCACTCACTACGTTGGGGAGGCAGCCATAGTGAGCTAGGTTAACGGACGCCCCCTCACTCAGTCTGCGGTTGGCCTCCACGCCCAAATACTTAAGGCCGATCGAGCAAGCCTCGAGCAGGAACCCACCCGCACCGCAGAAAGGGTCTAGAACCACGTGCCCACCCCTAACGCTGGCTCTGCTCAGGTTTATGAAGACCCTCGCCATGTAGGGGACCATAGTGCCTGGCGAGTAGAAGGGCCTCACGTCAGGCTCCCGCGCCCTGTAAGGAGTTAAGTCCCTCTCATACATCCTCAAACCCACCACAACGCAACCCTCAGATACTATGATGTCCAGCCTCCTGGCCCCTCCCTTGCAGAGGGTGTGCGATAGCTCGTTGACGACCTCAACGACGTCCCCGTAATCTATTCCGGCGCCGTACCTCTTGACCCTTCTGAAGTTGACGTGATCGTATCCGCCGTAGTTGCACGCGTTCGAATCCTTTAGAACCCTCCTGATCCCCTCAACGCCCTCCACAACCTCTGAAACCCCGAGCAGCACCCCCGCATACTTAGTTAAGACCGTCCTCCCGAGGACTTCATAGAGCGAGCTGTCGCTCTCAAGGATCAGGACCTGGTCAAGCTCGGCCAGTATGCTGTGCTGAACGCCCTCCGACTCCATAACAGCCCTTAACTCGGCCGCGGGCAACTCCCTGTGCCCGCCAGAAAGGTAAACGTAGTGAAGCATCTTACTTCTCTAGAGTGTTCGCTGAATAAATACTTATAAGTTTCAGACTCTACCGGGTGGGTAACACGTTCCTGATGGGCTCGAGCAGCTCCCCCGTCACGTCCAGATACTCCACTAGATCGCTCTCCACGTGATGGCTGACCGTGTTAAGGACTGCGACCCTCCTCACGCCTGAGGAGCTCAGCTTAGCTAGTGAATCGCCTACGAATAGGCCGTGGGATGCTATGACGTGGACCTCCTCAACACCCCTACTGAGTAGGTGCTTAGCTATGCTGGCTACGGTGCCGCCCGTGCTCACTATATCGTCCACTATAACAGCGTTGAATCCCTCGAGGCTTAACTCCTCAGGCACTCTGTGAGTCACCTCCCCTGTAATCCTGTCCCTAAATTTGCTGACTACGGCGTACTCGCATCCGAGGAGCTTGGCTATGGCTTCAGCTCTTCCGGACGCACCTACGTCAGGTGCTATGACTACGCGCGGAACTCTAACAGCCCTCCCCACGTAGTCTGCTAGGGTTCTGGCGGGCAGGGTGTTGACCACTAAATCCTTGAACTCACTCATCAGCACGGCGCTGTGCATATCCACTACGAAGAGCCTCCTCAACCCGAGATCCCTCAGCATCCTTAAGACCGCCCTGCCGCTAACCACCTCACCCTCAAGGAACTCCTTATCCTGCCTACCGTACGCCATGTATGGGACTACGGCGTAGAGCTCTCTAAACCCTTTCGAACCCAGATACTCGAGAGCGAAGAAGAGCTCCATTAGCGAACGGTTCTGGTCAGGGTAGGTCGTTGAAACCAATATGAGGGGCTCGCCCGCAGTGCTAGGGAGCCTCAAGTACAGTTCCCCGTCTGGGAACGTCTTATAGGTAGCTCTGGCGTGACTGCACTTCATGAGGGTGGCGAGCTTCTCCCCCAGCCCCGGGTCAGGGGGCAGTGAGATCACGTGCATCTACTCACCCAAGTACTTCATCGCTCCCCGACGTTAAATAACCCCCACTCAGCCGGGGTTCGGGGCGGGCTGCTCTAATCAGGGTGAGCACAATTGACGCCAGCAGCAGCGCATTCCTCACCATCGCCAGCCACTGGGTGGGTGAGTCGATGGTCCACGGATTGAAGTCCGTGTTAATAGGCGTGAAGCCGGAAATTATGGACCTCAATGTAGCGTCCTCGAAGAACGCCACTATGAGCAGTGAGTTAACCACGTCCGCCGCCACGTATGCGTGGAGGAGCAACCCGTCGAGGGCCATGAGCGCGAACGGCGTCACCATTAGAATCATCTGCGGCGTGAATACGTAGTTTAGCACCACAACCCCTCCGACGGAGGTGAAGGCTTGTTTAAACATGTCCCGAGGCCTTCTGTAGCTCAGGAACGCTACGAGAGCCAGCAACGTTGGACCCAGCACGGCGTACATGCATCGATGTACCGGGCTAAATATGTCGGGAACTACTGAGGCGTAAACGCAGTTCTCGCAGTACCAACTCGCGTGGTGGGTTATGAAACCCATTAAACCCTCCCTTGAGAGGAAGTACACCGCCATGAAGGGGGTGAGGCCCCCCACCGCGAACGCGGCTAGAAAGGCGTGCAGCTGCTTTACGCCAGAGCTCCCTCCTCTAGCCTCCCTGAGGAGGTGGGATGTAAGCGGTATCAGCAGGCCTCCGGTCAACAGTTTGCTTGAGACGGACAGCCCAAGCAGCATGCCTGACGTGGTGCGCTTCCCTCTGAGGAAAGCGTAGAGCGCTGCGGCGGCGAGGCATGACGCGATCAGATCCCAGTTGTAGGTCATGTAGAGAATGGTTGAAGGGAGCACTAGGAAGAGGAGAGCCCTTCCTGCGGATCTGCCGCCGTACGATGCTAGTTTCCTGAGGGTATGGAGGGTTAGCACTGCAGAGCCCGCTAGTATTGATGCCTGCATCACGTAGTTAATGCTTGACGCTAGGCTGAAGAAATCGCTCGTGGTCGTTGCGAATCCGTTGGCTATCGTGAAGGAAGTGCAGGTGGTTACGTACCACAAGAACCCCACTAGGGGTGGATATTCGAACATGTAGTCAACATACGGGATTGGGCAGAGGTTAGCCCTCTTGACTAGATCGTTGAATGCGTCCACGTTGAACCACAGCTCGCTAAGCCTCCGCGCATCCCCGACGAGGTCGGGTGAGAACCTAATGTGAAACACCCCGTGCACAACATCGCTATACTTGAGACCCATTAACCCCAACGGAGTCTCCGTGAACGGTGCGTGCATCAGGAATGAGATGCAGGTGACTAGGTAAGCGAGCAGGATTAACGGGGCTGAGGGCTTCAACCTGCTGGATGCGTGGGTAGTTAGAAGGACGAAGAGCGATGCAAGCACCAGTAGCAGGAGCAGAAAACCCACCCCGCATCAAACCCCCAGGAACTGCTCGCCCCCATTGTTTTAGTTTGGGAATGCTATATAATTGTGAGGATGGGATCGCGAGGCAGGCGGGCATCGCACTCCAGGGCCGGGGTGAGCGGCCCGCGAGCCCTGCCTTAAACCTACGTTTGCCTGGCGGGCCCCTCCCCGTACTCCAGGACGTCAAGAAATAGCGTGGTGGCTTCCTTAAGGAGGGTTGAGGATACTGAGGGATGTGTTCTCCCATCGTCCCCGCTGACTAACTCCTTGACGTAGAGGCCGCTCTCGCAGACAACCACTAACTCGATCAGATGCTCCGAGAGTAGCTTGCCGGAGGTTTGAAGTACCTTACGCCTCCTCAGGACGTCCTTCTTCCTCTTAAGTATCCTCTTAGGGGTTCGTTGGCGGACCTCAACCCCGCTGAGCGCTGCTTCAACGTTTCTTAACTCATCCTCGGTAACGCCTGCCGGGACGTAGGCAACGACCCTGTACGTTTTAGGACTCCTAGACCTCTTCAGCCGTTGCATCTCCTCAGGCGAGGATGCGGAATCAATCACTATCTTAACCCACTCATCGCTTAGCGCGCTGTTGAGGAGGTCAACGGCAATGGCTCTCTTAAGGGGGTTCCGAACCTCTATCACTAGGGGCCTTCCGTTGCCAAGCATCCGGGCGTCAGCGTCCTCACGTCCGGCTGCATGTATTAGGACGCCGCTACCGGCTAGGATCTGGGACGCTCTCTCAGCAACCCCTTCCACGGACAGCTTATACCTGAAGCCGCCGCCCTTAGAATACCACCACCTCTGCGATATGTATCTGCCTACCTTATAGTATCTTCCCTTGAGGAAGACCTGAGTGGACGTCGCCCTGACCTCCATAGTTCCTAGATCGATCATCAAGGTGACGTCGGGATTTCTGAATCTGGGTTCAGCCCCCGTGAGTAGTTGGAGCCTCTTACCGACCTCCCTCTTGACCTCCCTCCTGACGGATTCCCACGACTCTATACCGAGTGCGGAGACTACTTCCCCCTCCCTCACCTCGTGTGGGGACCCCCTAGCAACTCCCACCAGCAGCGACCCGAATTCCCTGCCTGAGAGGGCCTCGTAGCCCTTGACCACAAGCTCGCCTATAGCTGCGTCAAGCTCGTCCCCGCATATGAAGCACTTCCTCCTATCGACTGCGCCCACGTAGCGTTGAACAACCTCCGCTATCGGGCTCCCCCCGTTCTCAGCCAGCCTCACGGCGGTGCTTGAGTCGACCGCACCACTGCTTAAGAGGTCGTGGAGGCTCATGGCTATTAAAGTCTTGAGGGCCCTGCCCCTCTCAGCATTGCTCAGCCCGAGTCCGTACTTGGCGAAGAGCCTGCCTAAACACCTGTCGCAGAGCGGGTAATTCATGAGGGCCTTAACGGCCTTATCCAACAACTCAATGCTCGAGCGGGACATCCTTCATCCCGAGCCTCTTAAGCGCGTCCTTCCTGCTCCTCAGCGTCTTAATCATCCTCAGCATCGCCTCATAGTATCTGAGGAGTTCCTTAACGTCGTTGGTGGTCACCCCGGCCCCCCTCGCTATTCTGACCACCCTACTCCTGTCTATTATCTCCGGGTGATCCAGCTCCTCGTAGGTCATTGAATCAAGTATGTGGAGCCACTTATCAAGGTTCTTCTCGGAGAGCTGCAGTTTCTCGTCGTCCAGGGGGACGGTGGTCATGAAGCCCGGGATCATCTGAAGAACCTTCCTGAGGGGGCCTAACCTCCTGAGGGATTTGATCTGGGTGTACACGTCCCTCAGGGTCAGCCTTCCTGTGAGGATCGCCTTCTCAAGCCTCCTCTGGACTTCCTCACTCTCCTCGAGGGCCTTGAACTTATCCAATAAGGTCTCCAGATCCCCCAAACCCAGGAGGCGGGCCACGAACTTCCTGGGGTTGAAGGGTTCTACGTCCTCTAGCTTCTCACCATCGCCTATGAACTTTATCCTAGCCCCGGTCGCCGCCACGGCCGAGAGCGCGCCGCCCCCCTTAGCAGTCCCGTCGAGCTTAGTTATGAATATGGAGCCTACGGGCGTCCTCTCATGGAATCTCTTAGCTATGTCGTAGGCCTTCTGACCCATGTACGCGTCGATCACCAGCATTATCTCGTCGGGCTTCAGGGCCTTGGCTATCTCCTCCATCTCTGTGAGGAGGTGCTCCTCCTCGCCGTACCCGTGTCTCCCAGCTGTGTCCACCACGATGAGGCTGCAGCCCTCCTTAAGCATCCTGCTCAAGCCCCGCACCCCTATCTCGACGGGGTTGATGCCGTCCTTCTCCCCGTAGAACGGGATGTTAAGCCTGTCAGCTATCTGCTTTAGCTGATCGTACGCCGCCGGCCTGTATGTGTCAGTCGTTATTAGGCATGTCTTATAACCAAGCTTCCTGTAGTACTGGGCGAGTTTACCTGCTGATGTGGTCTTCCCGCTCCCCTGAATCCCGACGAGCATTAACACCCACGGAATCTTCTTAGGGAGTACCTCAACTACCTCCCCTCCGAAGAACCTCACCAGGTTGTCGTACACTATCTTGACGAACCACTCACGCCTCAGGATTCCTGGAGGGGGCTCCGTCTTGAGTGCTTGCTCCCTAATGCTTTTGGTGAGCTCCATGACCAGCCTTAGATTTACGTCGGCCTTAATCAGCTCTTTCTGCAGCTCCTTAATGAATTCGCTGACGCTCTCTTCGTAGGGGCCTTTACCTCTGACGAAGTCCGAGATTAGGTCCTTCAGCCTGCCTAGGTAGCTCATTAAGCTCCCTTTAAGACTCTCATGATCTTCCTCTTACCGAGGACGTTCCAGTACTCCACCTCAGCCCCCGCAGCTATCCTGGCCCTCACATCCTCCTCCTGAGGCATCTCCATCTCAAGGGTCTCGTAGGTCTCGAGGTCCATTACCTGGACGCTCGAGCCCAGCACAGCTATGACCTGCCCGGCCCTCTTATCTATTATCGGCACCTCCACCCTCTGATCCACGGGAGCAACTAAAGTCTTCTTAACGCCGGACAGAATGCTCACAGCGACTACGTGCGCTTTAGCGCTCCCGTGCTTGCCTGTCTTAGCTTTACTCATCTCAACGATCCTGCACGGCTCGCCCTCAATGACTATGAAGCTACCCTCACGCAGCTCCCCTAACTCAGCATACGTAGTACTCATCACTACAGCACCTCAACTAATCATTTAAACATCCTAATATATTTAACTCAAGCAGGCGTGCGGGGGTGGGGAAGCGCTCGCCTGGGAAAAGCTTATAAGCCCCACACCTCAAAAATGTTTGGTGCCGCGGTAGTATAGTCCGGCCTAGTATGCGGGCCTGTCGTAAGTCCCTCCCGTGTAAGCATCCCATTCCTGGGATTCTGGAGGGACTTGCGGAGAGCCCGTGACCCGGGTTCAAATCCCGGCCGCGGCGCCAATCCAGGAGCATTGCCTAGTATTTAATAATGCGAGGCTCGTTAAGGAGTATGGAGGGTTTGAAATGAATGTAAAGGAGCTTAAGGAAAGGGTATGCAGGACCATAGACGGGATGTCTGAGGACTTGGTTAAACTTGGTGAGGAACTACGCAGGGTTCCGGAGCTGGGGTTTAAGGAGTTCAGGACCTCCAGCATCGTTAAAAGGGAGTTTGAGAGGTTGGGTCTAGACTACCAGGACGGGCTCGCCTTAACAGGTGTTAAGGCAAGGCTTAAGAAAGGCGGGAGGCCGGCGGTCGCGGTCATGGGCGAGCTGGACGCTATTCCATGCCCTGACCATCCCCTAGCGGACGGGAGCACGGGGGCAGCCCATGCATGCGGTCATAACGTCCAGATCACCACGATGCTTGGGGTCGGCAGGGCCTTAATGGAGTCCGGAGTCATCAACGCGCTCTCCGGTGACGTGGTCTTAATGGCGGTTCCGGCCGAGGAGTTCGTTGAGATAGGGTACAGGTTAAGGTTAAGGGAGGAGGGCAAGATAGAGTTCCTTGGGGGCAAGCAGGAGTTGCTGAGGATAGGGGCTTTAGATGACGTGGACATTGCCATGATGATCCACGCTCAGGCAGGCATGCCTGAGAGGAGGGTGTGGGTTAACGCGACCACGAACGGCTTCATAAGCAAGTACGCAAGGTTCATGGGGAGGTCAGCCCACGCGGCGGCCGCACCTCACGAGGGGGTAAACGCCCTCAACGCCGCCGCGCTGGCCATACTCGCCATCCACGCGCAGAGGGAGACCTTCAAGGATGAGGACTTCGTCCGAGTTCACGGAATCATAACTAAGGGAGGTGACGCCGTGAATGTGGTGCCCTCGGACGTTAGGATGGAGATGTACGTGAGGGGGAAGACCTACTTGGCGATAGAGGATGCGAGCATGAAGGTCGACAGAGCGCTTAAGGCCGGAGCATCTGCCGTCGGGGGGTCGGTCGAGATAAGGAACATACCGGGCTACCTGCCGCTGGTTCAGGACAGGAACCTCTCCGAGATATTCAAGTCCAACACCCTCGAGCTACTGGGCGGTGGAAGCGTGATCGACGGCGGCCATCAGCCCGCTTCAACGGACATGGGCGATGTCTCACACGTGATTCCGTCGATCCACCCCTTCGTCGGGGGGTTCGTCGGGGACCCGCACGCCAAGAACTTCGACATCAAGGACGCCGAGATGGCCTACGTGATCGCAACGAAGATAATGGCCATGACCGTCATCGACTTACTGGCGGGTAACGCGGAGAAAGCTAGGGAGATCGTGAGCGCGTTCAAGCCTAAGATGACGAAGGACGAGTACCTAGCGTATCTGAGGAAAACGTTCACATGAGTTCCTTAAACAATAGGAATAAAAAGGCTTGCAGAGTGAAGATCCTTTCTTTTCTCAAAGCCCTAACAGCGTTATGAGTATCTGAGCAACTATCGCCGCGCCGAGGAAGGCCCCCATCCACACGAACAGGGACAGTATGGCGACCTTCCAACTCACTTGCTTCAGTCTTGGCAGGTCTCTGGAAGCCGCTACACCTGCGTACGCCAGTATCGGGGTGCAGGTTGCTAGGAAGGCGACGTTATTGGTGTACTTAACCACTGCATCAGCTCCAGGAACCCCTGGGATCGATATGGCCAGCCCTACGAGCATGATCCACGCGAACGTGGGGATCTGCTTCAACACCCCTACCTTATCCAGAGCTTGCTTCACAACAATGCCTGCTACGGCCACTGCGTACAGTATGAACAAGCCCGGCAACGCGTCCAATACTGGGATGCGCCAGGCTATGGTGTTGCCTATGAGGGTCAGAAGGGAGGCGACGAACGCCGCCAGGACTTGGAAAGTGAAGCGGCCGCCCAGACTCGTCATTTCTGGCTCCCCCTCCTATACTTCGTTAGGACCCTGTACAGCTTATCCGCTAGAGGCAGCCCGACCAAGGTATCGTACCACACCGCTATCACGCCGGAGACGAGGTTGCTTGCGATGGCGAAGGTCAGGATGGCGTCTTTATGGGCTGGTAGGGCCAAACTCATCGCCGTTGCGCAGGCCGTCGTCATGCTCGCACTCCCCGGCCCGCATGCCATGGCCAGGGCGTAGGGGCTGAAGACGCTGGTTAGGGCTGAGCCGAGGACGGAGCCCACGATCGCCCACCATAGAGTCCCGTAGACAGTCCCCGCTATGTACACGCCCAAAGTGCCTAAAGCCTCCGGGGAGTCGGGCCCGCGTAGTTGGTTAACCACGGCCAGCGCGGGTTCCCTGCATATGTCGAAGACAGCGCCTATCACCTCCCTGCCCATCCTAAGTAGAAACAAGCCTATGGGTAGTGCCAGCAGGATGCAGCCCGGCTGAACTCCGAAATTCTGAACTATCAACGGAACGCCGTACTCAATTAGCTTCGGCACGTTAGGCCCCGTCATAACTCCATACTTAGCCGCTAGGGGGGCTAGCGACGCCACTATGAATGGCGATGCCAGCGCGGTCTCCTTCTCCGAGAGGAGCTTCTTGAGAGGCTTAACAGCCCTCCCTAAGACGTTAGGGGAAACTATTATCCCCAGCACTACTGCGTAGAGCATCGGGAACAGCGAGATCGTTACAATCCACACGCTGAATCGCATAACCCCTATGATCTCGCTGACCAACACTAGCGCAGCGATGACTATGTGCAACTTAATGTATGGCATGAGCTTCTCTCCAGTAGTAATATGGCCGGAAGCCATATACCACACCACAACTAATATTCTGAGCCAGTCCTTAATAAAGCAAGGATGCAGTTGATGAATGAGTGGGCGATAATGGCGGCGAACTTCATAATGTTCGCGATACAACCCAGAGTAAGGGAAATCGCGAGACGATCCGGGGACACGTTCGGGTTGGTTGTGGAGGTGATCAGGACTGGGGAGGAAATAGTCATCAACGAGGATGAGACCTTCCCGGCTGCAAGCATAATCAAGGTTCCAGTGCTTTTAGAAGCCTTTCGGCAGGCGTTAGAGGGACGCCTGAGCTTGGATGAGCAGATAGTCTTAAGAGAGGAGGATGAGGTGGGGGGTATGGGGGTCCTGAAGGAGCTGACGGCAGGCCTCAAATTGCCGTTTATTGACATCTCGACTCTCATGATAATAATCAGCGATAACGTCGCCGCTAACGTAGTGATAACGAAGGTGGGTATGAAGAACGCCAATTCCTTCATGAAGGGACTCGGACTTCGTAAGACTCTCCTTCAAAGGAAGATGATGGATTTTGAAGCAAGGAAACGTGGATTGGATAACTACACCTCACCGCGCGACATGGCTGACCTCCTCCATAAACTCTACGCAAAAACAATCCTAAATGAATGGAGCTGTGAAAAAGTCCTGGATATAATGAAGAAGCAGCAAGTTAACGATCGAATACCGCGCTACCTGCCGGAGGGGATACCGGTAGCTCACAAGACAGGCGAGCTAGCCGGGGTAAGGCACGATGTCGGCATAGTTTTCGCTAAAGAACCATTCATAATATCGGCGATGGTTAAGGATTTAAAGGATCCCCTTAGCCAGACGTTCAGCGGTGGTAAGGGGACGGAAGCGATAGCTAGAATCTCGGGAATGGTTTTTAAGGCGGTCAATCCCTAAACTCTAACCTCCGCGCGTGTGTAGTAGGATGAAGCTACGTAACCCGTTTTTCGCACAACTAGTTTTAAGTTGCGCGGGGATCTCTAACCCTTCCATCCCTAGTCTGCATGCTCGCGTTCAGCTACCACAACCAACTTGATCCCATAATCAGGCTCATCAACACTTTGACATGAGTGCAGCTCCACTATGTCCCGCGGGGTTCAACCTACTGTCAGCACATCCAATCAAATAGCTCAGCGGCACGAGACTCAAGCAGCTCTGCAAGGCGTGAGTGACTTAGGCCCTGTAGGAGGGGGCCCCTTGGGCGGTTGGTCATGGTCTCATGTCGTCCAGCACCTTAGTGACTACATCAACAGGCTTCACCGCGTTCGTTACTGCACTCCCGATCACTATCACGTCCACCCCCCTGCGGGTTAACTCCCTCACGTCGCCGGGCCTGATCCCCCCCGCTACGGCTACTCTTAGCGGGGTCTCTCGCTTGATCCTATCTACCTCGTCAAGCAGGTCCGTCACCCTCAGGCCTCGCGCCTTCTGCACGCTTATACCTATGTGATACGTCACTGCATCCACGCCCAAACCGTAGAGCTCTATAGCCCTCTGCAGGGGTTTGGGGTGACTTATTAAATCCCCTATTACGGCTCTCCCATAGCTGCGTGCGGTCTCCCCGGCCTCCTTGATAGTCTCATCGTCGGCGACTGCCAGCACCGTGAATGCGTCGGCACCTGCTTCATACATCATCGACCCCTCCACGCTGGGTACGTCCATCGTCTTCGTGTCAGCAATTACGAAGCAACCCGTCAAGTCCTTCAAGGCTTTCACGGCGACCCTCCCCCACGACTTAATCAGCGGGGTTCCCGCCTCGATCCACACGTTACCGCACTTAGTCACTGACGCTATTTCCGCAGCTAAGCTTGCAGCCCTCACCAATTCAGTCAGGTCTAAGGCTACCTGAAGCACCACCACCGTACCCCACCACGATATGATAGTGGCTTAAGACCTAAATATCACGTTGGCTAACTGCGTGCCTGCCTACACCACTCGCAAGGATCTAGGTCGTGCAGTCAGTGGGAATTTAACTAGCCTCCCTCAAGAAGGGGTGTTATGAGTATCTCGTATTCGGTCGACTCCTCGCACTCGACCTGCTCCCTGAACCCCCTGCCTTGATCTAGGACCCTTCCCCCCATAATCATTATGACGCCCATCGGTTCCTCGCTAAGTATCCTCAGAAGCGGCGACGCCGGTTCGTGCTCCCCTATCCTTTTAAGGAAGTCCCTTGGGGTGGCTCCGCAGTCTAGGCCGTGGACTGTGTATTGGTCTCTGCTCAGCCCCAGCGCTCTATGCAGCGGTATTCTTGCCTTGAGTATCAAGAAATCACCATAGCCTAACGTACTCCAGAACTTCCAGGAGATCGGTTAACCCTATCTCCCTCAGCTTCCCAGCTAACTCGGGCTTTGTTCTAAGCTTCCTCTCCTCATAGAACTTCATTAACATTACGTCGAAGTCATCGCATACGAGTCCCTTAGCGCCGCCCTCGTTGACGGGCTCCATGAGGAACCTGTCCGGCAGGCTGTCGTCCCTGTTGGTGAATCCCACCAGGTAGTTGTAGATCCTCTCCAGGTACCATATCCTCTCCCCGGCCTTCAGTACGTCATGCCTGTCCCACCTCATGCCAGTCACGGAATTCCACACGTCGGCGATGAGGTTGAAGTCCGCCACACCGTGCGTGCCGAACTTACATATCGTAGCGGAATCTATGACCATTGCCATGTTTTGATGGATGATCACGGTATTGACCCTCTCCTCAGGCGTTTTCGGGGGTGCGGTGATTCCATACTCAGGCGTCACTATGCCCCTCTCAGCAAACATCGGTGAGCCTTGAAGGTGGCACGCCCCCCTGTTTGACGTGGCGTATGAGAGTCCCAGCGACTTGTAGAGTCTCGGGTTGTGGGCAGGTACCTCTAGGCCCTTCACATGCAGGGCTATCCTCTCAGCCCCCCTGCCGAACCTCCTTGAGGCCTCCCTCACACCCTCGGCCAGGGCGTCGCCGATGCCCTCCCTAAACGCCGTCATTTTGATGAGTTTGAGGTAAGTCTCGTGATTGCCCCACTCAATCCTCATGCCCTCCACCAACTCATCGCCCACCAACCCCTTTTCACGTGCTTCAGTCAGCCATGCCAGGACTTCACCGGTTGATATGGTGTCGAGCCCGAGCCTATCGCAGAGGTTGTTCATCTCGGCCAACGCGACCGGATCTTCCACCAGAAGGTTGGAGCCCAGCATTGCTGCAGTCTCATACTCAGGTCCCTTCCCAGCGTAGCTGCCGAACCTCGGGTCGTCGTACGTTATCGCCCTCTCGCAGAGGATGCTACACATGACCCCCTCACCGCAGGCCTTCCTGCCGGCCCCGAGCCTGTGCTTCTCCATGTAGGTCTTCCCACTTATGTTGTCAGCCTTATCCCAGAAGCCCAGAGTCCAGTGCCTCATGGGTAGGTTGCCCGTCACGACGAAGGTGCTCACGCCGCCGACGGTCCCGTATTCGCGGAGTGCCTTCCCCCTAGCCGTCTCCACACCTCTGAGGAGCCACTTCTTATTTAACTCCACCAACTCCTCCGGGTTATGGACCTCCACCGTTCCGGAGCCTCTAACCGATATAGCCTTGAGCTTCTTGCTGCCCATGACGGCCCCCATACCGGTTCTTCCGGCAACCCTCCTCTCACTGCTTACTATAGACGCTATCTTGACGAGCCTCTCGCCAGCAGGCCCTATGGTTATGGTTCTGAATCCCTCCCCCAACTCACTCCTCACAGCGGCGACCGTCTCCATGACGTCTCTACCCCAGAGGTTTGAGGCGTCCTTAACGTCCACGTGGCCGTCGTCGATGACTATGTGGGCAGGCCTCTCAGCAGCCCCCTTCACCACCACGCCGTCTAGACCTGCCTTCTTGAGGGTGGCCCCCCAAGAGCCGGAGAAGATGCTTTTACCCAACCCTCTAGTTAGGGGGGATCTGGAGACCACCGCCGTCTTAAAGCTGAACGCCGTAAGGCCCGTCAGAGGTCCGGTCATCATTATCAGAGGGTTCTCAGGTGATAGCGGTTCAGGGAACGACCTCTCCGTGACGTGCTCTGCGAAGGACTTGAAGAGGAGCCACGTGCCGTAGCCAGCGCCGCCGACGAAGCGCTCCACATGCTCTGCGGAGGTGTTCATGAACTTCACTGACCCGTTGCTCAGGTCCACTAAGGCAATCCTGCCTGAAATCCCCTTAACCATTTGAAATCACCGCTTAAGTACAAATAGATTACGGTGACCTAGCCTAAAAAGTTTAGGTCATGCCGCCGGTGCCCAATTGAGGGGTCTAGTGGTCCGTGGTGTGTTTAATCACCTGCTCTAATCAGTTCGTATCTCTCGTAGGTCATTCGAACCCTTCCGGAATCTTCTATGAAGAACTCCACAGGAACCCTGCCGGCGAGCGTGTACACCATGAATAGGGCGTGATCTTCTGCGACACCATCAGGCACTAGCGGTGTTAGCTCTGAGGTACGGGCGCCCTCGTTCTCTATTGCCAGGATGCCCCCTAATCTCCTAACGCGTAACCTTATCGTGCCCTTGTATCCCTTGTACGACCCTACCAGCTTATCGTATACCCTCTCCACGGCCACGTACGGTAGCTCCTTCGCAGGATCCATGCCCATCACGCACGTTAGTGCGTACGCCCCTATGAGTGACAGCGGGTAGCCGCTCATGTTAGCCAGCACCGCTACCCCCACCCTACTCTCAGGTACGTAGCCTATGTAGGCCGTGTGCACCAGTACGGAACCGCCATGGCCGATCAGCCTACGACCTAGGAAGTTACTGCGTATCGTCAAACCGAGACCGTATGAATCAGCCACGTAGGAGTCATACGGCAACCTAACGTGGGGTTTCTCCATGAGCTCGACGGACTCCTTGCTGAGTATCTCAACACCCATGTAGGAACCCCTGTCAATCAGCATTGAAACGAACTTCAGCAGATCTAGGACGTTGCTGAAGAGCCCGCCGTCAGCCGAGACGCCGAACAACGGCTCAACCCTCGCATGCTTGCCCTCCTTATCAACTATGTACGGCGTGGCCTTGTCTTCATCCCTCACGTACTCGTCACGCGTGAAGTAGCTCTTCATCATTCCCAGCCTCTCCAACACGTTGAGCTTCACGTAACTCTCATAACTCTGCCCGCTGACCTTCTCAATTATCTTACCCAGTATGACGTAGCCCTCATTAAGGTAGAACCACCTCTCACCAGGCTTGTGGTTAAACCAGTCCTGATAACCAGCCATGAACGTCAGGACGTCGTCCGGCTTAGCGGTGGGGAGCCACTCACTCCCTAAGCCGTAGTAGCTGTCTATCAGCGCCTCAGCGTACCCTAATGCGGGTATTCCGGACGTGTGTGTGAGTAGGTGATGTACTCTTATCTCGTCGGACTTGACTACGCTGACGTATTTATTGACGGGGTCCTCAAGACTTACGAGGCCTCTCTCAACTAGCTGCATGATCGCCGCTGAAGTGAATGCTTTAGTCACCGACCCTACGTGGTAGTTAGTGCTGGGCGTTGCAGGAAGTGAGGTGGTGAGGTCCCTGAAGCCTAAACCCCTTGCATGGACTACCTCACCCTCCTTGAGTAGGGCTATTGAGACTCCTGGGAACCTATACTTAATCATCCGGTCTTGAATGAAGCCCTCAAGTGAGTCAAGACCCACGTAGCTCACCACAACAGATACTCTTAACTACGACACAGTTAAAAAGTCGCTCACCTCCCTGAGGAGGTCGTTGAAACTGAGCTCCCGCGCGTGGTGGCA